>CAZZZH010000108.1:0-11466 GCA_964658445.1 Ilyomonas sp.
GTGCAGACTTTTGTATTATTGATCCTTTCAATCAAACATATTCACTGCTCATTAACATGGGTTTACTTAAACGGATAAGCCTGTTTATCATCTCATTTTCATAACAATTTAAAACAATGATTTATGAAAAAGATGTTTACACTGGCTATGACTTTATTGTCTTTCTCTTTTTTGTTTGCACAGAGAAATAAGCCTTACGATGATAATACGAATGCGTCTGTATACGATAACCGCGTTTATACTAATGATGGTATAAACCGTCGCCCTGACCATGCTGTAGAAATGCAAAGCGGCGATGAAAGGCGGGACGACCAAGCTCGTATCAACCAAGAAGGATCGCGTAATGAATGGGAAGGCACTTATAGAAAAGATGACCGCCATCGGGATGATTATCACAATGATCGACACATCGGTTCTTGGGAACGCGACCGTGCAGACGACCGAATCAAAAGAGACCGAGCTGATAAACTGAAAGCCTTTGGCGGTGGTGTATTGCTGGGCGGTGTACTTGGCGTATTGATCGGTACACAACGATAATTGAATTTGTTTTGTGTATAAAGAATGACAGCTTTTTACTTCGTTTTGTTTCCCAAGTAAAACTGTAAAAGAAACTGCAATAAAAAGCTGCTATCTCTAATTGATAGCAGCTTTTTTATGCTAAAGAGTACTTTGTAAGGCTAATAGAAAATAGTATGACTTTTACCGTCGGTATTAAAATCTTCGGTCAATATTTTTTTATTGGTAACACTGTTCGTAAGCTTTACATTGTCTACAATCACATAACCTTTTCCGGAAACATTTATGGTTTGTAATCTGCCGATTTGGTTAAGTGCTTTATAGTTAAATTTAAAAAGCAGGACATTGTTTACATACGCAGCTGTTTGGTTTTTCTTTAACACCAGTTTGATGGTTTTAAAGTCGCTAAAGTAATTAACAAGAGCAGGAATATTAGTATAAGAAGCATTGCCAATTGTGTATTGAGTGTATTGTTGGGCAGACGCATCCGCTACAAAATGCAAATTGGCAGAATGCAGAGAACCTGTCAGGCTTAGTACTACGTCATAATCGTAAAAGCTGCCAACAGTCGGGTTTTTAGCAACGACTTCATAGATCAAACTATCTCCCGAAATGTTGTAGTTGGAAGGTATGTCAAACGCGATGTTGGAATAGGAAAATTGATACGGCAATGTTGGAAGTTCAGCCACTCCATTTTTTATAAAGCTGCTGTCACTTACTGTAATCTGATTGGCATCAGGTCCACCCGTATCTGGATTTCCATCTGGATCTCCATCCGGGTCGGTAATAACGTCTATCACATCGGAATAGCTGCCATACCAGTGCGCTGTTGACACGGTTTTGCCCGTGCTCAGGTTTTCAAATCCTGAATTTTGTGTTTTCAATTCACTATTGTCAAAACTATCAGATGCTGCTTCCTTCTGACAACCGGCAATAATAAGCGTAGCTAACAATGAAAGCAAAAAGGCAAATTTAATCATAAATGGATTTTTAGTTCTCGGTTGCGCCAAATGTAAGGCAGATTCAAATTGTATAAGTTTCTTTGGCTCTATTATTTTTGTCTCCAAATAAAAGTATGACAGTTGCAGGCGTAGTAATACTTTATCATCCGGATGAAGATGTATTAACCAACATTCAATCATACCTTCCGCATATCGGCAAGCTATATGTAGCCGACAATACGGAAAACAAAATGAGTTCGATCGCTTCACAATTACTGGCTGATAATAAAATACAAGTCCTTTATGATAGTGCTAATAAAGGCATCGCCAAGCGCCTGAATGAAGCTGCGCGGTTGGCAATTAGCGAAGGTTATAATTGGCTATTGACAATGGATCAGGATTCAAGATTTGAAGAGGGAGAGCTGGAAAATTATTTTCTCTGCGTTGAGGGTTTTTTGGATAAAGACAGAACAACTATGTTTGGGGTGGAGTATGAAGAAGAAGATGAGAACAATAAAACCTGCATGCCAATTGAAAAAAATAAACTGATTACCTCGGGCAGTATTCTTAATCTTCACTTATTTTTAGAGGTTGGTGATTTTGAAGAAAGGCTTTTTATTGATGAGGTAGATCATGATTATTGTTATCGCGCAAGATTAATGAATTATCTCGTTGTACGGTTTCAAAATATCTTTTTACATCATTCTTTAGGTACATCATCTCGACACAGATCCTTAAAAAGCATGAAGTTCACAAAGCGGTCTTTGCATTCACCCCAACGGATATATTACATGACCCGGAATTATCTTTATATGAATCATCGCTTCAAAAAAGACTTTCCTTTAGACATTATTGAGGACCGCAATGCTTTGCTGAACCGGATAAAAAATAATTTATTTTATGGAAAAAAGAAGTTTAAAACTCTTTCATACATTATAAAAGGTTGGATAGATTATACTTTCAAAACAAGTAAAAATAAGTAGGACTTTCGCCAATAGAGTAATATTATGATAATAAATTTATCAAAGCAATTTCAATGCAATTTGAAATGATATAGCGATTAAAGTAAAAACCGTTTGGCAAAGCTTATCTGAAATTAAAGCTTTTGGGCAATAATTATATAATTTAAGGTAAGAACATCATCAAAAAAACGCTTGTCCAGCCAAACTGAAAACCTGTTATAAACTATTACCAATTTTAAATTGACTAATAAAAATTTAATGACTCTTGATCTTAGAGTAACGTACTTCCTCGTCGAAAAAAGTACATTCAACCATAGCTGAAATATTGACGCCCATTTCCCTCCATTTGATTTGACATAGACAACTTTAAAACCATTTCTCTCAAACAGATTCGTTAAACCATATTTGGTAAACCGAAAGAAATCGTAGGGTTCTTCATGTAGTTCCCAATTGAATGGTACGGTAAATATGGCAAAGCCACCTTTTTTTAACACTCGATAAGTTTCGCTAACCATCCCCTGATGATCTGCTACATGTTCCATTGTTTGTGTGGAAAATATAGTGTCAAAGGAGTTGTCATCAAAACAAAGCTCATTAGCGGGACAAAGGAAATCAACCACTTTTTCGCTACTTTGAACAATATCGCATCCTACATATTTAGTAATGTAACCATCGAAGAATCGGGCGTATGGTTTATTTCCGCAGCCGATATCGAGAATATCTCCTTTTGCATATTTTACGATTGCCTCTTTTATATCTGCAATAATAAAAGAGGTGACGATGTAATGTTGATTATGAATGGAAAAGCTTTTGTATGTTAATCTATTCAAGCCTTCTTCTCTAAGATCATTTTGCATCGTTTTTTAAGTATTTTATTTTGAACATATACCATTTCCAATTTATGTAACCTAACCATGATTTGGTATTGTTCATGTATTTTACTTTTAAACCATATAGGTAAGGATGGATTCTAGTGAGATAATCAGGCTTTGTAAATTTTGAGATTTCTGATAATAACTGATAGTTATCGATAACTTTCTTGCTTACAAACAGCAAACAATTTTGTTGGTACCAGTATTCTATTTTAGAGTTGTTCCAAATTTCAGGTCTAATACAGTCTACCGGGATAAAATTGAACTTTTGAAAATGATTGGCCCAATATTCAGGAAACTGTTCATTAATATGATAGGTACCTTCTTGTTGAGGTAGTGCGGCAGAAAAAAGTATGACATCGCTAAAATCAGTTAGCATCTTAATAAAATCCTCTGCGTGTTCATGTGGTAAATGCTCACCCACTTCTAAGGACATTGCCAGATCAAACTTTCTATCCAGCACTATCTTGCTTTTTAAGTCCTTAAAAATAATTTTGGTCAACGGAATTTTTACCATCTCAGGGTTAAGATACGGCCCCTCAATGCCTAAATAATCTTTTACGTTAAATTGTTCGTCCCAAACCTTTAACCACATGCCTGTTCCGCAACCAACATCAATTATGCTTTTTGGCTGTATAAATTTATTCAATACCAGCAAGACCTCTTTTGCGGAGCTATATGAGCGAGATTCCAGGTTCGTGAAGAAATCTTGGGTATACTGTTTAGATTCTATCATGGATTAACCCATTATATATTTTATTAGTCCTAACTAATTTAAGGTAATAGTTTGGAAAAAACTTTCGCAATCCTAACCTATACATGAAACGAAATGGTTTTTTTTTAAACTTGTAAATAAAGTAATCTCTAACAAACTCAAGATCGAGTTTGTCGGAGAATTTTTTCATTAAATACCTTTCAATTTCATTTTGCTTTTTTATATCTGCATTTAAAGTACGCATCATAGAGTTTTTTGAAACTCTATATTCGAAAAGCACTTCGTCAATATAAAAAAATTTATAACCGCCAAAGGCCATTCGCAACCACAAGTCCCAATCTTCATAACCCATAATCTTCATATTGTCATAATATCCAACTGCTTCCAAAGATGATTTCCTTATAACAGCACATGCATCTATATAATTACCTAACATTAATCTTTGTAGATTGAATGCTTTTGGTTTTAGAACACCTTCTCTGTCTCCGAAGTATTGAGCATTACCATAAACTACGGCAATATCATCATTGTTATTCATGATTTCAATTGCTTTGGTAATGTAAGCGGGATATATTTTGTTATCAGCATCTAAGGGTAAAATATAATCACCCGTCGCATTCTTTATCCCGGCATTTCTTGCTGCTCCTAATCCTTGATTCTCCTGAGAAATAACATTGTACCCACTGTTTTCTAAATTATTTAAAAAGCTATTGGTATAGTCATCTGTCGACCCGTCATTTATAATAATTACTTCAAATAAGTTCTTGTTACATAGTTCTAAGCTTGCTAAAGCTTCCTTTAAGTAAGTTCCTTGATTATAACATGGAATAATAATACTAATAAAAGAGTTTATCATTATTCAAGGTCATTAAAACAAAGGTAAATTTACAATTTGATAAACAATAATAAGCAAACACACATGACCCGCAATTTTACATTATAAGTCATCCGGTAAAGACTTTTGTCTACCAATCATTTTAAAATGTCATTTGGTCAGCTAATTTTGTCACTACAACCACAAAAGTGATTATAAAAAAACAAAACTTTTTCAACATCTACTCGTTCTTTTATTCTTAGTAAATAATATAGGTAAACGAGAATGCAAAATATTCGGTAAGCGTTTGGTGTCCACAGCACGATTGATATAGTTGTTATATGGCTATTCTACTTTATCTAAACTAAAGTTCGGCTGAAAACACTGGTATTAACACCATCATCAGTAACAATTCCAAACAACTTTTTACCGGTATTGTCATAGGATCCTGTAACCGTTTGTGCCGTCCCTGCATCACTTAGATTTTCGTTACAATATGAGCCAGAAAATTATTTCCGCTTAAGCTCCAGTTACCTTTTGCATAGTTGGTTTGACCTAATCCCCTGTACCCACCATTGGTATAATATACTTTATATGCAATTCATAACTATAATATAGATTCTGATTGCCTTGAATCGGCCCTTTGTAACATTGTACGTTCCCATCCACATACCAAATATCGAACTGGAATCTTTAATGTAAACAGTTCCAGAATGATAAAGCGAGTCAGCGTGGCTAATCACCAATGTATCTATAGTCGTCGGTGCAGTATCCTTTTAGCAGGATTAGGTCGAAAATGAAATCAGTAAACAGAAGAAAACTAATGCAATAAAAATTCTCATAAGATTTTCTGCGAACATAAAAAACTTTGACAAAAAGTCAAGCTTAGGTTATCCTTTATAGCAGTAAACTAACAAATTTTCTTCATTCGAATAAACTTGTCATTCTCTTTTAAATTCGTCATTAACCATAGAGGCTGTTTTATGCATAGAACATAATATTTTGTAAGGATATACCTAAACTTTTTGAGTAAAACCGATTGGTTTGAAAACTCTATCGCAGAAAGTTTTTCGTGAGTTTTATCTTTGGTTTTATATGCAATAAACTTACGTGGATTGTTATTTAATACGCATCGTTTATGCATAATTATTTACACTTCAATATGCAAATTAAGGCTTTGAAAATAAATAAGTCATTGCGAATCTGCAATGACTTATTTATGCGTTGGAAGATTTTATAAATATAAATTAAATAGAATATTAATCTAAAATCCTATTTTAAAGGTAACAAATACAGAAAGCAATATTTCTTTACATTAAAAAGGCACTCTTACAGCCTGTGCGTGCGAATTGATGCCATTATAAGACCAATACTGATCAAAAAGTAGTGTATTGTTTTTATAGCGTAAATTTTCGTAAACAACATTCTGACTTGCTATAGGAGGCGGATTGGATACGACAAACGTAAGTTTTGTAGTCGTTCCATCAGCGAATGCCCATGTTATATTGTGAGTAGTTCCAGCAGCATCATAGAGTATACCGGTACCATCAGCGTTAAAGCGGATGTATTCGTTATCATAATTCTCGGTATTACTTGTTCCACCACGTTCGTAAAACGTGATGTCATTTCCAATAACACCTCTTAGTTCCTGCATCTTCCAGGAATTTGCGGTCAGGAGTTCTAATGTAACCGTTGTATCCATTATTACCA
Organism: Ilyomonas sp.; assembly: GCA_964658445.1. Classification (GTDB taxonomy): domain Bacteria; phylum Bacteroidota; class Bacteroidia; order Chitinophagales; family Chitinophagaceae; genus Ilyomonas. Next base: position 6,531 of record CAZZZH010000108.1, read on the forward strand.
ACGTGTCGTTTTGAGTCAAAGTGTCTGTTTTAGTTACGGTAACAGTGTCGTAAGTGGTTACATCTTTTTCACAGGAACTCATGCTTGTCTGAAGCGAAAGGAAAATAATAAAGACAAAAAAAGAAGAAAAGCCTACAAGTTTTTTCATTAGTAATTGATTTGCGGAGCAATATACGTCAGCTGATTTATTCACAAACAATCTGTAAAGAATTTTTTTAACCTCTAATCAGCTTAAGAAAACTTCTATGGTAGTGTTCAAATCTTGATGTCACCGCATTAGTTAGCAATTGATTATATTGAACTAAATTTTGAAGGACAGATAAAGGCGAAATTTTATTTAGATGAATTTGAAATAATATATAAAGAAGCTGTATATCATTAAAGATTTAGAATCTTACTTAATGCCCTTACAACTTCCCCAGCATATCCAAAAACAAAAACAAACCTTTTTTCTTCTCATCAGTAAGGGTATAACTGATATTTTTCTGATAGTATGTCTCTAATGAATAAGCGTCGAACGGGTTCCCTTCTATCACTGCATTCAGATGCTGCAAACCCACAGCATTAGCATCATTAAAAAGAGTGCAAAAATTGTCAGGCAAAGGCTTGTTGGCTATCCAAGCTGCGAATACGAAAGGCAAGCCTGTAAAGCTTTTCCACGCACCAGCGAGATCATAAATATATTTCGATTGCAACCGCTGTTGTAATGCCCGGTCGCCAATAACAACACCTGCAGTAGTGCCTTGAATATCCCTGCGGAAATCTTGTTTGGCATCCTGTAGAAAAGGACTAATTTTCCAGTAATTCTTTATCAGTACTTTACAAAGATTTACGGAGGTGCGGCTTTGATAATCGAGCAAAAGAGTTTCAACATTTTCCAACGGCACATCGCTGAAAATACATACGCTGGCAACATCACCTTCAGCACCAATACAATGATTGCCAACGATAAAATATTCTTTTAGTTTAGGGATAACGGCTACCGGCACCAGGCCCATGTCAATCTCATCATTCAATAACATGTTGGCGATAGAAGATGGATAATCTGTAATCAATTCTATCTGGTTCAATAATGCTTCCGATCTTTCAATACCGTACAACAGCGGCTTTGTGTTTAAATAACTAACAGCACCTACTCTAATCTTATCCAATCGTTTTACTTTTGCGTGCAAAGAAAAGCAATCAGCCTCGTGCGGTTGTCTCTATTCGTATTTTTAGCATCATTTATTGTTCATTTTATTTGTTGTAATGGATTTACATACACTCACCGCTATTTCTCCTGTCGACGGTCGCTATTATCAACAAGTCGCTCGCCTTTCCGGTTGGTTTTCAGAGTTTGCTTTGATGAAGTACCGGCTTCATGTAGAGGTAGAGTACTTTATTCTTTTATCAGACAAAGGTTTCTTTTTTCTTTCTAAAGAGAGCACCGATGAACTAAGAAATATGGTTTTAAATTTTGATCTCAGTAATGCTGAAAAAATAAAGCAAACCGAAGCGATTACCAACCATGATGTAAAAGCCATTGAATACTTTATCAAAGAGAAACTAGAAGCCACAAATGAAAAGGAGATGAGAGAATGGGTGCACTTTGGTCTCACTTCTCAGGACATAAACAATACGGCAATTCCTCTTAGCTGGAAGGATTATTTGAACAAAGAATACTTGCCTTCTATTCAGACATTGCAACAGCAATTAAAAGGATTGGCTATACAATGGAAAGCAATACCTATGCTGGCTAAAACCCACGGCCAACCTGCATCGCCGACTATTTTGGGTAAAGAAATCATGGTGGTTGTTGAGCGTTTGGAACAACAGGTAAAGATGTTTGAAAATATTCCGTTTGCTGCCAAATTTGGTGGTGCAACAGGCAACTTTAATGCACATCACGTTGCCTTTCCCAACTATGATTGGATAAAGTTTGCAGATGAATTTGTGAATGAAACATTAGGCTTATATCGTAGCCAATACACTACTCAAATTGAGCACTATGACTCGCTCTCTGCGCACTTCGATACGATGAAGCGAATAAATAATATCCTGATTAATTTATGCCGGGACATGTGGACATATATCAGCATGGATTATTTTAAGCAACAAACCAAAAAAGGTGAGGTCGGTTCTTCTGCCATGCCGCATAAAGTAAACCCGATAGACTTTGAAAATGCAGAAGGAAACCTGGGTATTGCAAATGCGTTATTAGAACATCTTTCTGCTAAACTACCTATTAGCCGGTTGCAAAGAGACCTGACCGACTCTACTGTATTACGCAATCTGGGCGTGCCGGCTGCACACATCATGATAGCCGTGAAATCTTTACAAAAAGGTCTTTCTAAACTGGTGTTGAACGAGGTTAAATTGAATGAAGATTTAGAAAATAATTGGGCAGTTGTTGCAGAAGCGATACAAACAATTTTGCGTCGTGAAAATTATCCGAACCCATATGAAGCACTGAAAGATTTAACACGTGGAAACAATGGTATAAACAAAGACACTATTCGGCATTTCATTGAAAACTTACCGGTAAATAATGAACTGAAAAAAGAGTTGATGAAGATTACTCCACAAAATTATACAGGAGTACAGCGAGAGTATTAATACGTTTTTTTGATACCCATTGTCAATTTAAAAAACAATAATCAAGCATTCGTTTTTATTTATTGATTTCGCTTGTAAAGTGAAATTTTATGTCAGGGTTGTTCTGGATTTCTGTATTCAAAAACCATTCGCTTTGCGCTAAATAAACCGGGTTACCATCTTTATCTGCTGCCGAGTTCTGCTGTTTGAAACGCAAAAAATCTTCAAGCTTTTTCGCATCGCCGCTCGTAAGCCAGCAGGCTTTGTAGAAAGGCAAAGTTCTGAATTCGCAAGCTGCGCCATATTCGTGCAGCAACCGGTATTGTATCACTTCAAACTGCAGGTCGCCAACACAACCGATTATCTTTTTATTGCCGCCAAACTGTGTAAATAACTGCGCCACGCCTTCATCCGTTAATTGCGAAATTCCTTTCTCAAGTTGCTTTGTTTTCATTGGATCTTTATTCACCAACTCTTTAAAAATTTCAGGCGAAAAAGAAGGAATGCCGGTGAAATAAAAATCTTCGCCTTCGGTTAAAGTATCACCGATTTTAAAGTTGCCGGTGTCAAACAAACCCACCACATCGCCAGGATACGCATCTTCAATAATGTCTTTACTTCTCGCCATAAAACTGTACGGATTGCTAAAGCGCACTTCCTTTTCCATGCGCACGTGGTGATAGTATTTATTCCGCTCGAACCTGCCGCTGCAAACGCGCAGAAACGCTATCCTATCGCGGTGTTTAGGGTCGAGGTTAGCGTGGATTTTAAACACAAAGCCGCTAAATTTTTCTTCATCAACACCTACTTCCCGTTCATTCGTTTCCCTGTCTCTGGGTATCGGTGCAATTCGGATAAACGTATCCAGCATTTCCTTCACGCCAAAATTATTAACGGCACTGCCAAAAAACACCGGCGCTACCTGACCTTCTAAATAATCATTCACATTTAGTTTGCCATATACACCGTCAATCAGCTCTACATCTTCACGCAACGTAGCTGCATCACGCTCCCCGATTTTATCGTCCAGCAAAGCATCGCTGATGTCGCTGATTGCTATTGTATCTTCTTCATCCGCTTTTGTACTGGCAGCAAACAACCGCAGGCTTTTATTATCTAAATTATAAACACCCTTAAACTCTTTACCGCTGTTGATTGGCCAAGTCATTGGGTGAAGACTAATATTCAATTCCTTTTCTATCTCTTCTAGCAAATCGAACCGGTTTTTACCATCGCGGTCCAATTTATTTACAAACACAATTACAGGCGTATCGCGCATCCGGCATACCTCCATCAGGCGGCGCGTTTGCTCTTCCACACCATTCACACTGTCTATAACAAGCACCACGCTATCTACCGCCGTAAGTGTTCGATAAGTGTCTTCCGCAAAGTCTTTGTGACCTGGCGTGTCTAATAAGTTAATCAGGAAATCTTTGTATTCAAATGTCATCACACTCGTGGCTACAGAGATACCGCGCTGGCGCTCAATCTCCATAAAATCGCTCGTAGCATGCTTTTTTATCTTGTTGCTTTTTACAGCGCCGGCTACTTGTATGGCGCCGCCAAAAAGAAGAAATTTTTCTGTCAGTGTTGTTTTACCAGCGTCGGGGTGAGAGATGATAGCAAATGTTTTGCGCCGGTTAATTTCTTTTTCGTATTTCATAAATTTTCAGCCTGCGAAAGTACAGGAAAGGGCAAAGAACAGAAAGCATTGGCTGATAAATGATTGATAATAAAAATCCACCCTGCCGTACACAATTTTTGCGAGGCGGGATGGATGAATACTGTATTAATGCGCCGGTTATACTAAACTGCGAATGCCTGTCAGCTTTTTCTGCAAAGCTTTATGCGCGGCTATAAACTTCTTTTCCTTATGTTCAATTTTAGCAACAGTGTGAGGGATATAATCTTTCTTATAAACCACAGCTACACCTGCCCAAAACATACCGATTACAACCATTACAGTTATCCAGGAAAGTAACGCGGTTATGCTAATGCGGAAGGGAACTCTATTGATATGGTTAGTGACAAATGCCTGATCCTTTTTCACAATTCTTAGTTTCTATTAAAGAGTACAAAATTGTGCCGCTTTACCCTGAAGTACTGTCAACGCTTTTGTAATATTCAGGTTTTAGCGAAACGTTTACACACACAGAATTCGCACGGTTTATTCTATTTTTTTTCCTCTCAACGCCTCGCTTACAGCCTTGTCCATTGCGCGCTCCGCAAAGGGTTTGGTTACTTCATTCAGTTCTTCCGTTTTAGTATGAATGAGGTTTTTATCGGTTAATGTCAGTGCCATCTGCAGGGCTTGCATAGCAAGAGCAGTCGCCGTCATTTCGTCAGCCGATAACAAAGAAGA
>CAZZZH010000108.1:11476-14084 GCA_964658445.1 Ilyomonas sp.
TTTCTGTAATGCTTAATATTTGCTCGCCTTCGGTGCGGGCTTCAATTAGAGCGCGCTCCGTCATATCTGCCTTTGCGTGTGTGATGCTGTCCAGCAGCATGGTTTCCACTTCAGCATCAGTTAAGCCATATTGTGGTTTCACATCAATCTGTTGTTCTGCACCACTGCGTAATTCTTTGGCTTTTACCGACAGAATACCATCTGCATTGATGAGAAAGCTTACTTCCACTTTAGGCAGCCCGGCGGGCATTCCGGGTATTCCGGTCAGGTTAAATTCAGCCAGCTTACGATTGTCTTTTACCAGATCGCGCTCGCCCTGAAAAACAGAGATGCGCATGCTTCCCTGCCCGTCTTTCTGCGTGGTATATTGCCTTCCGGCTTTCGACGGAATCTTACTGTTGCGAGGTATCAATACATCCATCAGGCCGCCCATGGTTTCAATACCAAGGCTAAGCGGAGTAATATCAAGTAATAAAAAGTCTTTGTTGTTTCCCGCTAAAATATCTGCCTGCACCGCTGCGCCTAAGGCCACTACTTCATCAGGATTTACTTCGTCGTTTACCGGTTTTCCAAAGAAGTCACTTACGGCTTTCTTTACCGCGGGAACGCGGGTACTGCCGCCCACCATCACTACTACATCAATGTCGGTGGTTTGCAGGTTGGCGTCTTTCAAAGCCGCACGGCAACTATCAATGGTTTTATGTATTAATGGCTGAATCAGTTCTTCAAACTGGCTTCGCGAAATGCCGAATGAATCGTGCTCAACACCAGTTAAATAAGCATCTTCGCTGCTTAATTTTTTCTTAGCTTCTTCCGCTTTCAGCCTTAGCGATTGCATCAGCGAATCATCGTTTTCAAAATCTTCTATAGTATAGCTTTTCTGCTGCATCCAATGCCGGACAATGAGCCTGTCAAAGTCATCACCGCCCAAATAAGTATCGCCATTTGTACTCAGCACTTCAAAGATGCCGCCGGTAATTTTTAATATCGAAATGTCGAATGTGCCGCCGCCTAAATCATATACGGCAATCGTTTTCTCTTCATCTTTCTGCAGCCCCAATCCATAGGCTAAACTGGCTGCCGTAGGTTCGTTCACAATGCGAAGAACATCAAGCCCGGCAAGCTTACCGGCATCGCGGGTTGCCTGGCGTTGCGCATCGTTAAAGTAAGCCGGAACGGTAATGACAGCACGGCTTACCGGCGTTTTCAAGATGTGCTCTGCGCGTGCTTTTAGTTCTTTTAAAATAAAGGCTGATAATTCTACGGGTGAGTAAAAAGTGGCGCCCACCTGCACTTTTACCAGGCTTTCCTCACTGTCGTCTATCACGCGATAACTGTAAAAATCGGCGTGCTCTTTTATATCGTTGTAGCTTTTTCCCATCAGCCGTTTGGCGCTGAATATGGTATTGGAAGGATCCGTTTCTAAATACTGTTTTGCTTCATTACCCACCGTTATATTTCCATTACTAAAGTGAATAACACTGGGTACCAGACTGCTGCTGTCGTGCTCTTTCAACGCTACCGGTTTGCCTGTTTCCGGGTGAATGATGGCAACCAGACTATTGGTTGTCCCCAAGTCTATGCCGACAATGATATCCTCTTTCTGAAGGCTGCCCGTTGCAATATTAATCCCGATTTTTGCCATGCTAAAAAATTAAGGCGCAAAGGTAACGAAACGGCAACGCAGCCTGAAAGATGCGCATCTTCAGGCTTCGCTTTGGGTAGAATATAACAACCAGGCTGGTTTGTCAGCGTCTGGTTGTACTGTGCCGGTTGAAATAAAGCCGAGTTTACGCAGCAGCCGTTGCGACCTTATATTTTGTTCAGATGTAACAGCCAATACAGGCTGAAGCGAAAGCTCGTTAATGCCGTAATGCAGAACGCCTGCCGCAGCTTCGTATGCATACCCAAAGCCTTCGTATGCTGGCAGCAGCGCAAAACCCAGGTCGGCATTCGAAAGGTAGTTTCGTTTTACAAAACCACAAATACCGATTGGCTCGCCCGTCTCTTTCAGTACCAGTTTATAAAGACCAAAACCGTTATCTCGATAGCTTTTTATTAAATGGGTAAAGACGTACTGAACTGCATCTTCAACAGAGGCGATATTACGGTTGCCAATGTGCGTCAGCCAGGTCGGGCTATTCAGTAAAGCATAGAAAAAGGTTCCGTCCTCAACGGTTGCTTCTTCCACCATCAATCGATTGGTTTCCACAATTTTCATACGTTATTACTTGTATGCGTTTTGAAAAAGCTATTCCTTTTCTTCTGCCACCAGCCGGTTCCACTGCGGATGTTTCTGCAGATAAGATATAACAAAAGCACATAGCGGCACCAGCCGTAAATGATTTTCGTCCAGGTATTGAAAAGTCTTTTCTACCAATGCCGAAGCCACGCCTTTACCCTCAATCGCTGCGGGCACTTCGGTATGAATAAGGAATACACGCCGCCCGCCTTGTTTATAATCGATAAACGCAAGCTGCTCATCAACTCTCATCTCAAATCTCCTGTCTGCTGTGTTTACCACCAGCTCGTTATTTTCGTAAGACATCGTTTGATAATTATTGTTTTATACGGTTAAAAAAAAGGAGGATACCTGATCGCCATCCGG
>CAZZZH010000109.1:0-13975 GCA_964658445.1 Ilyomonas sp.
TACTCACCCGCTTATAAACAAAGCTTTATCGGTCTAAATATAGAATGGCTGGAGTAATATTTCGCCATTGAGCCGCACGATACCCATGTTTTCAACAACATCGAGGAAGTGATTTTACAACCCGGCGGCGATATTTTCTTCGTGAAATACAATGATGAAATAGTGGGTACATCAGCAATGCAAAAATTGACGATTTAAGCTTTGAGCTAATCAAAATGGCTGTAACTGAAAAGCATCAGGGCAAAGGCTTTAGTAAACTGCTGATGGAACGATGCATTTCTTTTGCGGCAGAAAAGAAAGCTTCTAAAATTGTGATTCTTTCCAACCGTTCTCTTCTGCCTGCATTATCATTATACAAACGATTCGGCTTTGTGGAAGTGCCTCTCAATGTCACTGACTATTCAAGAGCCAATATTCAGTTGGAGCTGGTACTGAACTAAGATTTCCGGCACTGTTTTGCAGTAACTTTGAACTTATGAGCAAGTACGATGTAATTATAATAGGCGGCGGTCCTATCGGCATGGCATGTGGCATCGCGGCAAAGAAGGCAGGATTAACGTATACAATTATAGAAAAAGGCGCGCTGGTAAACAGTTTGTTTAATTATCCTCTTTTCATGACTTTCTTTTCTACATCGGAAAAACTGGAGATTGGAGGTGTGCCTTTCATGAGCCTCACGGCTAAGCCCGGCCGGCAGGAAGCGATTGAATATTACCGTCGCGTAAAACAGTTTTACGATCTCGATATGAAGCTTTTTGAAGAGGTAAAAGCCGTTGACCAAAAAGAAGAACATGTATTTATCGTTACAACTTCCAAAGGGAGCTATGAAACCGATAATGTGGTTGTGTCCACCGGTTTTTACGATGTTCCGGTGATGATGAATATTCCCGGCGAAGAGTTACCCAAAGTGAAGCACTACTATAAAGAACCGCACTTTTATGCTTACCAAAAAGTATTGGTGGTAGGAGCTAACAATAGTGCCGTTGATGCCGCTTTAGAAACCTGGCGCCGTGGTGCCGAAGTTACGATGGTCATTCGCAGCGGTGAGATTGGCAGCGTGAAATACTGGATTAAACCCGACATCGAGAACCGCATAAAAGAAGGCAGTATCAAAGCTTATTTTCATAGTTCACTGGTGGCGGTCAGAGAAGGTGAAGCGGATATTGAAACACCTGATGGTATGATCACCCTTGAAAATGATTGGGTGCTAGCTATGACGGGTTATAAACCTAATTTCAAAATGCTCCGCAGCTTTGGCATCCAGCTTTCTGATAACGAAAAGCAATGTCCTTATTACCATTCAGACACAATGGAAACCAATGTGCCCGGTATTTACCTAGCGGGCGTTGTGTGCGGCGGCATGGATACACATATCTGGTTCATAGAGAATTCCCGCGAACACGCCGATAAAATTGCTAACGCCATTGTGGAAAAAAGGGAAGCTGTATTGGCATGATAAAAGCCGTTCGGCGCACAAATTGATGAAGGCATTGGCACCGAGAATTAATATCTTCTCTGTGCTCTACCTATGACAAAATTTACTACTTACCTGGGAAGTCCATATCCATTAGGGGCAACGCTTTACGACAACGGCGTCAACTTCGCCATTTATTCCGAACATGCAAAGGCTGTTGATTTGTGCCTGTACGATGAAAACGAAAACGAGATAGCGCGCATACCCATCAAAGAAGTGTATCATAACTCGTGGCATATTTTCGTGGTAGAGGCAAAGGCGGGTCAGTATTACGGGTATCGTGTGCATGGCGACTACGACCCGGCAAAAGGTCTGCGTTTCAACCCGAACAAGTTGTTGATGGATCCGTATGCCAAGGCATTCTCGAAGTGGGTGAAATGGAACGATTCGTTGTTTGGCTACAGTGTCGGCGACGACAGCGAGGGCAGCAGTTTCAATGATAAAGACAGCGCGGCTTATGTTCCCAAATCAATTGTGATTGATAACAAGTTTGATTGGGAAGGCGATAATCTACTAAAGATTCCCTACCACGATACGGTTATTTACGAAGCGCATGTTCGCGGCTTTTCCGTAACCAACCCAAATATTCCCGAACATCTCAGGGGCACGTATTCTGCCATTTCGCATCCACATACCTTGAATTACCTGAAAGAACTAGGCATTACCGCCATCGAACTGATGCCCGTACATTTCTTTATTTCAGATAAAACATTAGCGGATAAAGGGCTTAGCAACTACTGGGGTTACAATAGCATTGGCTTTTTTGCGCCTGAATCTTACTATGCTGTAGAAAGCAGGCACGGCGAACAGGTGACCGAGTTTAAAAACATGGTGAAGGCGTTGCACAAAGCCGGCATTGAAGTAATCCTGGATGTTGTGTACAATCACACTGCCGAAGGCAACCAGATGGGACCCACGATTTGCTTCCGTGGTATTGACAATACCTCTTATTACCGGCTGGAAGCAGATGCGAAATATTACACCGATTATACCGGCACCGGCAACACGTTTAATGTAAAAGTGCCGCCTGCATTGCGTATGATCATGGACAGCCTGCGTTACTGGATTGAAGAGATGCATGTGGATGGTTTCCGGTTTGATATGGCGCCGGTGCTGGTACGCGACGACCAGGACATTGACATGCTGAGCGCTTTTATGAAGATCATTTACCAGGATCCGGTGATATCGCAGGTAAAACTGATTGCCGAGCCCTGGGACATTGGTAATGAAGGTAACCAGGTAGGCCAGTTTCCGGCAGGATGGGCGGAGTGGAACGGCAAGTTTCGCGATTGCGTGCGCGACCATTGGCGTGGGAAGGGCTGTATTCTCAGCGAGTTTGCCAATCGTTTTACCGGCAGCCCCGATTTATACAAAAATGATTACCGCCGACCGACCGCCAGTATCAACATTGTTACGGTGCACGATGGCTTTACGCTGACGGACGTGGTTAGTTATGATAAAAAACACAACGAAGCCAACGGGGAAAACAATACCGACGGCGCCGATGACAATCACTCGTGGAATTGCGGGGTCGAAGGTCCGACGGATGATGCTAAGATCAATGAACTGCGCGCACGCCAGAAGCGCAACCTGTTTACCACGTTGATTCTTTCACAAGGTGTGCCGCTGATAACGATGGGCGATGAAATAGGGAAGACGCAAAACGGCAACAACAATGCGTATTGCCAAGACAACGAACTATCGTGGCTAAACTGGGAGAAAGCTGATCATGCGTTGCTGGATTTTGTAAGAAAACTGACGCAGATTAAAAAGGTTCATCCGACCTTCAGCCGGCGCAAATGGTTTAAAGAATTGCCGGTTATCGGCAGCGGTCTGGATGATATTGCGTGGTTTCACCCGGATGCCAGCGAGATGCAGGACGGCGACTGGAACAATGGCTTTAGCCATTCGGTTACCGTTTACCTAAATGGAAAAGGCATCGATACCATGAACTACGATGGTACGCCCACGGTAGATGATTGTTTTATGCTCATGTTCAATGCGTTTGAAAATGCACTGGAATTTACCGTGCCAGAACGGAATGGCGGCAGACCGTGGCTAAAAGTGGTGGATACCAACAATAATTGTATCAATGAAGAAGGTTGCGGTACGTTTCATGATGGCGACAAAATCCTGCTGGAAGGTAGTTCGATGATTGTGTTGAGAAGACCGCAACAACAATAAGAGGACTGGAAGCCAGCTTTATCGAATCTACTTCTCCCTATTGATTTATTTGCAAATAAATTGATAGGGAGTTTTTTACAAGATCCTGTAAACTTAGCCACATTACTAGTTAGGTTTACAGGTGTAAAGATTTTATATCGTCAGTCACTACAGACAATCCGTGAATGAATTGATGACCACCACTTTCCATTTCACGAAAGGTTGCCCCGGGAAGCCGATGTTTGTACTCTTCAAAATGAGAGAAAGGGGTTTCGTCATCGTCCCGGCATTGATAGAAGAATATCGGGGTTTCGGCAGGCAGATGATCAGCAAAGTTTTCCGGCAGCTTGAAACCCTGTTTCCAGTCTTCATTGCCACTCCAAAATGGAGTCGCTAACAGGAAAATGCCATCTATCTTTTTAGGGACAGCCTGTTGGGAGAGATACTTCCATACCATAGACGCGCCGAACGAATGCGCCACCAAGATAAAATTGGGTTTGGCTTCGGATACCTGTTCCGCAATTTGATCCATCCAGCCAAAATCGGGTGCGGATTTGTCAATCTTTATTTCGGGATACTGGACATTGTAGGCTTCGCCCAAACCCTTTGTAAGGCATTGAAAAGGTCTTTATCTGCCTCGTAACCTCCGTCGCCACCGCCTTGTATGAATACTAAATATTTGTTCATAGAGAAATGTTTTTCAATGCTAACTCAAATGTGCTGGCACCATTTCCAGTTTCCTTCAGAAATCACTTCTACCTTATCATCCGTCACTTTAATGGCAGTGTTATCATCAATGAGATAAGACGACATTGGTAATGTGCCTGCCAGCTTTTCCAGGTTTGCGAAGGAATTATCGAGAAACCCCTCGTAGTCAAGATGGGGATGGATGGCAAAGTCGACGATGCCCAAACACTTGTTGCTATCTGCCGGTAGGGTGTGATTGCCATAAGTGGTGCCATAGCGTGTCATAATCATACTTCCGGCACTGAGGCCTACGTATACCAGCTTTTGCAACAATTGGGGTAACACAGCTGCCAGCCCGCTCTGCTGCATCCAGTAACAGAGGTATTGACAGTCGCCACCACCTACAAGCAGGGCATCCGTTTCGTGCAGCATCGGAACCCAAAGCTCTTTCTTTATGGAAGGCAATGCGGTAAGCTCGAGCAAGCCAAGCTGCTGCCAGCCGGCTTCGCAAAAAGGATCGCCCAGGGTTCCGGTAATCACTTTTCGTATGATTTGGGCGCCACCAACGATGCCATAAATAGCGGTGGGAATGAAGAGCGCTTTTGATTCTTCAATTGGTTTTCCTAGCAGTTGGACCAATGCCTGGCGGATGCTGAGATTGCTGATGCCGGCGGAAGTAAGAAGTAGCTTCATGAATGTTTGGTTAGTGAGATATGGCACAAAGCTCGGTGACAAACCGCTTTTCAATGCTGTGTGGATGCGACAATGAGGGTGGCTGAATGCGAAAGGTGATGATGGATTGTGGGAGGAAAGAATTGTTCATAAAGGAAAGAGCAGGAGGGGTGTCATTCCGCAATTGCCGCCAACAACGGATTGTAATGCAATCAATCTGAAAGGCGGCTTTGTGCGGAATCTGATCTTACTAGTTGTAGCCTGTATTTTTATACAAAGTAGTTCTACAACCAGTAACAGATTTTAATACAGTCAGCAGATTCCGCACAAAGCCGCCTTTGAAAACTTCATTGCAAAAGCATGGTGCTGGCGGCAATTGCGGAATGACGGATAGCCGTTCGGTATTCATTATTTCTTCTGAATGCCTGTGTCATTTTTTACTAAACTGTGGAAACTAGTGAAGAGATATGAGAAAGGGAAACCATTTCATTTGTCTTTGTGTACTCTGGATGCCTGTTAGCAGAAGACCTATCAGGGTTTAAAAGCAAAACAAAAGCGATGGTGCCGGCACAAACCAGCAGGCAATAAAAAGCCCCGCGAAAAAGTATCGCAGGGCTTGGCTATGCGCGAGCCGTTTCGGGCTTGTGTAATCCTCATTTGTGCAACTTGTTTTTCATAGTGATAAGACCCTCTTTTAACCCTGGTTAGCTATATACCTGCTGCGGTGAAAGCCTTCGGCTTATGCCACTTCGGTTTGTTCTACCTTGAGTGCAATGGCAGTGAGCGAGATATCGAGGCGGTGCATGACGCTTTTATCTACCTCCAATGTGCCACTTGCCGGCTCGTAGCCTTCGGCGGTAATGGTGTAGGTATATGTACCTGCCGCCAGTTCTACGTCCATCACCCCGTTTTCGTTTGATGTAAATGTTTTCTCGCTTTCAACAAAAGTGATAACGGCGTTTCCAATCTCCTTTTTGGTAACTGGGTTGGTAAGCGTAATGTGGAAGCCGGATTTTTTGTGATCGACCTTGCGGGCAAGTCCGCTATAGCTGTACTCCTTCAGCTTGGCAGGGTCGTTACGGAAAATGTATTTGCCATCTACCAAAATGCCCTGCACGGCGGTGTACGCTTTGTTGTTAGCCGTAAGCTTGGCGGCCGTGAGGCGCTCCGCAGTGAGCTTGTAGGCGTTAAAAGATGAGAGGGCTTTGGAAAAGGAATTCGCTTTTTCGGTAAAGGAAGCCACAAAATCGTCGGGCAAACCGGCGTTTGACAACTCCTTCGAATACTTCTTAACAAAATCGAGCACCATTTTGTTCATGGTGCGGGTGGCTTTCCACTTGTCATTAGCGGCATCAGGATAATAGTCATCACCAGCTTCTTTTTTCAGAGCTTCAATGTTTTCCTCGGCGAAGCCATCGGTGGAGATGAAGGTCATAAAATAAAGAACGCCTTCGCAGCAGGCATTCTTAGCCGCTGCCACAGCATTGCGCAGCATGTTCTGCGTGCTTTGCCGCTGATCCTGATTGGGGATGGCTTCGGCATCTGCCACCCATTGTAAAATGCCATTTACATACTCCAGCGTGTACTTTTTCTTGTGACCCGCAAAGAGGTCGAGATCCTCTAGGCAGTTCTGGCAGACGATGTCCGATACGGTGTAAAGCGTCTCCTCAGAATCGGGATACTTTGCAACCAATTTTTCCATTGTTACTTTTTTTAAAAGATGATAAAATATGTATCTTGATTTATTGATACCGTTGTTCCTGAAGCTTCGCTTTTCTGCCGAAGCTTTCTTCCTTTCTCTTTATATTATGCTTTTTTGCCCTGCGGGTTACCGAAGCCGAATACTGAGCTTCCGAAGTCCTATATTCATTGACCGAAACGGAATACCCATTTTCTGAAGCAGTATAACCGATTTCCGAAGCGGTGTGCCGGCTGACCGAAGCGGCATGTAAAAAGAATTGATGCGCCTTGTATCGTGTATCTTTTGGATTCGATATGGATGACATTGGCTGCGGATGTAAACATAATAAAGTTGTTATTTGGGAAATTTGCATTGTCAATTTTCGATCAGTTCTTTTGTTTTGGGAAGAGAGCGTTGTTTTGAAGTCCTTGCTTTGCCTGAGTAAAATTAGTAGGGGTGGGGAGGATCGTAATCTGTAAAAGGAAAGATTACTTATGCCTGAAGTAAGTAGGAATAAGTGCCACTTTTATGCTATTTCGAGGCGCTAATAACTGAAGGATATATGCGAAGCACAAGCCGATTTTTATGAAGAAAGATATTTGAATGATAAATTGGAAACCCGCTTTAACTTAACTTCGAAGTGCGCGGAGCTAACACTTCGAAGAACGAGGAACTGGTTGCCTTATCCGCCAAACCCTATTTTTTAATTCTTAGCGTACATGATGTCAGCCAGTAGTGAACCGTTTTTCAAGTCCTTTATGATGGGTGGATTTGAGTCTGCCTGTCACATCAATGGTGGGGGACGACGTTTAGATATGATCGGCCGGACACAGCACGATATCCAGGCGGCGCAGGATTATGCGCTGGTAAAAAGCAGGGGTATCCGAACGGTACGGGATGGCGTACGCTGGCCACTGATTGAAAAAGAACCGGGCGTTTACGATTTTTCGTCCCTGGAACCGATGGCGGCAGCTGCACAGGAGGCGGGTGTGCAAATGATCTGGACGTTGTGCCATTACGGCTGGCCGGATGACCTCGATGTGTTTAGCCCCGCGTTCGTCAGCCGCTTCGCGCTTTTCAGCCAAGCGGTGGCCCATTTTCTGACCCGGTACACCGACGGCGCTCTTTTTTTTACGCCCGTGAATGAGATCTCGTATTTCTGCTGGGTGGGCGGCGAGGTGGGCACCGTGTACCCCTATGCCAAAGGGCGTGGTGATGAAATGAAGCAGCAACTGGTGAGAGCCGCCCTGGCTTGTATGGATGCCATCTGGCAGGTGAGCCCGGAGGCGCGTTTCGTGCATGTAGAGCCTCTTATCAATGTCGCTTTGCCACCTGACCGTCCGGACCTATGGGAGGCTGCCAAAGCGGACCACGAAACACAGTTTGAAGCCTATGATATGATTGCCGGTGTGCTGCATCCTGAATTAGGGGGCGGGGCCAAATACATGGATATTGTCGGCAGCAATTTCTACCACGAAAACGAATGGTATTATTACGGCGGTTACATCCCGTGGGATGAAGAAACACCCCATCCTGATTGGGTGCCCCTGCATTGTTTGATCGGGCAGGTGTATGCCCGCTACGGGCGACCGGTTATCATCAGTGAAACCAGCCATTACGGCAGCCACCGCCCGGCATGGATGAGAATGATCACCGGGGAAATAGAAAAGGTTCTTGCCGGAGACATTCCGCTGTTGGGCGTTTGCATTTACCCGATCATCGATCGCTCTGATTGGGAAGATGACGATCATTGGCACAACAGCGGCTTATGGGATTACTGTCCCGGAGAAGACGGGCGTCACCTGCGGGTTTTGGCACCAGAGTATGCGACCGAAATACAACGCGCGGTGGAGCTGTTTTCATAGAGGGGTTGGAAACAGGAGTTATCTTTTGTTGGAGGGCGCGGGGCTAACCCCTCGCAGGGCTATCTCGAGCCCCGCTTTGTGGAGCTGCTCGGCAGCATTCCCACCGGCTGGGATATTACCCTCATCCCCGCCGGCCAAGCGGGCGAATACATCATCACCGCCCGCCGCAACGAGGACGATTGGTGGGTTGCCGGCATCACCGATTCTGCAGCGCGCCAACTGCCGCTTTCTCTCTCTTTTCTCCCCGCCGGCACCTATACCGCCACCCTCTGCACCGGCGGCATCAATGCCGACCGCAACGCAATCGACTATGCCATTGAAGAAAAGAAACTAACGCCTGCCGATAGCCTGATGATACACATGGCGCCGGGTGGTGGGTTTTTGGTGAGGCTGAGGAAAGAGTAGCATAATGTGTTATACTTGATTGAGCGGACGCTCGAAGATGGCAGGCACAACCGGACGCTTGCTTCAGAGGAGTTTGGAAATTATTTTACTGCACCGCACTATTCCCCCTTTAAGAGACGGTGCTCGAACCAAGTGAGTAGGAATAAAGAAAAGTAGCTGAAAGCTACTATAGAAGTTGCCTGTAGATGCCATCTACGGGCAGTATAAGCCGCTTTGTTGGATGTGATAAGCTACCGAGAGGAAGGAGTAGAGAAAACGGGTTAGTAATTCTAACATACACTAACCCGTCTATCTTACGGAGCTAATATGCGCCTTCATCTTCACCGGTATTTTCAATCGCTTGACCGGCTCCGTTTCCCGATGGATCTGGATCTGGACTAGAGCTTCCTGACTGGAGCTCTTTTTTGATCCATTCGTAAGCCTTTTTACCCGCATTATATGCTTTAATTAAATCGTTTATAAAATCAGCTAACCACTCTGTCCATCCTTCTCCTAAAAAATATCCTTGGGACGTTCCACGTACAGGCAACATAACTGTAGCTTGGCTTATTTCTCCCCAATTGACTGATGCCAAAGCTCTATTTATCCTGATTGTCCAATTATCATCATGTTTAGTACCACCAGGAAAATCAGATTCAAAAGGATTGAGTTGAAGAGGCCATGAAACGTGCCCTTTATGTGAACAAGTATATATAAAACCACTTGGTGTTTTGATTGGAACTGAAAATGCATAGTCGTATGTATCAAGATGGGTAGAACAAGTGGTCGAACCTGTGAACACTATATCTCCATTTGAATTTACATTTATATTGTAGTTTATGGATACAGCTCCATCAATCTGTACAGATGAAGTAAAATTTCTTGAAAGTACAGGTTTACCATTAAGTGGTGATAAACTCGATACAGCTCCTATATCAGGCCACCAATATATTAATCCTTTTTGAAAAGTAGTTACTCTTCCAGAATCAATTGAATCAGTTTCATCACTTGTTGGATAACCTAAGGCGGAACGTTCGTATTCAAAAGATGCCCACTTATCTAAGATTGCACCGTGAATTTCATGGGCGCCAGTTGAAGGTGTCCAATAAATCATGCCATTTTGAAAACGATTAAAGCGACCAATACCGTCGGGAGTGTGAGTTTCATCGGTAAGCGGATAACCAAGTTCATAACCTGATGACGACCATTTTTTAAGTATTTCGCCATGAACTTCATGAGCACCGGTTCCAGGTGACCAATAAATCATACCTTTTTGAAACCGATTAAAGCGACCAACGCCATCAGAATTAACAGTAACGTCGGTCAGAGGATATCCTAATCCATTTTCAAATCCTAAAGAAGACCATTTTTCTAATATCTCACCATGAATTTCATGTGTATAGGGAGTGCTATCAATTGCATGACCTGGTATAAAAAGTTCTCGAAATTCAAGTTTTGGACTATTGTCATAAATCATCCCGTTCTCAAATCTTACAAAATATCCGGTTTTGTCAGGTACGATGGTTTGATCTGTAATTGGCACTCCTAAGAAACCATTATAGCCATTTAATGATTGATACTTATGGAATATATTACCGTAAAGAATTACAGGCTTATTATCTCCTTCCACATCAAGTATCATCCCATTTTTAAAGATTTGAATAGCGATCTGTCTTTCGGCTTGCACAATAAATTGTGTATTTGAAGTTGGATCCCCTAATAATGTTTGTATATTATTACCAAACCTGTCTTGCGTATTAGCCAACTGACGCCATTTACTGCAAATTGCTCCTTTGATATTTATGTTACCGTTTGGAGTATTAAAATTGGTACCAGTGGTTATACAATCGCCTTTTGGCGGTATTTGCACTGGATTTGTTGTTTGATTAACCATGATTTTTAATTGTATTGCCTACTCTTTAAATAAGGATTTTCGGCTTACTCCTTTTGTTGTTTTTATGCTTAATTCCGGATAAGCTTGTGTGCATTTGTTTTAATTGCACGATGCAAAAATGAATTACTGAGGAAGCGAAGTCAATGTGTGTTCAACGAAATGTATATTGTTGAAAGACGATTGTTGTTTCCGTTAAATAACGGTAGTTGCTTGTTTGCTTGACGAAGAATATTAATTGGCTTAATAGCCTCAAATGTTTATTGAGAAAGGGTTTCAGAAGATCCCAAGCTTCGTTTCGGTTTGTTTGATTACTTGATGCTGTTTATACTCCTAAAATCTATTTATAAATTTACTGAAAAATATTCCTTCATCAAAAATCAAATTTTATGAAACAGATTTCAATTGCTTTGAATGTAGTATTAATAGCCACATTACTTTTTGCTTTTACAACACGTCATCAACTTCTCCTAAAAACGAAAATTCAAGAAGCATCGTCGTCTTACAATTCCTGTACTAACTGTGACGGAATATTTCAAGGAATTCCTGCACAAGAATTTGTTCAAGATATAGCAAGGTATAAAAAGACTCACTGGGACGTAGTGAATAAAGATGCAAAGACACGAGGCGTTCCAACAAATACAACATCAATATCTTCTGGTCAAGACAACCGCCAAGAGGCAAGGATAAGTATTTTTCAAGACAGCAGATGCATTTGGTTCCCACTTGATACTATAAAGAAATTTATATGCAATATTGAAAATTATTCAGCACAATTAGAAAATCCTATCCCCTCAAAATTACTTGGTATAAGAATTTACTATGCTGTTTATGACAAATCAGATAATAAAAATAGACATAGTCAACATACTCTTTTCATGGTGCCAACAACTCAAAATAGTGACAATGAAGCAGAAGATTTTGATCCATTTTTAAGTGCATCCAGACGACAAACAATTTATCTTCCACCATTCTTATCTTCAGCATTTTCCGGGAAAAGCGGTTACTCAATCCACCAAGCCTTAATGGCATTGGGGGCTGGAACATACAATAACTATATGCAAAACAACGGGAATCTTTGTCCTACAAATTGCCCTAAAGCTAACACGTTAGATGCAATCGATAATAGGTATGGAACAGGTATCGATTATTAAGATATCAATGCATAATCTTATTACATCTCTCGAAATTGTTGCGTTTGCAAGTTCAATATTTGCTTGGAACAATATAAAAGCAAGCAAGTATATGCGGTTGTTCCCTCTTTTGCTTTTTGTAATTGCTTTTGGAGAAGTATTCGGTTATTATTTGGCCATAGTATATAAAAATAATATTTGGTTCTATAACCTACTCAATCCGATTATGCATATTCTATATTTTTCAATCATGTATTATTCTATAAACAGCAGGAGATTTAAACAATATATCTTAGTCAGTGTTGTGCTTTACATAATAATAAGTACAGCTACTTACTTTTTATTTTGCTATAATAAAAATGCTTTTAATGAATGGATGTACATACTCGGAATAATTATCTTAATTATTAGCTTAATTAGTAAATTATATGAGTTGTTAGAAGACCCACAAAGGTTAGATTTTTTTAAAAAACCGTTTTTTTATATTCTTATTTTCACTTTACTCTTTTACACAGTAACAATTCCGAACTTTGCTATGGACAATTGGATGGCAAGCACAAAAATGAACAGTCTTACAGCTATAATTAACAACGTTTCAAATGTTTTTAATATACTCCTTTATACAGTCTACACATTATCTTTTTTATGGATAAAGAAAACGGGTATATACTAATTGGTACTGTTAGCATTATTCTTTTAATTTTTTCAGTATCATTTTTCATGATATTACTAATATACCGAAAACGGAAGTTAGAACATGCAAAAGAGGTAGAAATCATGAATGAAAAATTTGCCAATCAATTATTGCAAACCCAGTTGGAAGTTCAGCAACAAACCATGCAATATATTGGCAGAGAAATTCATGATAATGTTGGGCAACAGCTTACACTTGCCGCGTTGTACTCGCAACAAATAGATCATGAAAAGAAGTATCCTCAAATTGAGGATCGAATCGTTGCGGTCAGTAAAATTATAAATGAATCATTAAAAGATTTGCGTAGTCTATCAAAAAGCTTAATTGATGATTATATATCTCAAACAGATTTTATCGCTTTGATTAAAAACGAATGTGAAAAAGTAAAGCAGGCAGGATTTTGCACACTGAAATTAAGCTCTGATTTAAACACATTAATTGTCTCTTATTCAGTGAAGAGTATTGTTGTAAGAATTGTACAGGAATTTTTGCAAAACAGTCTTAAGCACGCAGAGTGTTCAAATATTGATGTGAAGATTAATAAACTAACAGATGGAATAAATATTTGTATAGCCGATAATGGAAAAGGCTTTATAGAAAACAACGTACATGGAAGAGGAATTGGGCTAATAAATATAAAGAAGAGAGCAGAAATAATTGGTGCTCTTGTATCTATTGAAGGTAAACCAAACACAGGGACTAAAATGCAATTATTAATCCCTGGCAACAGACTTAATTTATAGTCATGGAGTACTCTATTGTTATTGCAGATGACCATATACTTATAGCTAAAGCACTTACAAGCATTATTGATAATTTTACTAATTATCATGTATTGTATGAAGTTGAAAATGGTAAAACCTTAATTAGCCAATTCAAGCAAACAAAGAATATTCCCGACATTGTCTTACTGGATATTAACATGCCGGTAATGGACGGTTTTGAAACAGCAAAATGGCTAAAGCAAAATAATCCCGAAATTTTAATCCTTGCGCTTTCCATGCAGGACGATGAACAGGTGCTTATAAAGATGATTAAAAGCGGAGCAAGTGGATATTTATTAAAAAATGCGCATCCATCTGAATTAGAGAAGGCTCTTGATACTTTAATTTCTAAAGGTTTTTACTATCCTGACTGGGCGACTAATAAATTGTTACTTACCATAAAAGATGAGGGTCATTCAAACGCATTCTCAAAACTAAGCGACAGAGAAAAAGAATTTTTAAACTTCGCTGCAACTGAACTTACCTATAAAGAGATTGCCGAAAGAATGTTCTGTAGTCCTCGTACTGTTGAAAGTTATCGCGACAGCTTATTCGAAAAGCTAAATT
>CAZZZH010000110.1:0-6059 GCA_964658445.1 Ilyomonas sp.
AAACCTGAATACTTAGATATACTGGGGCTAAATTGGTATTATAATAACCAATGGGTTGCAGGTACCGATACTTTTCTGCCTTGGCTGAATGAGATACCCGACCCACGTTGGAAGCCGCTGCATCTGCTAATACAAAAAGCTTATGAACGATATGGTAAACCAGTAGTAATTACCGAAACGAGCCATTCGAAAGAAGACCGTTACAAATGGATACGGTTCATTAACAGAGAATGCATAACTGCCTTGCACAAAGGCATTCCACTGTGGGGTGTTTGCTGGTATCCGGTAATTGATCGTCCCGACTGGGATCATCTTACGCCCTGGCATCATTCCGGGTTGTGGGATGTAGAGGAAAGTAAGATGCAGAATGGCGTACCCATGCGTGAGCTGCACATGCCTACTGCGACCGCTTTGCTGCAAGCGCAAAAAGAATTGGCGGCAGTATTGGAAAATGAGATGGCTGCGATGATGTAAAAAGAATAGAAATGTAAATTTTAGTCCTGGTTTCTTCTGTTCAAGAGCGCTTATTTAAGTAAGTTCTTTTTAAACAGTCGCCAACTGATGAGATGTTTTATGTTTGACGATTGAGACCAGTAAGACTATTTTCGAAACAAAATATAAATAGCATAAAAAAAAGAAGCGACAACTCTTTGTGGGGATTGCCGCTTCTTTTTTTTAAAGGTCACCAATTATTATCTTCCAACAATAAGCTTATCCGCATAAACAGCTTTGCCTTTGCTGTCAGTTATTCGGATCGGATAACTGCCTTGTGCAAGCGCCCCGCCGAGCATAAGCTCTTCACTTTGCGTAGCGTTGTTTGCGGCAACAGTTATTTTCTTTTGATAAATGATTTGTCCGTTTTCGCTAAACACCTTTGCTAGGTAAGAGCCTGCTAATAAATTAGAGAGTTGCAGGATAACCTTGCTATCTTTCCTTACTGGATTAGGATACAAAGCAATCTGCATGGAGTGAACAGTATTTGCTAGCGACACTTTTACCACGGTGGAATACGTAACCTGTCCATCGTTGGCGTCAATTGCAATGCGGTACAAGTTATCCCCCTGCACAGGTTGCGCATCAAAGCTCTGGTAATTGCTGACTGCTGCCCCGGCTGTGTTCTTGGCTGCCACATTGTTGAAGGATATATAAGTTCTGCCACCATCTGTTGAACGCTGCACAGAGTATTGTTTTATATTCACTTCGTTGGTTACTGTCCAGCTTATATTCACACCGTTGTTGGCTGGGGCTGCTTTTACGCTTGTAAGAGTGACTGGCAGGGCAGCAGCATCGTTCTGAAACACAATGCGAAAGCGGGTAGCGCTGTACGAAGAGGTATCGCTGTTCACTGTAAAATCGACCGAAGTAATGGTACTAGAAAGCGATACTTCCTGCCGGGTTTTCAGATAGCTGTCTTCTAAAAAGGCATGTAAGCCAGGTGAAGAAAAATTTTCTGCTTTTACCTGGAACTGGTAAGCTCGCTGCACTACATTCCACAACCTCATTTGCAAAGTATCGGTTTTTTCTACATCGGGTCGGGCTTCTACAATCAGGTTATTAGTCAAATGCAAAATGCTCAGATTTTCGTTGAAGTTAGATTGCTTTAAAGCATCGTCTTCATTCACTGCAGTATCGTATGATGCATCGAAGCGGGCAAGAAAACCATCTGCCAATGTTACTGATGTATCGCTGTTTTTCAGGTTTAAATTTACATACAGCTTTTTGTCTGTACCCGGCAATAATCGGTAAGGGTTAATGCCAACAGAAGCTGAAGTAGCTTTTGCCTGTTCGTTGATAACGACAGTGCCGCCTGCACTGCTGAGTGGCTGCACCAAAAACCCTTCGCCACTAACTATATATTGTGCATTAGAGGAAGTACTGCTGCTGCCGCCGTTGAAAACATTAGGAACAAGGCTATAATCATTATCGCCGTTTCTAATAACCAATGTATAAGCACCATAATTACCATTCTGGCTGTTCCATACCAGGAACTGCGATTTGATATTGCTGCTGGCATGATACACTTGGTCGAAATTAAGCGGAGAAGCAAACGGGTTGCCGACCAGCGTATAAATATTAGCACCTGATATAGAAGTGCTGAACGAACCTTGTTTCAAAGCACCTTTTGCCCGCAAAGTAGTAAGGCCAAAGCCGGTGCTTTGTACAGAACGGTTGCCTCTCACAAACAACATATAAGCTGGCTGGTCAGCTATCTTTACATCTGTAAGTGTGGTTAATGAATTCCATGTGCCGGTAGTAGTGCCTGATATGTAATAGCGGATTGAGGAAGTATTGTTGGCAATCGCATCCCAGAAATCATATCCGTGGCTGTAAGCATTGGCGGCAGTGCCTTGCGCATAACCGGTGATAAGCGTTCCATAATTAGGATTGCCAATCACCGGCGCGTTGGTATTGCTCACCAGTCCCTCCTGCCAGGCTGCATTAATGGTTGCATCAGATAGCGGCGCGGTCAGCAACCTCCAGGCTCTTCTTCCTGTTGCAAAAGAAGAACTGCCGATGAAGCGCTCTACCTGCACATTGGAAGCATTTGCAATAGTAGCTGCCATTTGCCCAATGGCACCGGTACCGCTGGCATCGCTTTTTATGGTTACCAGCTTGCCGGCAAAATCAACGGCACCTGCTGAAGTATTTAAAGAACTGAAGGTTTTGTTGGGCGCAATGTCCATGGTGCCGCCGGTGATAAGTAAGAAAGTCTTATCTGACCCAAGCTGAAAATCTTGGTCAAGTGTCAACGCATGTTGTACTCGGATGCTTGTATAATTTGTGCCTTGGGGAATCGGAACCGAGGTAACAAAAGTATTATCGTCGCGGTCTATTTCCCAGGTGCTGGCAGAAGAAAAATTACCGCTCGTTTGGGTAATATAATCAGGGTTATAAACTCGAACAGTTTGTGTTGCCTGGTTTTGACAGTGCAGTGAAGTATTGTCGGTAACGCTGTAAGAAATAACAGGAGTGCCTTCTGCTATTCCGCTTACTAAGCCGGTACTGCTTACAGTGCCTAGCCCCGTTCTGTTACTTGACCATACTCCACCGGTGGTGGCATTGCTTAGCTGAAGCGAAGTACCCGTTTGTACATAAGCGCCGCCAGTGATAGAACTCACAGTAGGTAACGCTTGTATAGTAATAGCTGAAGTCGCATTGGTAAATGTACCTGTGCAGCCGGCTAATGTTACAGACGTAAGCGTGTAGGTATAAGAACCTGCATTAGTAGGTGAGTTAAAGGGCAAAGCAGGCAATGTTAGGTTCTGCGTGGTACCACCATTCAGATTGTAACTCAGCGAAGCCCCCGATGTACCCGAGAGGTTTACGCTTACAGCCGTTCCCTCGCAAGCTGAGCTGCTGGCAGGCGTGATGCTGGCGGTTGGCGTAGTCTTGACTGTGCTGCTTGAAATGGCAGTTGTCAGCGAAGTGCCGCCGGTAGTGCTGATCGTAACATTACCTATATAAGAACCGACCGCATCTGATGCTGTCAGGCGTATATATACAGGCGTTGATGGCACAGTGCCGCCTGTTCCTATGGTAACAAAAGAAGTACTAAATGGACCGTTTGATGATGAAGAAACTTCGAAGCCTGAGGGCGGTGCTACCTTAACTCCGTTAATTAATACCAACCCGCTTACCGACAAGGTCATATTAGCTGAGGCAGTGCCAAAGCAAGAAGTAACTGAAGTAGGGTTCAAAGCAGAAGAAACAGATAGTGTTGGCGTTTGCGCCATTACATAAAACTGACTGGCGAAATCGGCGAGATTAATTGAATTATTAATTGACGTCCCGCTAGGAGTGCCGCCTTTAGCAGCATAATGACCACTTTGCGTGCTACAGGTTGCTATAACATTGTAGGGACTTACGGTTGTTTGACGGGTAAGGCTTACTGTTCCCTTGGTAATACCACTGGTTGAGTTGTTTACTAATAAGGTTTGCCAGTATTCTGTAGTACTTAAGCTGCCATTGGTGGCCAATGTAGTATTGTCGCCGGTCCCTCCAGACGAACTATTGTATGCTTGTACCTGTAAAATAGGTGCTACGCTTGAATTTGTAGTTAAAGAAGTTGCAGAAAAGGGAAGGTAAGTTGTACCTGCGCCTACGGGAAATGTGTAGACATTAGAACTTAAAGAAAGACCTTTTGTAAATGTTCTGCTCAAAGGACCATTTATAAAAGACGTAGCCGAACCTCCTGATATTGCAGTTTGCAATGTATCGTTTATTGTGATGCTGTTTGTTGCTGTAGTTGTAAAGATTCCACTTGTTAGGGTTAAGATCCCTGTAGGTGATATAGTTAATGCCTGAGAATTGGATACACCTGAACTATTAACAATGTTTAGATTATTTACTGTTTGTGCAGTAGGTGAAGTGGTAAACACGCCAGTGGCTTGAGCAGTATTGCCGCCATATGTGTAGTTAGCATTACTACTAAAATTTCTTGTTGTAGTTTGAATATCGCCGCTTGCACCCGAGGAGCTAAGACCAGCACTATTACGAACAATTATAGAACCTCCCGAATTAAGGGTAAATGTGCTTAAGGCAGAAGTTTGACCTGCCGCTATTATCTGGTCGGTAGTCCCGCCACAATCCAATGTACCTCCATTAGCTACCGTAACTGCGCCTGCAGTTGATGTATTGCCAAGTGCAATACCACCGTTCCCTAAAACCAATGTTGAGCCGGAGGCTACGGTAAATGTACTATAGCGTATCCATTGAAATCCAGTTAAGCCGCTTGTTGTTCCTGTATAGAAGGCGGTTTCGTCAACTGAAGTTTTAGACCCAGCGTTTGCAGTAGTTCCGGTTGCAAAAACCATTAAATTGTCAATATCTAAAGCGCTATTTTTGTTGTTTGTTCCAAACCACCCATAAATTCTAATCTTCACATTGGGATTATTTGATGCGTCTGAGGGTAATGCAAAAGCTATGTTGTTGTTCCAAACATCGTTACCGGGATCTGAAATTGATCCAGCCCAGATATATGTGCTACCATCCGTACTATACAATACACCAATCGATGGATAGTTTGCTGAATTGAATTGGTACGCATCTGCATCAAAGGACACGTTTAGCCCGGTAAATCCGGTTGTATTGAGAGTAAATTGAAAATAAGTTTTGGCTTTTGCTTTTGGATCGGAGGTACCTGGAGCTTCCCAACTATATCCGGTTAAAGAAGTACCACTTGAACTGTTGCCATAACTGATTGCATTTCCTATATCATAAAAATTTCCATTTCCATTCGTATTAATTGATCCTCCAAATTTTCCATCATAAGTATTTCCAGAATTAATCTGCAGTTCCGGTGTTATTTCTAATGTATTATTTCTGGCGCTGTTACTTTCGAAATCCCAATAAGTTATTGGAATTCCTCCTGTAGTTGTGTATTGAGCCAAACAATGCAGACACGCAAAAACCATTACTGAAGAAAGTGCAAGAATTTTTTTCATAAACAAATTTGGTTTTACGGCGATTATCTATACTTTAAACTTCCTACACTTAGCTTGATGGTGGCAGAAAGATACCAGAATAACACTTGCTCAATTGCGACATTTTCATAACCGTCAGCTAAAGGAAAAACTGGATACATAAACTAGTTATTATTTTTTTGATAAGTGGGGTTTCTGAATTAACCGTAAAAACGATCAAAGCAAAATATTTGCTTTAATCAAATTGGATTCGTAGAAACATGTCTTATTATTTCAAGAACTATGCGAAAATAAAAATTATGTATCAACTTATTAAAAAAATATTAAACTCGAATTCTTTATCCCTTAAGTTCTTCATAAAATACTACCTCTGAAGTTCTCAAACGAGTGTTAATCAAACGATTTCCCGAATTCATAAGCGCACTCTCAAAATAAAAAATTTTAGTCAAGACTTTTGCATCTGTCTTATACAAACTTCTTTATCACAAAACTTTCTTTAATTGGAATATTAGCGTCTTTAAATGGGAAGTTTAAAACGCTAATTGAAATGTTGAGGCAGAGATGAACTTATTCATACCTACTCCATAGATACTCCATACTTACTCCATACATAGTTCATAAAGAGTTCATGAAAAC
>CAZZZH010000110.1:6069-13892 GCA_964658445.1 Ilyomonas sp.
ACGGCCTATGTTAAGTTACTCTGCAATAGTAAGATCGTGAATAAATACCTCGTATATAACCTTGTAATTCATAGACCGGAGTATTTAACTGCGATAGCTTGTTGCTTTACAACGCTGGGGGTAACAATTTATTAACTATCACGGTACTGTCAATACATTAATCTTTTTTTAAGTGAACCATAAAAATCCTTAATTTTAAACCCTCGAAAAGAAATTACCAAGACTACCAAAACTTTAATAAGATAAACTGCAGATGAGACACAAAATTTCCTGGCTGTTATCAGTATGCCTCGTTTTATGTTCATTTTATTCCAATGCTCAACAAGCCGATTTTAGTGTCAGCGACAGTGCTGGATGTTCGCCATTGGTGGTAACTTTTACCAACACTTCTACAGGATTTTCGCCAAGCGCCACTGTTCAGTTCAATTTTGGTGAAGGCGGCGGCAATATTCAATTCCCGGCAGCACCACATACTTACATTAAAGAACAGACTTACACAGCTACTCTTACAGTTACAGACAATGGGAGTACTTATACGGCAACCAAGTTAATCACAGTCTATAAAAAACCAACCGTAGACTTTAGCAGCGATTTTGCCAAAATCTGTGCGAACAACACAGTAACTTATACCAGTAGCTCTATGCCCGGCGATGGAGTTATTACCAGCTATCTGTGGGATTTTGGTGATGGCAGCCCTTTCGACTCTACTGGCAGCGAAGTAAAGCACACGTATGGGTACACACATATGGTGGCGCCAAGTTTAATTGTAACCAATAGCTACGGATGCTTTAATTCCGTAACAAAACCAAATATCGTTACCATTTTAAAAGCTCCTAAAGTAGCTTTTACACCAAGTGAAACATCAGTGTGTAATGCGGCAGATGCAGTCGCCTTTACCAATGCAACTACAGGTGGTGCACCACCAACCACTTACTTGTGGAGTTTTGGTGATGGCGCTACCAGCACCGACGTTAACCCCGCTCATAGCTATGGAATTAAAGGAAATTTTGGTGTAAGGCTATTAGCCACAAGTAGCGAGGGTTGCTCCGACACTTCTAAAACTTCATTGATAACTGTGGCTTCTTCTCAGAGTGGTATTACACTGCCAACCTTATTATGCCTGAATGGAAACCTAATTTTTACTGATAGCAGCAGCCCATTAACTAACCATCCCGTTTGGCTGTTGGATGATAACGTAGTGGCTACAGACGTGCATCAGTACACAACAGTATTTACTGATACTAAAATTCATAAACTTCAGCTTGTTAATGTATATGGTAGCTGCAGTGATACAGCTACAAAAATGGTTCAGGCACTTGCTGCCCCGCAACCCACACCATTTAATGTAAATATTCAGGGATTTTGTGCTGTGCCGGCTACAGCTAATTTTGCAGATGCCGGTGTAGGCGCAGTGAAATGGGAATGGGATATGAACAACAAATCTGATGCAGACACCGCTTTTCATCCCTCGGCTTTTACCAAGAGTGCCACTAATATTTATACAACTGAAAATACTTATTATGTAAAACTTCGAGTAACAGATGCGTCGGGATGTACGGGCAGTATCAGAGAGCCGATAGTAATAAAAAAGAATACTACTACGCTTACCAGTACGCAAGGTGTATATGGATGTCATACGCTTTCTACTACTTTTAAAGCATCATCATTAAACCCAATAGCAGAATATAACTGGAGTTTTAGCGACGACAATTCTACCTCGATTGTAGATACACCTCAGCACATATTTGTAAAAGAAGGGAATTACAAAGTGTTCCTGCAATTAAAAACCACAGGCGGCTGTAATGATACAGCTTCTATCAAAGTACATATCGGCGATGAACCGGATTTCGATTTTCAACTCTTCTCGCCAGCCGACACTTTGGTGTGTGGCAATAAGCTGGTAAACTTTAAAGTTACCGGTGATAGCAATAAAGTGGTGGGTCAGTATTACTGGAAATTCGGTGATGCAGCCAATTATACACTGTTAACCGGACCAACTTACAGTCATCAGTATCTTACCGATTCGGCTTACACTGTTTCGTTAGCCATTAACAATCATGGCTGTAATGATACAATTACCAAAGTAAAATTCTTGACAGTATTGCCACCGTTTCCAAAAATATCATCCTCTGTTAATAACTGTGATGACCGCTCAAAAGTAGCACTCAAAGAAACAAGCAAGAAAGCACAAACTTACAGTTGGAATTTTGGCGATGGCTCTCCGGTTTATAATTACGATTCTACGGCAAGGGATACCGCAATTGTT
This sequence comes from Ilyomonas sp., assembly GCA_964658445.1. Lineage (GTDB taxonomy): Bacteria > Bacteroidota > Bacteroidia > Chitinophagales > Chitinophagaceae > Ilyomonas. The sequence continues at coordinate 8,336 of CAZZZH010000110.1, forward strand.
CATTATTTTCCTAATAAAACAACTTCTTATAAAGTTGTTCTTACAACTACTTATAATGGATGTTCTGTTCGAGACTCTATTTATTCACGGATACTTATCAACCAAAAGCCTTTATTGACGGCTATGAACTCGACGTTCTGTATCAACGATTCTTTGCAAACAACTGTATCAAACATGGATTTGAATCCGTATGGATATAATTATAAATACGCCATTAAAACAATTCAATATGCAAGTAATTCTCCTTTCACAGGTACTTATTTATTAACTACTAAAACAAATTATAGTGTTCCATTTAATGTTAATGTAAATAAATTAAACACTGGTAAGGATAGCGTAAGGTTTATCACTAGTTCATACTACTTTAATTGCCCTGATACCACTAATTATGTTCCTATACAAATAAACGGTCCCAAAGCCGGTTTCTCAGTAGGAAACAGCTTTGCTTGTCTGTCTGATAAAACCAACTTTACAGACACTTCAAAAGCCAATCCGCTTACTCCTATTACTACTTGGAAATGGTTTTACGGCGATGGTATTATAGACACACTTACCACACAAGGCAGCACATCGCATCATTACAACGATCCGGGAAATTATAAAGTAAAGCTTGTGGTGTCAGATCAACAGAACTGTAGCGACACGGCTTACTATTCAGGAAACAGTTTGACGATAAAAGGCCCGAAAGCCAGGTTTGCAGTTGCACAAAATCCCATTCTTCCCAATACATCGGAGCTTTTTACAAATCTTACCGATTCGGGTTATTCAGGTCGTATCAATAATAGTTATGACTGGTCATTTGGAGATGGAAATACTACAACGTCCAATGACGATAAGATATCTCACAGTTATAAAATTTACAGCGACGATACAGTGGTACTGGTTGCTAAAAGCAGCGAGACCGGATGCAGCGATACCACGTCTTCCATCGTTCATGTGAAGAATACCAACTTATCTTTTATTTATGCATCCAAATTTTTAAACCCGAATACAACCTGTCCGCCGGTACTTGTAAACTTTACCAATACTTCTGTAAACTTTGATGTTGTTAGCTGGGATTTTGGTGACGGACTTACAGCAGATAATATCAACACGCCTACACACACTTATTACAAACCAGGTGTTTATAAGGTAACCATTTTTGGCTATTATTCAGATAATACCTATGACTCATCATGGGATTATGTAACCGTGATTGGACCTACGGCAACGCTGCATGCTGATGTGTTGCCGGGTTGCGGTTCAAAGCAGGTAGTGTTTACCGCGCAGACACAAAACAGCACTTCATTAGTCTGGGATTTTGGAGATGGAACGGCATCATCTGATTCTATTGTTAGTCATTTGTACACAACCCCAAATGTTTATACGCCTTCGCTTACTGTAAAGAACGGTTCACAATGCGTTTTCTCGTATTCTTTAGATACACCTGTAGTTATAGATAGCCTGAATGTCAGCATTCATAAAGATTCTCTCATTCAATGCCATCAGTTGCTGGTCAATTTTACCCCGAAAGTATTCAGTACGGCTAAGGACAATGGTGAAGTATTAAACTATAGCTGGTCGTTTGGTATGGGTGGTGATTCAACAAAGACTGATAGCGCTTCGTTTACTTATAAGCAGCCCGGCACTTATCAGGTTTCCTTAATTGTAGCTTCTCCTTACGGTTGCACAGATACGGCTACTACACAGGTTACCTACACAGATGCGCCCGTGGTTACTATCAAGGGTGCATCAGAGTTTTGTGAGAACACTCCTGTTTCATTTTCAGCAGTGAAAACAAACAGTACCGATGTATTGACTTACAACTGGCAGTTCCAGAATGGCGCTACCTCCACTCAGCAAACCCCACCGCCGCAAACTTTCAGTGCATCGGGTGGAAACACGATCAAGTTAATGGTAGACAAAAACGGTTGCACCGATACGCTTGTTCAGGCATTGACCATACATGCACAACCTAATGTAAAAATATTGGCCTCAGACTCTATCGTTTGTTTAGGAAGTTCAGTATCGTTTACCGCACAGCCTGTAACGAATACGCAGGATACAATCAGCTACGTATGGAACTTTGGAACAGGTAAAGATTCTGCTGCTGGTCAATCTGCGTCGTTTGCCTACGCAAATTATGATACTTATGCCGTTTCGTTAAAAGCTACTTCAACATATGGCTGTCAGGAAGAGTTGAAAGATACGGTTGAAGTGTCACCTTCGCCTATGGCTTCTATTAAAGCGCCAACAGATATTTGTATTGGCACAACAGCTACGTACAATGGCACTTCTTCTGTTGCATCTGCTAAGTATCTCTGGCACTTTGGCGATAATACAACTTCTGCTGACCAAAACCCGGCAGCAAAAACCTATAACACAAGCGGCACCGATAATTCTTATCTGGTAGTAAGCATTGGTGGTTGTCGAGATACCGCTTATCATGCTTTACTGATTCACGATTATCCACAGGTAGACTTATTTGCTGCTTCATCTAAACTTTGTCTTGGCGATTCTGTTCAGCTTGTTGCTCATAACGGTCAAATGTATCAGTGGTTAGCAGCTACAGATATTACCAATACAAATATTGCTGATCCTTATGTCTTCCCCGCAAGCGATACCAAATATGTTGTGCTCGTTACGGATAGCTATGGATGTAAAAATCAGGATTCAATAACAATCTCTGTGGTGAAGCCACAACACATTACCGTGACATCGCCAGTGAATGTTTGCTTTGGCGGCCGCGCTACTCTTGCTGCCGCAGGTACAGATAAGTATAACTGGATTAACGGCGTTGATCTTACAGATGCCAGCATTGCAACACCTGCTACCAAAGACTCTGCGCATAATAAAATCTACACCGTAGTAGGTAGCGACGCCGATGGATGTTTTGAAGATACGGCTCAGGTGACCGTAGTGGTAAAAGATAACCCGGTAGTTGATGCCGGTAACAATGTAACGGTTCCTGCCGGCACATCGGTGCAGCTATCGGCTACTGCCAGTGGCAATGTGACAAAATGGAACTGGCAGCCGCCACTTTATTTAAGTTGTGCTGATTGCCCTGCGCCTATCAGCAAGCCTAGACAAAGCACCGTTTACACTGCAGAAGCTACCGACAACTTTGGTTGTAAAGGTTCAGATACCGTAAGGGTGGAGGTAATTTGTAAAGAAAGTTTGGTGAGTGTTCCCGAAATATTTACTCCAAACAATGATGGAAACAACGACCGCTTCCGCATCACCGCTTCTGGGGTTAAAATCATCACGCACTTTGTAATCTATGGCCGAAATGGAAGCAAGGTTTTTGAAAGAAATAATGTGAGTCCGCTTGACAACAACGCTTCGTGGGATGGCATGTGCAACAATGCATACATGCCGACTGGCACTTATGTTTATATTATTCAGGCCGTATGCGATGCCGGGCAGGTTTATAATCTACAAGGCACTGTAACATTAATGCGATAATTAAAATAATCTATAAATAAAAAGACCGGGAGATGAATTCCGGTCTTTTTATTTATAGACTCTTGCTCCACTTTATTACTGATGCAAAATATTCTGTAGATAGGTTTTGTAACAGCGATAATTTATTTCAGTTTTTATCTGTAATAAATTGAAACCTATCAGTACAATGAGGTCAGATTTTACAGTAATGAATAAAATAAAAATCCCGGCTTTCAAAAGCCGGGATTGTACTCTGTTCCTGTCTAATTATCAACTCCTGATTTATTCTTTTACTTATTTCTAATTATCTGAATACGCCACACTGTTGATAATCGTTTGCAGCGATGCCCGCACCTGCTTGCTAAGCTTAAAATGCTGTGCAATCTGCTCGATCGAAGTTGTTTTTTTCTTTAACCGATCTACAATCTTTTCATACACCTTACTGTCCTGGTTCAACCAGGGTTTGTCTGCAACAACCGCTTTGGCATCTGCCTTTACTTCATGCGGTGCAGATGCGCCATGCGTTGCCGCATTGGCATCATCGTCATCATCAATGTTCAAACCCAGCACGGCTGCCAGAGCATAGCGCCGCATATAGCTGATGGCGCTTCCCTGCGCCTGCGGATCGCTTTTGGTCGGGTTCATAAAATAATCGGTCTGCATGTACTCGCCGCTTTCCGAATGCATAAGAACGGTCGTTAATCCGTTTTGCCCGGTAGGGAACTGAGTAAACGATAAACCGCTGTCTAACAAAGGCGGTTTAATCGCCTCTAAAATGTTGGATAAAGTAGCGTACTTACTGTTAAAAAACGGATTGGTAGCATCTTTACTCACCTTACCCATTTTTGCCTGAAACTGGCTAAGCGCCTTAGCAATGTTGCCGATTGACTGTGATTTTTCCATAGCATTGAATTGTGACGTAAAAATACTAAATTATTTAGCAAAATATGTCGTTTTAATGTGAAAATTTTGTTGATAAAATACGGCTTGAAAAGGAAACAATCAGGATTAAAGCTGACTGCTTCTTACTCGAATCATCATCCTAAAAAGACTTTGTTCAGCTAAATAATAAAGAGCTTTTTTACCGGATAAACGCTCTTCATTTTTAAGCATTTAAAAGTATAGGAAATGCCATTCTTTAGTTTTCAGATAAAACTGATATGAGTCTACAAAACTTAGAATTAATTCGTTATAAAAACCTGTTGCCTGGTCTTTCTGACGGATGTATATTTGAATCGTTAATGACTTTGCGCAGCAAATAAATAAGTCGCCTGTTCAGTCAAAATAACCAAACGAATTGTAACGAATAACAACTATGAAACTAATTACCTTATTGAGTGTCCTTATTATTTTTTTCTGTCTTTTCACTTCCTGCCAAAAAGAAATTGATAACACAGTGACAGTAACTGACAGCACGGTGAACACTAATCCAACACTGGTGAAAACCTATGGTGAAGAAACTGTCTTCAATGACTATCCGGAGTTTAACACGAAAGATTCGGTTAAGATAACCTACGATAGTCAGAACCGGCAAGTAAGCCTGATTTCGTTGGACACCAGCGGATTTAAGATGATGTACCAGTACGGCAGCAATTCTTTTACGTTAGATCAAACCTCGAACGATAATTCGCCGCTTCATGAGATCTTCTATCTCAACAGCAACACTTTACTTGACAGTACGCTTCAATACAATGAAGGTGACACGACAACAGAGAAATATGTTTACAACGCCAACAAGCAATTAATTAAGTTGTACGAATACGATTACACTGCAGCTACGGGCGGCGAACTATCTGCCACTACTTCTTACGAATACGACAATGAAGGCAACCTGATTACAGAAACAACGGGCAGCACGATTACAACTTATACCTATACTAATCATTCGCCCAATACATTGAACGTTGGTCTAACCTTTCTGACGCAGCCTAAGTTTCTGCCGGATGCTTACACGTATACTGAGGATGGCGCTACTTTAAGTGGAACGCATACTTATACTTATGACAGCCAGAACAGAGTGACATCGGATAAAGAAACATTTTCGGGCGATGCCGGCGACGGATATTCGCTAAAGACGTATACTTATTGATTGATAAACCGAAAACAAAAATGCCTGGTGCTGCTATAACACCAG
>CAZZZH010000111.1:0-13689 GCA_964658445.1 Ilyomonas sp.
ATTCCGCAATTGCCCTCAACATTGTTCCTCATTACATTAGTCCCGCGAGGGTTTTGTGTGGAATCTGCTCTCACGTATTCATCGGGTTAAGGCGTGCAAAGCACTTTACTGTATACAACCGGCTTACCCTATCATCATCAGATTCTGCACAAAGCCCTCTCAGAAGGTTTACGTTTCAGTCATCGTGCTGAGGGCAATTGCGGAATGACGAATGCGCTTATCTTACTCGTGTATTCCATTACTTACCTGTATTGCTGTTGCGCAAAGAAGTGCGGGCAACCGCTTCCCTGCGCATTTCATTTTTATAAAAGAAAAAAGCTGCCTGCCACGCAGATTATAATTGCATTAAAATTTCAAACGCTGCCTTCTTCCCGTTGTTTCGATGGCGCGTGCGCAATAAATTTACACCTGTCAAAAAGCAATGGCTATGGCAGAAAACGAAAATGCACAGCTTCGCAAAGAGATTAACAGGCTGAATCAGCTTCTGGACATCGTCTTATTGCGAAATACACAGGTAGAAAACCAGTTGCAGTACTATGTCAGCGCTTTCGCAGAGATGGAAACCCTACTTTCCTCTTATCCTGAACTGATGGATAAAGCAAAAAAGCCTTCCCAGTACATCCCATCGGAAATGGACTTGGCAAATTCTTCATTTCCGTATATGCCATCACAAATGGATACGGCAAATTCTTGTTTCCGGTATATCCCAGAGGATGAGACGATAGCAAAACCCTCTTTTTACGCCAACCCGAATGATGAACCAGGCGCAGCAACGCAGAATCCGCCCATCCTTCCACAAAAGGCAGAGCCAAAACAGGTTCTTACAACCATCCAATCAGCCGATACAGCTATCCATACGGCTTCGAACACTATGCCTGCCGATGCTGCCAGGGCAGAAAAGTATCGTTCGCAGATCTTGCTCCGCGAGATAGAGAAAATAACGCCGACGGCTAAGCTAAGCGGTATTAAAAATGCAGCGCTTATCCTGTTGCGCCTGCACCAATCGCCAAGGCAATCGATGAAAGACCTTCAAAAACTGACAGGACTTACAGAAGATGGTGTTATCAAACGAATTGGCGCCATGAAGAAGCAGGGGTTGATTGTTCGGATGGCGGGCAGGCAACTGGCATTAACCGAGAAAGCAAAAACGATACTCGCATTAGCGGGAAAAGAATAAACGGACAAGCGCGTTTTTATATAATAAAAAGGCTCCGGGTATTGTACTGCCCCGGAGCCTTTGCTTATACTTTGCGGCTGGCAGATTGCCGGCTGTTATTTTTTATCCTGGTAATTCATCATCCACCTGATACCAAACTTATCGACAAACCAGCCAAACGTATCGCCCCAGAATTCTTTCCGCAGCGGCACCATTACCTGTCCGCCGGCGCTCAGCCCGTTAAACAAGCGATGCGCTTCTTCTTCCGACTCCGGCGAAACGGAAATAGAAAAATTGGTACCCATAATGGCCGGCTCCATATTCCCTCCTACATCAGTGCCCATCATCATAGTTCCACCACCCAGCGGCAAGGCGATGTGCATTATTTTGTCGCCCTCGCTTTCGGGCACGCCGCCACCGCCGGGCGCATCTTTAAACCGCATTACCTGCGCAAACTCGCCGCCGATTACTGACTTGTAAAAAAGGAATGCTTCCTCAGTATTTCCATTGAAATTGAGGTACGGATGAAATGTAGCCATGTTGTTTGTTTTTATTATGAAGAAAAAATTGCCTAATAAAGGAGCCTCTTATGGCTTTGCTACACCGGCAAGTTGCGCCGGCGCCAGGCTTTTATTGCCCAGTTGAAAAATGAGCAAAGCCACGGCGGTAGAAAGCATCATGCTGCCCGCAATGGGCAGGCTGCCCGGCATGTGCAGTAAGCCCACCACCGACGAAATCGCGCCACCAATACCAATTTGTATAGACCCGAGCAGTGCCGATGCGCTGCCTGCCTGTTTGCGAAACGGAGTCAGCGCCAGCGAGGCAGCATTCGGGAAGCCAAGCCCGGCACACAACAGGCTGAGGAAAAGAAAAACCAGATTGCCCGCGAGCCCAAGCCAGCCGCTTATTACACCCGCTACAAACAATACGCTTACCATTATTTGCACCATTAGCACGGCTTTAAAAATCTGCTCGTTCGTATATTTTTTATGAAGTAAATGGTTCAGCTGGCTGCCCCCGATAAAGCCTACCGAAAGCAGCGCGAACACGCCGCCATACTGGCTTGCCGTAAGGTGGAAAAAATCCATAAAAACGGCGGGCGAGCCGGCTACATAAATAAACAGCCCGGCAAAAGAAAACGTACCTGCAAAGGCAAATACAGAGAACTGCGGCTCGGTAATAATCTGTTTAAAAACAGAAAGAATGTCTTTGGGCCGTAAGGATACGGCAGTATCGGGCGGCGCACCCGGCGGCAGAAAGAAAAAGACAATCACCAGCACTACAACCACAATAACCGCCAACAGGATGAATACATAATGCCAGCCAAGATGGTTGATAACAAAACTGCCCACGCTGGGTGCCAGCAGCGGCGACACACTCAGCACCAGGATAAGAAATGAAATGATGGAAGCGCTGCGCGCCGGTGGAAAGAAATCCTGCACCAGCGCCATAGCCGCCACCGATGCCACACAACCACCCAATGCCTGCACGAAACGCAGTACCAGCAAGCCTTGCAGCGAGCCAGCCCAGATGCAGCCCAGCGTAGTGATGATGTATAAACACAAGCCAATATACAGTGGCGATTTTCTTCCATACCGGTCTAACAAAGGACCGTATAAGATTTGCCCCAGCGCAAAACCGAGGAAGTAAGAAGATACCGTAAGCGACATGTTGGCCGTAGTGGTATGCAAATCGTGCGCAATGCCCGGGAAGGCGGGCAAATACATGTCAATAGAAAAGGGAGTGATGGTATCTAAAATGCCCAGCAGCAAGACGAAGAAAAACGCCTTTTTTCCGGTTGGCTCAACGATGCCCGTATGCTGGCGCGGCTCTGACAAATGCACAGGAATATCCATACAAAGGGCTTATTTGTTATCATAACTCAGCATCCAGTTGATGCCGAATTGATCGGTAAGGTGCCCAAACAATGCACCCCAGAATTCAATCTTTAGCGGGTTATTTACGGTGCCGCCTTCAGATAGTTTAGCAAAGAAAGAACGGATCTCATCTTCACTGCTGCAGTTAAGCGAAAGACTAATGTTGTTGCCTTTTACCGGTGCCGCGCCCATGCTATCAGAAGCCATCAGCAGTACTTCGCCTTCGCGCATAAGCATAGAGTGCATGATGGCATGTTGCAGCTCGGGCGGCATTTGGTTGGCAATGGTCGATTCGGCAACCGTGGTTAACGACAGCGTGCCGCCGATGCACGCCTGGTAGAAAGTCATCGCTTCTTTGCAGTTGCCGCCAAAGGTGAGGTAAGCATTCAGTTTGGTAGTCATACGGTTTCAGTTTATCTGTGTTTATAAAAGTGAGTTATTCTGTTTTGATGTCCGCATTAAGAGATCGTTACTTTTCATATGCCTGTTGCAGTGTTGCAATATCAAACTTTTTCATTTGGAGGAAAGCCTGCGTTACGTTTTTGATTTGTTCTTTAGTTCCGTTTTGCATCATTTCAGTCATTACTGCTGGAGCTACCTGCCACGATAATCCAAACTTATCTTTCAGCCATCCGCACTGCTGTGCTTTCGGGTCTCCGCCTTCGGTAAGTTTATTCCAGTAGTAATCAATTTCTTCCTGCGTATCGCAATATACAATAAACGAAACTGATTCGTTGAAGGTAAATAAAGGTCCGGCACTGATGGCCATAAAGGGTTGTCCTGAGAGTTCAAACGATACCGTTTGCGCATCGCCGGATGGCGTATCTTCCAGTGTAGTAACGCTGGTGATTTTTGAACCGGGGAAAATAGAGACGTAGTATTCTGCCGCCTCTTTTGCTTCTTTATTGTACCATAGGTGCGGAACAATTTTTTTAAATGTTGTTGCCATTGTTGTGTTTTATTGATGAAGTTTTAATCATAATTTTCTAACACTGCGGAGGTCTAACACTCATAGTATAAGTAGTAACGTTGAGCAAGCACTCGCATAAAAGCTAAATTCATTTCAGAACGTTGAACGGAGCGTCGCAACGATGTTCAACCGGAGTTACAAACGCTTGTTCCATAAAACTGTATTTGTATTTCTTTAGAGCATTCAAAAGCAGTTATGACAAGCCACCAGCAATACAATTATCCTTGCATTTCCACCACGTAGGCGTCTAACACTTTAATTTTATCTCCGGCAAATTTGTAAATATCGCAGAAGCTGAAATGCTGCTGTGTTCCTTGCTTATCTGCCAGTTTGAATGTGCCGGTGCAAGCCGTGTTATCTTCTTCGGAGAAGATGGTGTGAATGCTAAGCTCGGCGCAATCGCTCGTCATGGCATTCATCATTTGCGTGATCTCTTCTTTGCCTTGTGTGGCAGTAAATCCAATTCTGTTCCAGCAAATATCTTCTGTACAATAAGATAAGAAAGTTGGAACATCGTTTTCTCTGAATGCATCGTTCACTTTGCGGATGATGACTTCGTGTGTAGCTGACATCGCTTTTGTTTTATCGTTGAGTGTTTCGAAAATATGCTGTAACTGGTGAATGTGGCGCTGCGTATGATACACAATGAAATGAATAATCTCGCCTTTGGTAATGTCGCCGAACGGAAGACCCCTGACAAGTTCTTCCTTGTTTGTACTTTGAATTGTTTCTGCCAGTTGTGAAGCAATGTCCTCCAGTTGCTGATGCAATGCTTGTTTATTGTATTCTTTTTGCTCAGGTATAATGAAGTCCGGCGAGTGCAGTTTGATGGAAAAATCGAGAAATGTATTTTTCAACATCTCTACTTTGGCAAAAGGGTCTCTGTCAGCTTTCTTTCCAGGTGTATGCAAAGCCTGCAACATTCCTTTTTCCGATTTCGAAACATGCTCTGCAACCTGTGCCAGCGTCCAGCTTTCTTTGTAAGGCACTTTATTTATTTGCGAAGCATCGAAAGAAGAAAACAATTGACTAAACTGCTGGTTGGCTTCTATTAACTGTTGGTTAATTTCTGTTTGCATACTATATTATTTACAAATTTACTTTTACCATACAAAGCATGGTTTCATCGTTTTGATACCATTCGATTAAAGACTGTGTTCTGTCAGCCTTTGGCTGTTGTAGTAAGGTTGCAAACACATCTTTCATAGTTGCTGTTTTCGTGCGCCAACTGGTTATTGTTTCGGTTAGGTATTCGCCTTTGGGTATGGTAAACGTAGTGCACTGATATTGCTTTGCCTCACCACTGAAACGTTCTTCTGCCATGGCATAATAGCCTTCCATACAGCCGTCTTCTTCCATCTTTACAATACCATAAAATGAGCGGTCAAATTTTCCAGACAGCATATGGGTTAACGATTCGAACGCTTCGTCAATGCCGTTAGGGAAAGCTTCTACTTTGTTTCCAAAGATGTTGATATTATTATCTATCGTGTATTTGTTCATTCTGTATATTTTATATCAACGGAACAAAACTACCATTGTTACCACTTATAAATAAGGTGCAAAAACGTCAATGTAAGAGGTTGATTCCGACAGAAAAGACCTTATTTTTATCGCATGAAACACATTTCCATCCTCGTTCCGAAAGGTGCTGTATTAGGCAGCATAGAAGGTCCGCGCCAGTTGTTTACGCAAGTAAATCAGTTTTTAAAAATGCGTGGTGAATCGGCCATGTTTAACGTGCAATTGGTGGGTTTGCAAAAAGAAACATTATTATGCGGCGGTCTGGTTACCATCAATGCAGACGCATTGCTGAACGACGTTCACAAAACCGACCTTGTAGTAATACCTGCCATGGATGGAGAGATGCAAAATGCCTTACAAATAAACCATGCTTTCGTACCGTGGATACAAAAGCAGTATGCAAAAGGTGCAGAAGTTGCTAGTCTTTGTATGGGTGCTTTTTTGCTTGCAGCAACAGGTTTAATTGATGGCAAGAAATGCGCTACACACTGGCTTGCAGCAAATGAATTCAGAAGAATGTTCCCTAATGTAAACCTAATACCCCATAAGGTAGTAACCGATGAAGCCGGCATCTATTCAAGCGGTGGCGCTTATTGTTATCTTAACCTGGTTTTGTATTTAATAGAGAAGTATGCGGGACGCGAAATGGCGATTATGAACGCCAAAGTATTTGCAATTGAAATAGAGCGAGATAGCCAGTCGCCATTCATTATTTTTCACGGGCAAAAAGAGCATGAAGACATTGAAATATTAAAAGCTCAGGAATACATTGAAAAGAATTTTGAAGAGAAAATAACAGTCGACCAACTGGCTTCGAGGTTCGCCATCGGGAGAAGAAATTTTGAAAGAAGATTTAAGAAAGCCACGTCAAATACAATTGTCGAATACATACAAAGGGTAAAGATTGAAGCTGCGAAGAAGCGCCTGGAAACAAGCCGCAGCAATATCAATGAAGTGATGTATGAAGTAGGTTATTCAGATAACAAAGCGTTTAGAACCATCTTTAAAAAGATAACCGGATTATCGCCTGTTGAATATAAGAATAAGTACAAGGCAACAGCGTGAGAGGAAAATACATTTGTTGTTAAGTAAAAAGCTGATATGAATATTTATATACCCTGGGGATTAATCGCCCTATTTCTTGCCTTTTATTTTTCTTACAGTCATAACAGAAGAACGCGGCTAAGGCGCGAAGAAAGAAAAGAAAATGTAAACAACCGGAATCAGGAACTGTTAGATTAGTTACACAGGTCAAAGAAGACCCTTAAACAAGACAACGCACCAGGCGAAGAAGAGATGGTTGATTAAATGTTATAAGACTTAGGTAACCTTTTCAATAAAGTTCTTCAATATTCTCTCTCCTGCTTCTGCGCTTTTTTCGGGATGAAACTGCACGCCATAAAAGTTATCTTTTTGCAAGGCTGCGCTGTAAGGTTGCACATAATCTGCCGTAGCAATGGTATGTTCGCCTAAAGCCGCGTAATAACTGTGAACGAAATAGCAATAGCTGTTTTCATTCAGGTTTTGAAAGAGCGGAGATTGCAAATTGTAAATATCATTCCAGCCGATCTGTGGCACTTTACTATGGCTGGTTTGCGGAGCAAATCGCTTTACTTTCTCATCAAAAATATGCAGGCATTCGGTGTCGTTCTCTTCGCTGTGAGCGCACATCAGTTGCATGCCCAAACACACGCCCAACAAGGGTTGTGTAAGATGTTTAATCACCTCATCAAGCTTTCTCTCCCGCAAATAATTCATAGCTGTACTGGCTTCGCCCACACCGGGAAAAATCACTTTATCAGCGTTCTGTATTTGCTCTACATCATCTGTAACGGTGGCGGTTGCACCAATCCGTTCCAATGCATACAATACAGACTGAATATTGCCGGCGTTATATCTTATAATGACTATGTTCATTGCCAATGCTTCATTTACCAAACAGCAAAAGTAATTTCAAAACTGCGCAACGAGTTATCATGTCATCACAAACCTGGTTTGCTTAACCAATACAGCTTGCTGTTTGCCTAAAATAAATAGAAAAAACCGCATGGCTGCTCATTTCATCAGCACGAACCTTTACTTTGTAGATTCACGAAGTATCAATATTCATGCAAACCGGAGAAGACATTCGCAGGCTGAATGAAGCCATTGCACAGCAAACCGTTTTTATTGATGCACTGCGCGATGAGCTGCACAAAGTAATCGTCGGTCAGCAGTACATGATTGACCGATTACTGATTGGCTTATTAAGCAATGGGCATGTGTTGCTGGAAGGCGTGCCGGGACTGGCTAAAACGCTTACCATTAAATCGGTGGCGCAAGCTGTGCAGGCACAATTCAGCCGCATCCAATTTACACCAGATCTGCTTCCTGCCGACGTGATCGGGACGATGATTTATAACCAGCAGCGAAATGAGTTTGTAGTACGCAAAGGTCCCATTTTCGCCAACTTTATTTTAGCCGATGAAATCAACCGCGCGCCTGCCAAAGTACAGAGCGCGTTGCTGGAAGCCATGCAGGAAAGACAGGTAACGATTGGCGAGAACACGTTTAAATTAGATGAACCATTTTTAGTACTGGCTACGCAAAATCCGCTGGAGCAGGAAGGCACTTATCCCCTGCCTGAGGCGCAGGTAGACAGGTTTATGCTAAAGGTAATTGTGGGTTATCCCGACCGTGAGCAAGAGCAACTGATCATTCGTCAACAAGTACAGGGAGAAGCCTTGCCGGTGGTGAAGCCTGTGGTGAGTGTACAGCAAATTGTTGCCGGCAGAAACCTGGTGAAACAGGTATACATGGATGAAAAAATAGAGAAGTACATTATTGATATTGTATTTGCCACGCGTTATCCCGATGAGTTTGGTTTGGGTAAAATAAAAAACCTGATTGCCTATGGCGGATCGCCGCGTGCAAGCATCAATCTTGCTTTGGCTTCAAAAGCTCATGCCTATATGCAGCGCAGAGGGTTTGTGATACCGGATGATGTAAAAGCCATCTGCAAAGATGTAATGCGCCATCGCATAGGGCTAACCTATGAAGCCGAAGCCGAGAATATAAAAGCGGAGAATATTGTGGATGATGTGATGAGAGCCGTGAAAGTGCCGTAGGAAGCTGATGGTTTTATTAATTCAACTGAGCAATGTGCCTATCTCAAATAAATATCAACCACTAACTATAACCATCTTTAATGAATAGCAACGACCTTATTAAAAAAGTACGCGAACTCGAAATAAAAAGCAAGCGATTGACCAATCACTTGTTTACCGGCGAATACCATACGGCATTCAAAGGCAGAGGAATGACATTTAAAGAAGTGCGCGATTACCAGGCTGGCGATGACATCCGTTTTATAGACTGGAATGTATCGGCTCGTATGGGACATACATACAGCAAAGTATTTGAAGAAGAACGTGAGCTGAGCGTATATTTGTTGGTAGATGTTAGCGCCAGCAGTTTATTTGGAACTTACAAGCAAACCAAAAAAGATTTGATAACCGAGATGTGCGCTGTGCTTGCCTTTTCGGCGATTAACAACAATGATAAAGCAGGTTTGATTTTCTTTAGTAATACCGTAGAAAAATTTATTCCTGCCAAAAGCGGGCGCGATCATGTATTATACATGGTTCGCGAGTTAATTCAGTACAGCTCACACTCCGGCGCTACCGATATTGTAAAAGCCGTGCAGTTTGTAAATAATGTTACACGCCACAAAAGCATTGTTTTTATACTCAGCGATTTTGCAGATGCCGGCTATAAAGAAGCCTTGCGTGTAGCCTCAAAACGCCACGATGTAATTGGCGTGCAGGTGTATGACCGCCGCGATGAAAACCTGCCCAAGGCTGGCTTGCTGCAGGTGCGCGATGCAGAGACCAACCAGATGCTCTGGCTTGATACAAATGATGCTTACGTAAGACTTCAATATAACAGGCAGTTTCACAAAATCATTGATGATGCAAAGACTACTTTCCGCAATGCAGGGGCCGATTTGCTACAGCTTGCCACAGGTGAAGACTATGTAAAAAAGCTACAACAATTTTTTATCCGCAGAGCATGAGGAAGAGGGAAGATACCAGATATCAGATGCCGTGTTTGCGTTACTACAGTTTGACTTCATTCAAAAAAGCATTCCTAAGTCTTCTTTCTGTTGCTTTATATCTTATACCTTCTACTACTTATTCTCAATCTGCTTCTGCTACGTTAGACAGAGATAAGATTTTACTCGGCGAACAAATAACGGTGGAGTTAAAGGTAGAGAACATCAACACACAATCTTCGCCACTGCTTACCTGGTTTTCTTTGCCCGATACTGCCAACCACATCGAGATAGTAAAGCGCTTGCCGATAGATACAGTTGTAGTAAACGGTACTACTACTTACGTTCAAAATATTATCCTTACTTCTTTCGATTCGGGCGACTGGAAGCTGCCACCGTTGTATGTGCTATTGCAAAACAGTAATAACAAAAGCGACACACTTGCAGCGAATGAACTCTCAATAGAAGTGTTGCCCGTAGATGTAAGCAACATGCAGCAATATCACCCGATGAAAGACATCATCGATGTAGATGTTCAGCCGGATTATTTACCCATTGCAGGCGCTATTTTATTGGTGCTGCTGGCGGGCGTGGCAGTGTGGTATTTTTTCTTTAAAAAGAAAAATGAAAAACTTTCGCTACAGCCGGTTGCAGCCCGCTCTTTGTTCGAAACTACCATTGAACAGTTAGAGAAGCTGCAAAAAGAAAATCCGCCGCTACAACCGTTCTATACAAAGTTGGATGAGATTTGTCGCATGTTCTTTCAGCACCAGTTGCACATACGCGCTTTGCAGCTAACCAGCGATGAACTGATGCTGCAATTGAATGTATATGTAAAGCCGGAAGCACGCACTCCTTTTTACCAGTTGCTTCGTTTGGTGAGTGCAGTAAAATTTGCAAAATACCAGCCGGGCGAAGCGCAAAAAACGACTGACATCGACACAGCTAAACAAGCCGTTGAACATATCTACTATCATTTAGAGCGAAACCTTTCCCAATATGCTAAATAACTGGTTTCAACATATCGGGTTTGCTTATCCTTGGGTGTTTATTTTATTC
Organism: Ilyomonas sp.; assembly: GCA_964658445.1. Taxonomy (GTDB): domain Bacteria; phylum Bacteroidota; class Bacteroidia; order Chitinophagales; family Chitinophagaceae; genus Ilyomonas. The sequence goes on from CAZZZH010000111.1 coordinate 10,620, forward strand.
ATCCTGCTGCCGGTTGTTATTTATGAATACATACTTCGCAACCGCAAAAGCAGCGCTGCTTTCTTAGTAACAACAACGCATTTTATACAACAGCCCCGCACATTCAAAAATGTATTCTTTCATTTTCCTTTTGTGCTCCGTTGCCTGGCACTCGCTTGTTTAATTGTAGCCCTGGCAAGACCACAGCAAAAGTTTACCGAGGAGCAAAACACAGGCGAAGGCATTGATATTGTGATGTGCTTTGACATCAGCGGCAGCATGACGGAGAAAGACTTCCTGCCCAACCGTCTTGAAGCCGCAAAGTCAGTAGCAGCACAGTTTGTAGAGGGTCGCCCCGGCGATAGGATCGGCATTGTTATCTTTAGCAATCTCTCTTTTACTTTATGCCCGATAACGATAGACCACAATGCGGTGCTAAGCCAGATCAGCAATATTCGAAGCGGATATCTGCAGGATGAAGGGACGGCAATCGGCAGCGGTTTGGCAACAAGTGTAGACCGGCTTCGCAATGATTCAACAAAAACAAAGATTGTGATTCTGCTTACGGATGGTGTTGATTTTGGTGGCACGATTTCGCCGGACGTAGCCGCTAACATGGCAAAAACATTTGGCGTAAAAGTTTATACCATTGGCGTGGGAAGTGAAAACGAAATTGAAGAAACCGTTGACTCGCCATTTGGTCCCATTACCCAAAAAAAGAAACTGGAATATAATGAAGGCTTGCTGCAAATGCTGGCGCAAACTACGGGTGGGCAATACTTTCATGCCACCGATGAAAATGCGCTGCAGAAAGTGTACAACAGCATTAATGGTCTTGAGAAATCAAAGATACAGGTAACTACTTATAACCGCTATACCGACGAATATTTGCCCTGGGTGCTGGCAGCTTTATCCCTACTTATTTTAGAAATAACATTACGCTACACCGTATTTCGGAAGTTTCCATAGCTATTAAAAATTTAGCCTTTTCACTATCGTTTTGTCTTACCTCAATGGCAGATTTTATTATAGAGATTTTCGGTAAAAAGGTATTTATAAAACTCCTTTTTCGTATAATTTTGTCTCCTGTAATTTTTCTGCTGCCATTAGTATATAACTGATTTGCCAACTATTTTTTATTAATAACCTAACAAACATTCTATGAAAACGTTTTTTACTCTCGCCTCCCTCTTCATTTTATCTTCTATTTTTTCACAATCCATTTTTCGAACCGGCATTAGCACCGCAACCCGTGATGACGACAACCAGATCTTTAAAGTTATACAACTAAGTGATGGCAGTTATGTGGGCGTTGGAACTAGAAGCCCCAGCGGAGACAATCCGGCAATCTTGCTTGTAAAATTAAATTCATTAGGTTCAGTAGTATCTTCAAAAGTCATTACCAGCTCCAATAGCAGTGTGGATGACGAAGGCGTTTCTATCATTGCCACTTTTGATGGCGGCTTTGCTGTGAGCGGTACATTGGATGACCTGATGACTATTGTAAAATTAGATGCAAACCTCAATCTGCAGTGGCAAAAAGGGTACGCTACCACAAGCTTCACCAGCCAGGGTACGCGTCTTGTGCAAACATCTGATGGCGGTTATATTATTGTAGGTGCGCTTTACAACACCAACGATAGCTCGGCCAGTTATTTGGTGAAAACAGATAGCCAGGGCAATGTTAGTTTTTCAAAACAATACTCAGGTTTTAATAGCAATGGCATTACAGACATTAAAGCCACCAACGATGGTAACTATGCGCTGTTAATGGGTAATGACGACGATAACTTTAATGATACTACCAATCTGGTAAAAATAAAACCAGACGGAAGTATTTTGTGGTCGCGTAGTGTAAAAACAGACAGCGTCGGCAACTTATCTTTATCGCTTCTGCAGGCATCAGATGGCGGATTTGTTACCTCAGGTTTAGTTGCCTATCCTTTCAAAGAGATCATCAACTTTGGTAATTTTTCCGACACTATTACCCTACCCTTTCCACAGATTATGATGAACAAGTTCGACGCATCGGGAAGTTTGCTGTGGTCTAAAAAAATTACCTCCACTAACCTTCCCCTGGGCTTAGCTTATTCCGCGGTAGAAGATAAGGACGGCGGTTATATTTTTTCGGGCTCTTATTCTAATGTTGATACCAGTTTTCAGTCTGGTACAGACACCAATTTTGCTTATCTTTTTAAGCTTAGTTCATCAGGCAATCTGGTATGGACAAAGACACTCAACCAGTCAACCAGCGATTTCACCGGCAGCTCTACATTTCTCGAAATGTCGCGCACTTCTGATGGCGGTATTGTAGTAGGTGGTACCGGCTATCAGCCCACCGATAGTGATTTCAGCTCACGCGGTGTTATTTATAAATTCAACAGCAGTTACGATATCTGTGGATCGGCAGGAAGCAACGGCACCCTCGTTAGTGCAGGAACAGGCGTTGTTGCCAATATAAGCTCTACCGCACTTACCACTACAGCTGCCAATATAACCGTTACTACAACATCGAATGTAACCGGAGTTGATCTTTGCAGTGTGCTTCCGGTTCAATTGCTTTCGTTTAAAGCTTCTTTGCAAAACAAAAATGTGAACATAGAATGGCAAACAGCAAATGAAGTGAATGCCGATTATTTTACCGTTGAAAGAAGCAGCAATGGTTCATCTTTTACTTCACTGCAAAGAATAACAGCGAAAGGTGGAAGCCAGGTTGAAACCTATACTACAACTGACTTTCAGCCGCTCTCCGGCACTTCTTATTATCGCCTAAAAGAAGTAGATAAAGATGGAGCGGTTACCTATTCGAGCATTGTTCCGGTTACGGTTTTGGCAGGCGGAACAATCGTCATCTCTCCCAATCCTGTTCATAATACCGTTCGTGTTTTACTGCAAAGCCAAACAGCATCTCAGGTTACTTTACGCATCACCGATCTGACAGGCAAAACATTAGCAACACAAAGCCAGAGCGTAAACGAAGGCATCAACACCATCAACATTCCGGCAGCATCGTTAAGCAAAGGAATTTATGTGTTGAAAGTGACAGGCAACAATGTTGGACAATCTATTAAGTTTATAAAAGAATAATTGT
>CAZZZH010000112.1:0-13650 GCA_964658445.1 Ilyomonas sp.
GTATCATGCCATGAATAGGTAGCCCCGTCTTCATTAAAAACGGTGTCAACCGCACGCCTACCGCTGAGAACAGCGGGTAGTTCATAGTAGTAAAAAGAAAGCGTCCCGACTTTAGCTCCTTATTGTTTTTGTAGGCAAATGCAACCTTGGTGTTGTCGAAAGATAATTCCATAATTCACGGCTTCACCCTGCGAATATCGGTTACGGCAGGGTAAGAAAAAAAGGGAATGGCTGGCAACGCTGCAGATTATGATAACAGGTGTGGAAAAGTATGTTATCTGGAAGTCGTGAGAGCAGATAAAAAGTCTTTCCTATAATAAGAAAAACAGGTCTCAACTTCTCGTCTCACTTGCTTCAATGGCTTGCTTCTTGTCCTTATCATCAACCATTTTTCACACCGTATATTTACTTATGCCATCCGTTGCTATTGTATTTCCACACCAGTTGTTTCAGCATCATCCGGCCTTGGAGAAAGCCAATGAAGTTATCTTGATTGAAGAATGGTTGTTCTTCAAACAACTGAATTTTCATAAACAAAAACTGGTCTTACATCGTGCTTCAATGTGTTTTTACAAAGAGTTTTTAGAACAAAAAAATTATAAGGTAACATACATTGAAGCCAATGATGAAAGAGCAGATATAAGAAGATTAATTCCCTGGTTAAAAGAAGAAAACTTTGACAGTATACATCTTGCCAATGTAACGGATGACTGGCTGGAACGAAGGCTGCAGGCGGCCTGCAGCTCTTCGGAAATAACAATCTGCAAGTATCCGACACCCATTTTTTTAAACAATAGCAGCGACTGGAATAATTATTTTGCCACTAATGGTTATCACCAGACAAACTTTTATATTCAGCAAAGGAAACAGCGTAAACTTTTATTGTCGAACGACAACAAACCGGAAGGCGGCAAATGGAGTTGGGACGATGCCAACCGAAAGCGATTTCCTAAAAACGGTGTATTGCCGCATTATCACTTTCCCGAAGAGAACAAATGGGTAAAGGAAGCAAAGCTGTATGTGGAGAAATATTTCGGCAACAACTATGGCGATGTAAACGCTACAATGCAGCACCAGCCTGCTGTTTATGCAACCACATTTACAGAAGCGGAACAATGGCTGAAACAGTTTTTAGAAAACCGCTTTTCGCATTTCGGAATTTATGAAGATGCAATTGTGAAAAATGAAAACATTTTATTTCACAGCCAGCTCTCGCCGTTGCTGAACATTGGTTTACTCACGCCTGATGTGGTTATAGAAAAAGCGATGGAAGCCGCTGCCGATTTTAAGATTCACATCGCTTCTCTTGAGGGTTTTATCAGGCAAATCATCGGCTGGCGCGAATACATTTATCTGGTGTATGAACGAGAAGGAAGAAAGCAACGCACGAAAAATTTCTGGGGTTTTACGCGCACCATTCCCTATACTTTTTGGACTGGCGAAACTGGCATTGAACCCATTGACAATATCATCAAAAAGCTCTTACAATGCGGCTACACACATCACATCGAACGGCTGATGGTGATAGGAAACTTCATGCTACTCTGTGAGTTTCATCCGGATGAGGTGTATAAATGGTTTATGGAAATGTATATCGATAGTTACGATTGGGTGATGGTGCCCAACACGTATGGTGTTACGCAGTTTGCCGATGGCGGATTGATGATGACAAAGCCCTACATTAGTGGCAGCCATTACCTGATGAAAATGGGCAATTATAAAGAGTGCGACTGGCAGCCCATTTGGGATGGGTTGTTCTGGCGGTTTATACATGTGCATCGCCATTTTTTTGAAAGCAACCCACGGCTATCTTTTTTATTGCACAGATGGGATAAAATGACCGCTGCTGCGAAACAAGAACACCTTCTACACGCAGAAAAATTTCTTACCCAATTAGATGCACAAAAGACAAGTTTGCGTTGCTAAAAAAAAGGAATTGAGAAGCCTGAAAATTTGATGGATAAATAACATTCTGCACACTTTCTCAAAGCACATAAAAACTAATATTGCAGTCGCCAAAACAAGGTTCATGTTTCGTAAATTATTACCACTACCGTTCCTGTTTTTTATTCTTATATATACTTCGTGCAGCAAAGATTCCGGTTCATCGCAGGTGCAGCCGCCTGTTGATACTACCACCACACCTCCGCCAGTTGACACAAACTCTGCAGCAAAAATTTACGACAATGACAATATTTTACTTGGCAATCCATCCGGCGCTACGCAGGCAGACGATAACAACTATCTGATGGTGAAAAGCGCCTACGATTTATCGTATAATCGCAGCCGTGGAACCGCCAACTGGGTAAGCTGGCATGTGTACAATTCAGACCTTGGCAGCGTTTCTCGCACCGATGATTTCGAACCCGATCCTACGCTTCCTTTTTCCTGGTATGCCGTAACATCGGCAAGCTATAGCAACACAGGTTTCGACCGCGGACATTCTTGCCCGTCGGGTGACAGAACGGCAACAACAACCGCTAACCAAACCACTTTCTATATGACCAACGTTATTCCGCAGGCACCACAGTTGAACCAAGGCGCCTGGAGTAATTTTGAAAACTATACGCGGACGTTGATACAGTCTGGCGATGAAGAATACATCATCATGGGCAGTTATGGCGAAGGCGGAACCGGCACGAATGGATATGTAAAAAGTATTGACAATGGAAATGTAACCGTTCCGGCTACGATATGGAAAGTGGTAGTGGTATTCTCAAATGGAAACAACGATACATCGCGCATCAATTCCTCCACACGTGTAATAGCAGTGCAAATGTCTAATGACAATAACATTGGCGCTAACGACTGGAAGGCTTACCGCACCAGTGTAGATGCCATAGAAACCGCTACTGGTCTGGATTTGCTGTCGAGGTTGCCCGAGAGTGTGCAGGCAGCTATCGAGGCAAAAATAGATACGCAATAAGAGGCTTTGAACTATAGTTTTGATAAGGTTTTCTTGCTTATACTCTGATGGTGCTTAAATATTCCACGTACAACAGAAGGCTCTTAGATTCAAAAGAGCCTTCTGTTGTACGTGGAATATACTTGCTTTAAAGAAGATTCAACGTTACGCTTAAATAATACAACCCGCCGATTGATGGATTGCCATATGCATTGATATAATAATGGTTGATAAGGTTGGTAGCACCCAGTTTAAAGAGCAAATTGTTTTGAGACATCTTATAGCTTATTTGCGCGTCCAATGTACCAAAAGCGGCTACATTGCCTGTAGTGAAATCACCTTCATAATAAAACTTATCCTGCCAGCGATATACTACATTGAAGCCAAATGCATTTTTCCCTAAAAAACCAATGTTGCCAAAACCAATATTAGTCCGGTATTTAGGTGTGTTAAAGCCAGTAATGAAGTTTGTAGAAGAGCTCTTTAATTCATCTGAATATAAGTTAGCATTTATAGTAAAATTATGTGGCAATAAGTACTGCAATGAAAATCCCCAACCCTGCGTTTTTACTTTGCCATCGCTGTTTACAACAATTGAATATTTATTTGGGTAGGCTAAACCAACAGAAGTATCAAGAGGAACAGTGGAAGATTGAACAGCAATAATTCTTCCCAAGAAATTTTTATATTCAGAATAATAGCCATAAACATCTATCAATAGCTTTTTCGCCACCAGCCCCTTATATCCAACTTCAAAAGAAGAACAAGATTCTGGCTTAAACTCACCCAACTGCTGCACTACTAGCTTCGTTACATCTCTTGGCTCAACGCTACCGTAGGCTCCATAACTCTCCAATGTGTAAATTGGATTTGTGTCAAAATGATATTTGTCTCTAAAAACAGGTAAGCCTCCGATCAGTCTTGTTCCTCCGCCTATATTTAAATCAATATATTGCTGCTGTGTGCTGGGAAAACGATAAGCTGTTTGATAAGACAGTCGAATATTTTGGTCTTTTGCGACTTGTATCACGGCAGAAAAGCGGGGTGTAAACTTACCTTTAAAATTTTCGTTTTTGTCATAACGTCCCGAAGCTGTTAATTTCAAAACATCTCCTATAAGTCTTTGTTGAATCTGCAAATAACCACCATATTCCCGAATAGGAATAGGCCCATCCTGATCGATAAATAAAGTGCCGTGAGAGTTTAATCTGTATTCTTTAAAATTACCTCCCACTAATATATCCGTTCGGTTTGCTGAATCAATATTTAATAGATGAGTAAGATTATATTGACCTTCAGCCATGTATAAACTGGTATGATCAACAAATAAGCCTCCGGCTGGAATTGGTTTTAAGCGAACCGTATCGAATATGTTTTTGAAAGTTGCAGAGCCAGCTTCCGGTCTTCCAATATCTGCGTAAGTACGCGCCAGATTCAAATTAGTTTGAGTGCTGTTCAACATTGCCGTTTGAGCTGCTGCAGGGTCATTGGTATTAGCTAAAACATACTGATATGTACCTGCAGCATATTGCGCAAAAGCACCTGCGAACTGGGGGTACCAGCTTGCAGAAGGATTAGAGGGATTATAGCTTGGCTTCCAAGCTTCATTGAACAATTGCATTGTTACGGTTGCATTAAACGATTGCCCCGCATCCTCCTGTGTGGTATACGCTCGCAGGAACCAGTACTTACTTTTTGCTTCCAGCTTGTATTGTGCTATCATTAAATTTTTTAGAGAATATCGGTCACTGCCGGTATAAATGGAATTGCCCCATCCAATATTAGCGATAGCCGATAACTCAGTTGATGGCGTCACCATATAATACAATCCACCACTGGCTTTGATGCTGCGGGTCGTTGGGTTAAGCACATCGCTTTCTTTATAACCGGTGCGGGAAACATTTAACGGTGCGCCAAAGTAAGGAGCAAGAATTTTTCCTAACGATCCGCTTGTATCTTGTGCCGCAACACCTTGCAAAAAGGGTGTGGCAGAATTGCGAATATCAAGCGTTGTTTCATCCCCATAAACATTTACGCCATCGTAATTTGCATCGCTCAATCTTGTCCCTGATATTGTATGACCAGAAGAGCCTAAACTTCGAAAATAATTGGTTGTATCTCTTGCCACCCAGTCTTTTGCTTGTGTAAATTCGCCTGATAATTTAATTGCAAATTTATCGCTTATCTTTTTTCCTAAACGAAGCGATACATCAGAATAAGGAGAAGCGCTGCGGCTGTAATCATTAATATGATTGACGCCACCTTTTACCTGAACACTCAAACCCTGGTACTTAAATGGATCTTTGCTATTGATAAGCAAAGTTCCATTCATGCCACCTGGCCCGTACAAAGCAGAAGACGCACCGTTTAGTAATTCTAGGTTGTCTATGTCCATCTCTGTGGGACCTACAAGAGATCCGACCGAAAAATTTAGCCCTGGTGCCTGATTGTCCATACCATCTACTATCTGATTAAAGCGTGTATTACCGCTGGCATTAAAACCGCGTGTGCTTGGCGTTTTAAACGTCAGGCTCGATGTGGTTAAATCAACACCATTAAGGTTGCCAATAACATCATAGTATGAAGAGGCAGGCGAAGCCGTAATATTTGCCGCACTAATACGCTGAATCGTAACCGGCGACTCTAAAATCCTCTCCGGTGTGCGGCTGGCTGATACCACAACTTCCTGCCCTAAAATATAGGCAGGTGCTAAGGTTATACTCAGGGTTGCGCCAGCATTATCAACAGACACTTCCTTGGTAGCAAAACCTATTGAAGAGACGATCAGTGTAAGTGGAAGCGACTGTTTTACCGAAAGTTTAAAATTACCTTTATCGTCAGTGTAGGTGCCCGTGCCCTTGTTGCCTTTTACAAGAATGGAAGCGGCATTTACCGGCTCGGCAGTGGTCGTATTTGTTACCGTTCCGGAAATAATGATTGTTCCCTGAGCAACGGCACTGACAGCACATAGGATAATGGCCAAACAAGCAAGAAGCATTCTCATAATCTATAGCTTTGTTTATGAAAAGTAAAGAAAAGCAGTTCTCAGTAATAAACCGAAAAAAAGGATTACTATTTTTGAGTATTAAAAAATTTTAATCCTGAACGATTTAGCTGATTAAGAATTATAAAACAAAGGCGAAGAACTCTTATCACTACAGTGAAATAAGACTATAAAAAAGCAATTGAATACAGACAAATTAGCTAATGGTAAGAGTCTTTTTCAAAACGGATATAACAAGCACAACCAAAACATTGTTACTTATTTTTGCTGTATGATGCCACACAAATTTACAAATCAAACTGCTTTTTATAAAGGTAAAGTACGCGACGTTTACACCATAGGCAATGATACGCTCGTGATGATTGCCAGCAATCGCATTTCTGCGTTTGATGTGATACTTCCGAAGCCTATTCCTTACAAAGGACAAGTGTTGAACCAGGTGGCTGCTTACATGTTGCAGCAGACGAAAGACATTTGTCCAAACTGGCTGCTGGCAACGCCTGCGCCCATTGTTGCTGCGGGCAAAAAGTGTGTTCCTTTTAAAATAGAAATGGTGGTTCGCGGCAATCTTACCGGGCATGCCTGGCGAACCTACAACAGCGGAAAGAGAACCTTGTGCGGCGTGGCTTTGCCCGAAGGCATGAAGGAGAACGATTACTTCCCTTCACCTATCATTACGCCTTCTACCAAGGCTGAGGAAGGACATGATGAAGACATTTCGAGAGAAGTAATTATAGCTAACGGATTAGCTACGGCTGAAGAATGGGACACGCTTGAAAACTATACGCTGCAGCTGTTTGCCCGCGGCAAGGAAATAGCCGCAAAGCAAGGCCTCATATTGGTTGATACGAAATACGAGTTTGGTAAAATCGGCGATGAGATTTACCTGATGGATGAGATTCACACGCCCGATTCATCACGCTATTTTTATGCAGAAGGCTTCGAAGAAAGACAACAAACCGGCGAGCGCCAAAAACAACTGAGCAAAGAATTTGTACGCGAGTGGCTGATTGAAAACAACTTTATGGGAAAGGAAGGACAAACCATTCCCGAAATGTCGGACGAATGGATTGATATAATAAGTAAACGGTACATTGAACTTTACGAAAAGGTTACAGGCACTGCGTTTCAGCCGGTCGACTTCAGCGATGAAGAGGTGTACCAAGCTGTGGAAGCATGGCTGAAGAGTAGATAATGCAGTACCTCATCTTTAAAAAGTGAATCGTCAAAAATGAGAAGTGGGCACTATCGTTTATGATATCGTGAATACTGTTTAGTTTTGGAAATTTAAATTATTATAGAGCTTTTTTACTTCTCTTTCTTTATCTCTCCATCATCTCCAAATGCAAGCCGCTAAAGTTTTGTAGCGACGATAATTTCAAATCTGCGGCTGCCCATCTTTCTTCTTTATATCGCTTATAGTCGGGCACAATCACGCACTGCATGCGAGCAGCTTTGGCAGCTATCATTCCATAAAATGAATCTTCAAAGGCAAGGCATTGCGAAGGCAATGATTGCAAGGTTTCGGCACAGTTAAGATATACCTGCGGGTGTGGCTTTGGGTAAGGCAGATGGTGACCCGACGCCGTGCCGTTTACATATTGTTTGATGCCACTTTTTTGCATCACCAGCTCTATTAAAGAATCGGGTGAGGAAGAAGCAATACCGATCTTAAAACGCCGCGAATGAAACACGTTGAATACATGCTCAACACCCGGCATCATCTTGCAATTCTCATCAAGCAAAGCAAGAGCGCGGTTAATGATGCTTTCTTCGGCAGCTGGCTCTTCCTTTTCACTCACTCCAAATTGCTGAAACCACCAATGCACAAACTCGCGAACGCGCAGCCCTGTTGTCGTGATGTGCTGCTCTGGCGACAACCGAAAACCATACTGCTCAAATACATAGTTGGCCGCAATTCCCCATATCGGTTCGCTGTCTACAAGCAGACCATCCATATCAAAAATGACAGTGTTTAATTTCATAACAAAGGCTGTCTAATACTGCGCAAATATAGAACGGTGAGCCAGCGCTGAACGATATTGCGTTAATAAAAAAGCTGCTGATATTGTTATCAGCAGCTTTAGTGTGGAAATAAAATTTACAGCAAAGCAAACGTGATGTTGGCTTCGTATTCAATCTTCATCTTTTTAAAGTTTACGTCCAGCGCGGGTTCCTGGTCATCCGAATCTGCCACCTTTGCCATTGCCATTGCATATACCGGACGTGGCGGATTATCGCTTACTTCGTTAGGCTCGCTCATAGTAATGGCATTACCCACTTTTTCGTTGATAGCTGCAGCTAAGAAAATAGCTTTTTCTTTTGCGGCCTTTATAGCATCGGCTTTCATCTTCATCACCATTTCTTCCCGCTTGCTATAATCGGTTTTGGCTATGTAAAAATTCTGTGTTGCTTCATCATCAAGATTATTTACCAGCTCATCCATTTTTTTTAATGCATTTACTTTTGCCCAATAGTTGATACCGGCTTTTAAGTCAGGGTCCTGCTTCTTATTTTTTCTATATTGATAGATGGTTCCGTCGTAGCCCTGGTAGCTTTGTACCATCACATCGGTGTCGTTTAGCCCAATGTTTTTGCAAGCCTTCAGGAAGTTGTTTTTGATGGTTTCAATATCCACTTTTCCACCGCCTTTCTTGTCGTATTCGCGAAGGTTTACCTGCACATAAATTTCATCTGGTATCACTTCTATTTTAGCATTGCCGGTTGCCGAAATAGTTCGCTGCAACGGCACGTTGTATTGTGCGTTCACACATAAAGAGGAGCCGGCTATTAATAGCAAGAGCAGCATTACTTTCAGGTTGTTTACTTTCTTCATAACATTCAAATTTTATAGTGGTAGGATGCAGCAAAGATTTTAATTACACAGCAATGTTACGGGCAAACTTTTATCTTAACAGAACCTTGAGGATTATCGATGATAAATGAGTATGATTACAATTCGCTGCTGATTTTTATCGCTTGCAAAAAGTTTTTGCGCAATGCAAATGTTTCGAAGAAAGCCTTAACATTTAAGAATTACCACGATTTTCTCCGTTAATTTGACTATGAAATTCTTTACCGAAAAAAACTCAATTGTCAGAATCATCTGGGGCAGCGGCGATACGGTGCTCTTCATATTTGCAGGTGCTGCTGCAGAGTTCGCTTTGAACAAAGCGGTCGACTGGCTGTACTTTACCGGCAGGCTTCCGGCAGATCCTTTAGGCAGATTATTTTCAACTGTTACGTATTCGCGGCTCATTATTTTTTCGCCGGAAGATAAAGCCAATGCAGCCATAGATAAGATGGCTTCTATACATGCGGCAGTAGAAGAAAACCGGGGCGCAAAAATTCCAGCATGGGCATATCGTGATGTATTGTTTATGCTGATTGATTACTCCATCCGTTCTTTCGAAGTTTTGCACCGCAAACTATCGTTTCCCGAAAAAGAAGAAGTCTTTGATGTGTTCAACAAAGTAGGTGTACGTATGGGTTTGACGGGCTTACCATTTACCTACAAAGAATGGATGGCGATGCGCAAACAGCACCTCGACGAGAACATGATATATAGCCATTACACAAAAGATTTGTTTGCACAATACCGGAAACATTTGGGTGCTTTGCGTTATCTTATTTTAAAAGAAGCGCAAAAATTAGTAGTACCCGAACGGGTAAAAACGTTGCTACGGTTTCAATCGTTTTCTTGGCTTACGCCGGTTGTTTTTGTTTATAAAATATTCCGTGCGGTAAAGCTTGATTGGTTTTTAAAAAGCATGATACTCCCTGCGCAATATAAACAGCAGATAAAAGAGCTGGACATTGCATCCTGACTGATCTTCATCGTAATCTTTACAACACTGTTATGACATCACTACATAGTAAACTGCCGCAGGTTGGCACAACGATATTTACCGTGATGAGCAGTCTTGCTCAGCAATACAATGCTATCAATTTAGGACAAGGCTTTCCTGATTTTCCAATGCCACAAGTCTTAATAGATGCGGTTTCCAAAGCTATGAATGATGGCTTTAATCAATATGCGCATACCAATGGTTTGCCGCTGCTGCGCGAGCGGATACGAGATAAAGTGAGCAAGCTTTACAACGCTTCTGTCAATGCTGAAACTGATATCACTGTTACGCCCGGCGGCACTTATGCCATCTACACAGCGCTCACTTCTATCATCAATCCCGGCGATGAGGTCATTGTGTTTGAGCCGGCTTACGACAGCTATGTTCCGAACATTATTGTAAATGGAGGAGTGCCTGTTTTTATTTCGCTAACGTACCCGGCTTACAGCATTGACTGGGAAGAAGTAAGAAAGAAAATAACAGCCAAAACAAAAGCCATTATCATTAATTCGCCACACAACCCAACAGGCAGTATTTTAAGTGAAGACGATATGCAGCAACTGGCGCAGTTGGTTCATGGTACCCGCATTGTAGTGGTGAGCGATGAAGTATATGAGCATCTTCATTTCGATAACAAAAAGCACCAAAGTATTTTAGCTTATCCGGCTTTGCAGAACCGCAGCTTTGCGTGTTTCTCTTTTGGCAAAACCTATCATTGCACCGGCTGGAAAATGGGTTACTGCATTGCCGGCGAAGCCCTGATGAAAGAGTTTAGAAAAGTGCACCAGTTCAATACTTTTAGCACCAACACGCCGATGCAGGCGGGGCTTGCAAACATACTGGAAGATGAACAATTGTACACATCGCTCAGCAGTTTCATGCAAAAGAAAAGAGACTATTTTGCTTCGCTGATGAAAGGCAGTTTGTTTACTCCCCTGCCCTCTTTTGGCAGTTACTTTCAATGTTACAGTTATGCTTCGTTTAGCGAAGAAAAGGACACGGAATTAGCTATACGCCTGATAAAAGAATATGGCGTGGCTTCGATCCCATTATCGGCTTTTTACCAAAAGGCTACCGACAATAAAGTGCTGCGATTTTGCTTTGCAAAAAAAGAAGAGACACTGCGCAATGCAGCGGAACGCTTGTTGCGGGTTAAATAAACCAACAACAGTTTCGCAATTTGTAAGAAAAGAGAGCGTATGAAGATAGTGTTAAACTCGCCCGCTCATCATCCTGCAAATACGCGACTGCGTATATAAAACACCTCACCACAATCTATCCTATGAAATTCATTTTTTTCATTACCTGCCTTATCTTTTCTAGCAGCCTGATACAGGCGCAGAAGCTAACGCGAACTGTAGATAGCTATACCGGCGATACAACCTATAGCACAGGCTTCGATACACTGAATCTAAACAATAAAACCGGCATTGCCGACCGCGTAGTGGGTGTAAAAACAGTCCACAAAAAGCAAAGCAAATACTGGCTCTTCTTTTATTTCTCAACGTCTGATATCAGCAGCCACCCAATCAACATCAGCAAAAAGAACTTTGCTTACTTCTTACTGCCCAACAATGAATACCTGCGGTTTCCTTATACCGGCAAAACATCTTCCTATTCAGGTAAAGACAATGCGGGATTTTTTATCGACATCACGCCTTATCTTAGCCGTTTGCAATTTGCAAAGTTTACCATCATCCGTTTCGAAACATCGCAATTGTACCACGAAATTGTTCTTCCTTCAAAAAATCAGAATTTAATTTCTGAAATCGTGAACCAGTTACTGGAATAAAAGATAATGCTTTGCGATCATAAGCCGACTTTATGTTCTCTTTTAGTCACCAAGTGCTGCATAAGCCTGTTTTAACAAACACGTTACTCCTTCATATCACCGTTCACCTTCAATTTTATTTCATTTACCGTCAGGTGCATTTTTAGCTAAATCTTTGCTCTGCTATACCGTTATCTTTAATTTTTTACAAGCAAATCATCAAACCATACATTGAATGCAGTGCCTTTCTACCAAGTCTCGTATGCAAAAACAACTATCCCTTTGCCTTTTAATATCAATGTTCTGTTTTGCCTGTGGCAACAAAAAAGAAGCAGCCGCAGAGAAAAACGATAAAAGTAAAGAGAAGCAACCCACACTGGTAGATGCCATGATTGCGCAGCCTCAGCGCATTTCCGATACGATAGAAGCCAACGGAACAGTGATAGCCAACGAAACTGTAGAGCTTCACCCGCAGGTAACGGGGCGGCTTATTTACCTAAATGTTCCTGAAGGAAAAAAAGTGCAGCAGGGAACGGTGCTGGCGCGGGTATATGATGCCGACCTGCGGGCACAGGTTGTAAAATCGCAGGCGCAGCTTGATCTTGCGCAAGCGAACCAGCAACGCCTGAGCAAACTGCTGGACATACAGGGTGTGAACCAGGCAGACTACGATGCCGCCGTGAACCAGGTAGAAGGCCTGAAAGCTGATATTCAATATACCAATGCCCTGATTGATAAAACCGTCATCCGCGCCCCCTTTACCGGTACGCTGGGTCTGCGGCAGGTAAGCCCTGGCGCGTTCGTTACCGAAAGCACCGTCATTGCTACGCTGCAGCAAACCAGCCGCACCAAGATAGACTTTACACTGCCTGAAGAGTATAGCAATATTATCACTGTAGGCAGTAAAGTGAGTGTAGAGATTGATAAGGCGCAGGGCAAAAAAAGCACAGCTACCATCATTGCTGTGGAGCCGCAGGTAAACCAGCAAACCCGCAACCTGATGGTGCGGGCGATACTGGACGATGGCAGCAGCAACCCCGGCGCATTTGCTAAAGTGTACGTCGTGTCGAACAGCGACAACAATGCCATTCTTATTCCTACCAATGCCATTATACCCGGCGACCAGAGCGACCAGGTGATTGTAGTAAAGAATGGCAAAGCGAAAATGACGGATATACAAACAGGAAGCCGCCAGGCCAGCACAGCAGAGGTTACCAAAGGCATTGCCACTGGCGATACGGTAGTAGTAACTGGTGTACTGTTTGCCCGCCCCAATGCTAAGTTGAAAGTGCGCAGCGTAAAGACTTTAGATCAATTTGTAAAGAAAGGAATACAGTAAAAAAAGATTGACAAAAGCAGGATGACAGTTGATAGAAGTAACCGAAAATAAAACGCTTTGAACGGAAACCTGACATCTGTTATCTAACAACTATCTATTAATGAATATCAGCGAACTTTCCATTAACCGCCCGGTATTAGCAACGGTGATGAACCTTGCCATCATCTTGTTTGGCGTGGTGGGCTTTACGTACCTTGCCGTGCGCGATTATCCTGCCATAGATCCTCCTATCATTACCGTTACCACTAACTATACCGGCGCCAATGCCGACATTATAGAAAGCCAGATTACCGAGCCGATAGAAAAGCAGATCAATGGTATTCCGGGTATCCGCACCATCACGTCATCATCTACGCTGGGCAGCAGCAATATAAGTGTTGAATTTAACCTGGGTGAAGACCTTGAAGCTGCCGCCAGCGATGTGCGCGACAAAGTGAGCCAGGCGCAGCGAAGCCTGCCGCAGGATATAGATGCCGCACCCGTAGTAACGAAGGCAGATGCGAACAGCGACTTCATCCTGATACTTGCCGTGCAAAGCCGCACCATGAGTTTGCTGGAGCTGAGCGACTATGCTGAAAACGTGTTGCAGCAACAGTTGCAGACCATCAGCCAGGTTAGCTCGGTTAACATCTTCGGGCAAAAAAGATATGCTATGCGCATCTGGCTGAACCCCGATAAGATGAACGCCTACAACGTTTCGTTCAGCGAAATGAGCGCAGCTCTGAACGCTGAAAATGTAGAACTGCCGCCGGGTAAGATTTATGGAAACAATACGGAGTTAAC
>CAZZZH010000113.1:0-13606 GCA_964658445.1 Ilyomonas sp.
AATTCTCTGGTAAAACATTCGTATTACCCGGTGTATTCGTTTGTAATACGGACGTATCCGAAAATGATACGTCCGTATTATTTTCTTTATGCCAACGTGCATTAATAGCTCGTTTGGCTTTCTGCCGCTTATCGGTAATTTCCTCTATTGAATTTATCACTCTCGGGTTCCAAAATTTTACTCCATCATTTTCAAACAATTGAAAGTCGTTTACTAACCTGGTGAGCAGTGCAAGCTCTATATGTAAGGCAAATGCGTAACTCTTACATTGAGACAGTTGCAGAAAACCTTCCTGCTCATATAACATCTCAACTAAGCACCAGTAAACACCAATTCCGCTCATGCCAAGCTCCATTAGCACATTTTGAAGCTTCGGATCATTACGTGCGTTATAATCATGTTTAAACCAAAATGTGCTTTTACCCATTGCTTGATAGATTTTCCGCGTGCCTTCTCCTTGTATTTTCTTCTCTTAAAAGCTTATCCAGCTGCAATCCTAGACGGTATTCCTGTTCTGCAGCTTGTCTTGAATGGAATCTTTTTGCATTCCAATGAGCGCTGCGAAGCTTATTGCATAGCTTGAAGAGAAGTTGATCGTATGTTACTTCCTTTCCCACAAGCGCTATCTGTTTATAGTTTTGATTGCATTCATAGCAGCATCAAGGTCCGCCCAACGATAGAGAATCCGTCTTCCTATACGGTTTCCTTTAATAGTTCCTGATAAAGTATGTTGGTGAAGTGTTGGAAGAGAAATGCCTAGGTATTCGGCAGCTTGACGGCGTGTAGCATTACCGGAACATAAGGATGATTGCGGCGGCGGTTGATTATGTCGTAAGCAAGCTGTAACAGTGTCAGCAATAAGGTCTTGAAGTTCGCTTTTTGTTAATGATAAAAAAACAGTCTCCATTTTTAATACTTTTTGTAAAAATGGAGACTGTCTTAAAAGTTGTATTAGCTGGACTGCAAATGTTAGTGCTGTTATTGCAGTTAATGTTTTTGTGCCTTTATTGCTGCAATTGAGGTTCGAAAATCAGTTTCGTGATCAATTTTTGCATTGATATTTTTAGCCCTGATCATGCTATCTGATATATTCAATCCAATAAATTTTTTATTGAGCAACTTAGCAATTTCCTTGCTATCAGAAAGCCGCTCTACCACTCCTTTATATTCCAAGGCTTTATACCAAATTACGATAACGGCTTTTGATTTATGCATAATATCGTAATTACAATTTTCGTCAATACAAGGAGGATCCGTCTCTCTTAATAATTGGATGAAGTTTTCAAACTTTTGTTTGAATTCATCTTTAAACAAATCATCTAAGTTGTTGTACTGATCTATGCTTTTTACTGTAGTGATTTGTCTTTGCTTAGTATCTTGTAAAAAGGTGCTTTGAAATACAGATTCTTTTTTGTCTAGAAAAGATTTTAACGCTTCTAAAAAAACTTCATCAGACATATTCAAAATATCCGCACCGGTGTAAGAACCAAAAATCCTAGCCCAAAAAGAACCTTTCACTAAAAGTTTACGCACTTCCAATATTCGTGGTGCGTAACATTCTAAATCGTCCTGCTGACTTTCTATCTTTTTGAGTAAACAGTCCGCTTTCATTTTAAGTTCGTTTGAAAAGATAGGAGTAAGAATATCTTTTTGGAGAGAAAGAAAATCGGCTGCTTTAACTACATTAAAATCTATGTCTGAACAAACAATTGAGACTTCATCCCGATCCTGCAGAATTCTACTCTCTGTTCCAAAATTTAAAGCATCTTCCACAACTAAAAGAGTCCGTGCATTGTTTTGTGCACTAATAGTAGACTCTAATGTGCTAATTGGAATAACCGAAACTTCATCAGTAAACTCTATGCTTTGCAGCTCTTCGTCTGTGATATTTTTGATCTTATTCGGCAAGGGATTACCTGTCATCCCAGCAATAATATTTTCTATAATTTTCTTTCTCCTTTTGTTGTCTGACATACTTACATAATTTATAAGTTCAAGAAGAGTGATTAGACACACTCGGGTTTTATAAATCATCAAACTTTGCCATTTCCCCAGCTTTATACAACTTCTAATTGCCCGTTCAACAATTTCTTATAATGAGCGCTCAGTCTCTTAGCCGCATCCAGCTTAGATACTTTTATATAATTCAAGAAAGATTTCTCCGTCTTATGTCCAGTCATCTTCATAATATCAATAACCGGGAAGCCGGATAAGTAGAGATTGGTAGCAAAGGATCGCCTGGCTGTATGGCTCGTAATGCATTCATTGAGCGGCTTAGCCATATCAGAGCTTAACCTGCCCAAATCCGTCAATCCGGCTAGTGCTGCAGCTTCCTTAATATAATTGTTCAGCTTTTGATTAGATAGTGATTTAGGCAGTCGGTTGGCGTTGCTTTTATACTTCTCAAATAGATCCAGAATAATATGATTAGCCGGGATAATAACACCGTAGTCTGTTTTCTTTGTTATTTGCTTGATGTACAATTCATCATCTATTGTAACCAGGTTCTCTCCTTTTACATCGTTATAATCTGAAAACCGGAAGCCGGTGAAGCATCCAAATACAAACAGGTCCCTTACCTGTTCTAACCTTTTATTTAAATTAAAATCATAATGATACAACTGTAAAATATCCTTCTCACTAAGATAGACGGCATAGGTTTCTTCTTTGGGTGCACAGAACTTCTTATGTCTGAATTGCATGTTGGTAGTAAGTTCCTGGTCCACTCCTTCTGTCATGAATAATTTCAGGATGGTGATGTACTTACCTACAGAGTTAACCTTCATCCCTTCCACCTTAATGCGCTCCTCTTTCTTATTAGTACGCCATTTATCCTTTTGCAGATAATCAATAAAACTATAGTAGAAGTTCAGGTTGATTGAGTCGAAGTCCAGGGTATAATCCTTATCGGTTTTCTTCTTTTGCAGTTCAAATTCAAGCAGATGATTATAGGTGGCTTTATATTGCTTGATAGTTTCTTTACTCTTGTCTTTACCCTTATGCTTAATATCGCCGCGGATAAAGCTTTCTATAAGTAAATAAAGCTTGGATTTATTATTCTCTGATGATACGGTTATCTCTTCACCGTTAGCCGGCTGACTGAAGTTTTGATTATAATAACTCTCCAGGTATTGCTTTAAGACATCGGGGTGAGGTATGCCATTTTTGATTTCGATATTGTAAGCTCTTTCGCATTCATCCTGTAAAGCATCGAGGAGGTCGTTTAAATTATATCGACCGTTAGCAGTTGTTTCGAGATTGCTTTTAACCCGCTGCTTTTTCTTATTCCAGTTCTTAGGATCTATAGTTTGCCCAAAAGTGTAAACCAACCTTTGGCTGTCATATTTCTTCTGCAAATAGACCAATGACGTCTTGTTGGCGTTTGGTTTTTTGAGATAGAAACATACTTCACCCATAAGAATACCATTTCGGGTATAAAAATAAGTAGTTGTCCGTATAGTTGTCCTTTTTTCTTTATTCTATTTTATTTCACTTTACTTTGAACCTCAATAATACAATTGATAATCAGCTAAATAATTAGATAGCGTAAAATATGATTAAATGGGATAAAGCAGGTTCGATTCCTGACGAAACCACGTATATGATCGCTTGTAGATAAATGTTTACGAGCGATTTTTATTTTGAAGACATACATCATCGTTTACCAAGAATGGTAAATTCAATTCTCATCGCCTGATGCAATTAGTTGCCTTATTTTCAAGTGTAAAACATTTTGGAATCCCTTAAATCAACTTGCCTAATTTCTTTGTTAATTATGATTCTGAATGTTAATCAAAGTCACTGGTTCAGGTACAGTTTTGAAGCTTCATCATTAAGCAAGAAGGATTAACTATCGTAAGTACTTATTTTTTGCACTAAAACTCGAACAAGAATAATTAAAGACAAAAATCTCCTTCATCGAAAAACAAGTTCTTTCACTTTGTATTTTTACAGCAACCAACCAATACAATCTTCATTAATCAATAATTATGAAATTTATAAACCAGGCTTTCCTCATTTTCTCTATTCTCTTAATTGTTTCGACAGGTGTTCTTTCATTTACAAAGAAAAAAGAAGAACCAAAAAGTGTAAAAGCGGCTGAACGCCCTAACATCATTTTGATTATGGCGGATGATATGGGCTACTCCGATATCAGTTGTTTTGGAAGTGAAATTCCCACACCCAACCTTGACAGGCTGGCAAGCAAAGGCATCCGGTTTAGCCAGTTTTACAACGGCGCCAGATGTTGCCCTACGAGAGCTAGTTTGCTCACCGGTTTGTTCCCGCACCAGGCAGGTATTGGGCAAATGTCCGAAGAGCCATCTGATACCGCTTCCTACCATTGGGGAACGCAGGGTTACCAAGGATATCTGAACAGGAATTGCGTGACGCTGGCGGAAGTATTAGGCTCCGCCGGTTATCATACTTACATGTCGGGCAAATGGCATTTGGGTATGCATGGCGAGGAAAAATGGCCGCTGCAACGTGGCTTTGAAAAGTACTATGGCATTTTAGCCGGTGCTACCAGTTATTTAAAACCGCAGGGTGGCAGAGGTTTATGGTATATGAATACGAAGCTGCCGGCACCTCAAAGTAACTATTACACAACCGATGCTTTTACTGATTCAGCTATTGCATTTGTGGATCAGCAAAAAGACGCGAATCCTTTCTTTCTATACCTCGCTTTTAATGCTCCGCATTGGCCTTTACAGGCAAAAGAAGAAGATATCAAAAAGTTTGAAGGAAACTATTTAAAAGGATGGGATAAAATACGTGAAGAACGATATGCACGTCAACTAAAATCAGGCATCGTAACAGCGGATACAAAGCTATCAACACGTGACTCTGCAGTAAGAGCCTGGAATAAGCTTAGCTCTGCAGAACAGAAAGATGTGGCGCACAGAATGGCCGTGTATGCAGCGCAAGTAAGTTGTATAGATGACAATGTAGGCAAGTTGATTTCTTATCTTCAAAAAAAAGGTCAGTTAGAGAATACGCTGATTGTTTTTTTAAGTGATAATGGCGCTTGTCCTGAGCCTTACAAAGAACTGGGCGGTGGCAAAATGGAAGACATTAATAACCCGGATTCCTCTTCTGCGATATCGTATGGAATGGGCTGGGCAAACGCTTCTAACACACCTTACCGCAAGTGGAAACGAGAAACAGAAGAGGGCGGTATTTCAGCACCTTTTATCATGTATTGGCCAAAAGGAATTGACAAAAAAGAAGAGAACACGATTGTAAGAACGCCTTCTTATTTACTTGATATCATGCCGACATTTGCAGAAGTCGCCAAAGCAAAATATCCTTCAGAATATAAAGGCAATACTATTTATCCGCTGAGCGGGCGAAGCCTTGCGCCTGTATTTATTGGTGATACACTCAGCCAGCATCAGTATATGTTTTGGGAACATGAAGGTAACCAGGCGGTACGCAAAGGCAATTGGAAAGCGGTTAAAAGTAATAAGATGAGTGCTTGGGAATTGTTTGATTTATCAGCCGACAGAGCAGAAGAACACAACATGGCAAGCCGCTATCCCGATGTGTTAAATGACCTGACAACAAAGTGGACTGAATGGTCACAAAAAGATTTCGTTTTTCCAAAACATAAAGATCCAAACGATAAAAGAGTAGCGATGAACTCTGTTACTAACAAGAGGCAATATTGAGCAGTTGCCTTGACAATCAGAAGTAAAAAACGAATCGGCGCAGATTATGAAGAAAGCTTATCCTCGTACAATCATTATCATATTGGCTGCGCTGTTTTCTTTTTCTTTTGCTGATAATAAAGAAGATAAACGGACAACTGCAAAAGACAATCGTCCTAATATCATCATTATCTTGGCTGATGATCTGGGCTTCTCGGATATTGGTTGCTATGGTGGCGAAATCAATACACCTACCCTGGATTATCTTGCCAAGAACGGAGTGAGGTTTACGAACTTTTACAACACGTCGAGATGCTGCCCCAGCCGGGCTTCGTTATTGACCGGTATGTATAACCATGATGCCGGCATCGGCGAGATGACCGAAGACCGGCACCTGCCAGGCTACAGAGGACACCTGACGGACAGCGTAGTGACGATTGCAGAAGTATTGAAGGCGGCAGGTTATCATACCGCGATGTCGGGTAAATGGCACGTGTCGAATACGGTGGTGCAGAGCACTGCGGAAGAGCAATTGAAATGGCTGAATCATCAATCATATCATCCCTTTTTTTCTCCTGTTGAGCAATATCCTGTGAACCGTGGCTTTGAAAGATATTTTGGCAATATCTGGGGCGTGGTAGATTATTTTGATCCGTTTAGTTTGGTAAGCGGGACGACACCGATTAAGGAAGTGCCGAAGAATTATTATCATACAGACGCGATTAATGATACCGCTGCCCGTTATGTAAAAGAATTGAGCCAGGAAGGGAAACCTTTCTTTTTATATGTGGCGGAAACTGCGCCGCACTGGCCGCTGATGGCGCCGGAAGAAGAAATAGAAAAATATAAGAACACTTACACGAAGGGCTGGGAGAAGATTCGCGAAGCGAGATACAAAAAGATGGTGGCGCTCGGGTTGATAGACTCAACAAAGACCAAGCTATCGCCGATGCAGGGTGCGCCATCGTGGCAATCAAATAAAGATACAGCATGGGATGCACGCGCGATGGCTGTTCATGCTGCTATGGTGGACAGGATGGATCAGGGCATTGGCAGAATACTGCAGGCACTGAAAGACGCAGGACAACTGGATAACACGTTTATTGTTTTCTTAAGTGATAATGGCGCGAGTGCGGAGGTGGCGGCCAACTATGGCCCGGGCTTCGACCGGCCAGGTGAAACAAGAGACGGACGAACCATTCATTACGCCACCCAAAAAGACAGTATGCCGGGCGATGAAACGACCTATTCGTCGATTGGCCCGATCTGGGCAAATGTTGCTAATACGCCTTATCGTTACTGGAAGTCTGAATCGTATGAAGGTGGTATTCACACACCTTTTATTGCCTTTTGGCCGAAAGGGATTCAACAGCCCAAAGGAAGCTTTGTGAACCCGGTTTGCCATGTGATGGATTTGCTGCCGACCTGCCTCCAACTTGCGCAGGCGAAGTACCCAAAAACGTTTAATGGCCACTCTATTTTACCGGTACAAGGCGTTAGTTTTTTACCTTCTTTACAAGGCAGGCAGGAGGTGGGTCATACTGAACTTTACAATGAACATTTCGGTGCGCGGTATGTGCGCGATGGAGAGTGGAAACTGGTAAGTTTAGCGAAAGACACGACCTGGCATTTGTTTAAAATAAGCGAGGATAAAACAGAGGAAAATGATATAGCTGCGCAGCATCCTGACATTGTGAATAAGCTGGCAAAGCAGTGGCAGCAATGGGCGAAGACGAATCGTGTATTGCCAAAGCGGGCTCCTCAGACTAAAGGTGAGTGAGGAAAATAGTAATACTAAAACGCTTGTTGAAAGAGGATGAAAACAATGAAGTACTTACCTTTTATTTTCTTTTTGATATTGTCTTTACAAGTTTCGGCGCAGCAGGAAGACTCATCTAAGCCTAACATTGTAATTATCTATGTTGATGATCTTGGTTATGGAGATGTGGGTTGCTATGGCGCTACTCATGTGAAGACGCCCAACGTGGATAAACTAGCTGCCAACGGATTGCGGTTTACAGATGCGCACTGCACCGCAGCGACCTGTACGCCTTCGCGATTTTCGTTGCTCACGGGCAGTTATGCGTTCCGGAATGATGCTGCTATTTTGCCCGGCGATGCGCCTTTGCTGATACCACCCGGTACGGCAACGCTTCCGGGAATGTTGCAGAAAGCAGGATATACCACAGCCGTGATTGGCAAATGGCATTTGGGTTTGGGCGATGGCGTTATTGATTGGAACAAACACATCGCGCCCGGTGCTGCTGAAGTGGGATTCAATTATTCCTTTTTGATTCCGGCTACACTGGACCGTGTGCCAACGGTATTTGTAGAGAATGGTGGTGTAGTGAACCTTGATCCTAAAGACCCGATAACCGTAAATTATAACCATAAAATTGGCAATGACCCAACGGGTTTGGAGCGACCTGATCTATTGAAATTTGGTGCAGATACACAACATAGTAATACGATTGTCGACAGCATCAGCCGCATTGGTTTTATGACGGGTGGAATGGCTGCCCGCTGGAAAGATGAAGACATGGCAGATGTGCTAGTTGGTAAAACAAAAAGCTTTCTTACGCAGAACAAAAAGCGTCCGTTCTTCTTGTATCTGGCTTATACAGATATCCATGTTCCGCGCGATCCTAATCCCCGTTTTAATGGCATCACCACCATGGGCAGGCGGGGAGATGATATTGCGCAAATGGACTGGATGACTGGCGAGGTAATGCATACACTTGACAGCCTGGGTTTGACACAAAATACGCTGGTCATTTTTACCAGTGATAATGGTCCCGTGCTGAATGATGGCTACGATGACGAGGCTGAAGAACTTGTAGGCGACCACCACCCAATCGGACCTTATAAAGGAGGAAAATATAGTGCTTTTGAAGGAGGAACACGGGTGCCAACGATTGTGTATTGGAAAGGCAAAGTAAAGCCCCATACAAGCAATGCGTTGATTAACCAGGTAGATTTATTTGCGTCGCTGGCCCGGCTTACAAAGCAGACGTTGAAAGCAGCTGATGCGCCTGATAGCTTTGATATGCTGGATGCTTTGTTGGGTCGTTGTGATAAAGGAAGAACCGTGATGCTGGAAGAGTCGTTTACTTTAGCGGTGAGAGAAGGAGAGTGGAAATACATTGCTCCGCAAACAAAGCCAACACCAGCCTGGCTTCGCAATAAAACAATATCAACCGGGTTAAGTAACAGCGGGCAATTGTATAATTTAAAGGATGATGTTTCTGAGGAGAAAAACATGGCAAGCAAACAGGAGGTGCGGGTAGAAAAGATGCAGGAGATTCTGTCTAACATTCAGCAAAACGGAACCCGACCGGGGTATAAAAAATAGAAGTCCGTGTTTTATTCAGGTTGTTTTTAATCTTAATCATATCAATATGAAAACTGTATTAATTACCGGCGCTGCAGGCAGCCTCGGAAGTGCAATAGCCAAGAAATTTTTAGTTGAAGGATATCATGTTATTGGTGTTGTTAATCATGCATCAGCAGACAGCAGTTTTGAAGTTGCGAAAGCAGATCTGACCGATGAAGCAGCCACCGAGGAAATGATCAAACAGGTGATAGCGAAACATGGCAACATAGACGTTCTGATCTCTACCGCAGGCAGCTTCGCGATGGGTGATATTGCTGCTACGAAAATAAGTGATATAAAAGCGCAGTATAAAGTCAATTTTGAAACGGCATATAATGTGGCGCAACCTGTGTTTACGAACATGATGAAACGTGGAAGCGGTCGTATCTTTTTGATTGGTTCGCGCCCCGGTTTGGCTGCTTCGGCTGCGAAAGGCATGGTGGCTTATAGTCTTGCCAAGTCTTCGTTGCTGTACCTAACAGAACTGATGAATGAGGAAGCCAAGGGTGTTGATGTGGTTGCGAGTTTAGTAGCACCTTCTATCATTGATACGCCGGCTAACCGGAAGGACATGCCGCAGGCTGATGTTTCGCGTTGGGTAACGCCGGAAGCCATTGCAGATGTTATTCATTTTTATTGCAGCGATGTGGCTTCTGTGCTTAGAGAGCCGGTGATTAAAGTGTATGGAAAGAGTTGAAGAATGCGAAAAGTTTAGTCATAAAACAGCCTTGTATTTTTATTATGAATACAAGGCTGTGTTGTAAAATCACTATCAAGAATTTTACTCAAAATCCCATTTCCTTACCCATGGATCGTTTGTCTTTTTCTGAAAGGCTTTGAGTTTTAGTTTCATTCTTTCGAGCTCTTTAGCGTAGGCAGGATTTGCAGCTAAGTTGTGAAGTTCGTCGGGATCTTTTTCGAGATCATACAACTCAAACTTTGGTCGGTGAAGATAGTTTTGTAAAGTTCGTTTGCCTAAATAATTGATGTGATGATTGAGCAGCCACTGCCATGTGTATGAGTTATATAAATCAGCAGCGGAAGGATAAGTAAGACCGCTGGCAACGTTATAAATGAGCTTGTATTTCCGTTCGCGCAACACACGCATAGGGTAATACATAGTAATCTCGTGAAAGGAATGGGAAGCATAGATTTCATCCCAACCTTTTACATTCTGTTGTGTGCTGATGTCTTTGAAAGAACGTCCCTGCTTGTGTATTGAATCTTTAGGAACACCGGCAAAGTCAAGAAGTGTTGGGGTAATATCCACCCATGAGATCATGGCATCCTGAACGAAGTTTTTTGTTGTCGAATACGGCAGTTTCATGATGCAGGGCAAACGAAGACTTGGCTCATATACATTCGTTTTAGAACCCGGGAACGGAGCACCATTATCTGATAAATAAATGATCACCGTGTTGTCCCATTTACCCGCATCTTTCAGATGTTGAATCAAGCGCCCGACGCCTTGATCAAGACGACTTATCGATTGATAATATTGGGCTAATTCTTCCCGCGTACCGCGTGTATCGGTGAGGTAAGGCGGTACGGTAACTTCTTCCGGTTTATAAGTAATTTCTGTTACCTGCGGGTAGCCTCCCTTCCGGTTGCCAAAAGGGTTTGGCACTTTGCCACCAAAGTCTGGCGAGCCGTTGGGCAGGAATGCACTGCTGCGATGTGGATCGTCCGTTGCGTAATATAAAAAGAAAGGTTGTGACGAAGAATCGGCAATAAAATCATTACACAAATCAGCCATTTCTACAGGGCTTCTCCCGATGGAATTGGGATCATCAACAATCTCATCTTTTAATACCTTTTGAAAGTGGTAAACCGATTCTGGTCCTACATGATATTTGCCAATACGCGCGGTTCTGTAACCTGCTTTTTCCAGCAATACCGGCAGCGATTGCACTGTATCATAAGAACTGAAATGATGCTCGCGGTTTTGCAAACCGTACATGCCGTTGCTATGGCTATATAAACCCGATAGCAACACGGAACGGCTGGGGCTACAACTGGCGACCGTAGCGAATGCATTGGTGAACACAACGCCTTCTTTAGCAAGCGCATCTATATTGGGTGTTTTTACCACCTTGTTGCCATAGCAACCCACGGCTTCTCTGCCATGATCGTCAGATACAATCAACACAATGTTGGGGCGATTGCTGGCTTGCTGCGCGGAAAGTTTCGTTATGATTAATACAGAAAAGATAAAGACCAGCAGAACAAGTTTTGTTCGGTTCATAGATGATTTTATTTGCGGATGGTTGCTTATTGATTGTAATATATCAAGGACAATATGAGTACACTTTTCGTACAGCAAAGAACTATGCTTTGCAATGCAAATGCAAAGTACTTATGCTGATATATTTCCAAGTAAAGATGTTTTGAAGGAAAGTTAGAATATCCTTACGCCGGTTGTAGGGTTGCTATCACTTCACCAAAGCGTTCCATTTCTTCCAGCTGCGGGCTGCATTGCAGTAAGAAAAAGTCGACACCCACTTTTTCAAATTCATAAATCTTCTCGCTTATCTGTTCCGGCGTTCCGGTTAAGCCGGTACGTAAGCCGCGATTGGAAACAGAATAATCTTCCAGGGAAACCCGCTTCTCTAATTGCGTTCCTTTGAGCCATTGATTATAATTGTTATAGCCCGCAGCAGATGCGTTTACATCTGTAATTCTTTGCAGTTCTTTTTTTACTTCTGCCTCACTATTCCTGACAACAGAATAAGCAGCGACACCGAACGTCATCGGCGTTAATCCCAGCTTTTCCCGGCGCTGCTTTACGTCGGCAATGCGGTTGCCAATCACTTCCGGATTATCGCCGTGCATCACGTACCCATCACAAACACCGGCAATTAAATTTTTACCGGCTTCCGATTCGCCACCTGCATAAATGAAAGGTTTGCTTATTGGTTTTGGCTGGAGAATCGTGTCTTTTACGCTGTAGTATTTTCCCTGGTAGGTAACCTCATCGCGCTCCCACATAGCAGTTACAATGTCTATCCATTCTTTCATCCGAGCATAGCGATCATCGTGCTGCTCATATTCGATTCCAAATTTCAGCGCTTCTTCCTGCCACCACGATGATACCACGTTCAGCGATAATCGTCCATTGCAAATGTTGGCGATATTAGCTGCCTGTTTGGCTAAGATGGCTGGATTATGAAACGTAGGGCGAACGGCGACCATGATCTCCTGTTTCTCCGTTACGGCAGCGAGTGCCGCAGCAGTAGACCAGGCATCTAGGGAAGGCGCTCTCTCGCCTTTGATGTCATTCAAAAAAAGCTCCGCTATCAGGGTTAAATCAAAACCGATTTCTTCACTGCGTTGCGCCAGGCGCTTTACATATTTCCAGCTTACTTCCATGCTCTCATCTTCCACATTGCGAAGCCAGCCGCCAAAGATCGGCAACCAATATCCAAACCTCATGTCTACTGTTTTTTTTCTGTTACGAATGACTCAATATAATCTACCAAGTTTTGAAAAGGATCGAAGCCAATAACATTCTCTGCATCGGCAATAAAGTTTGACAATGCGTTGATGTCGTAATACAAAATATCGCCGTTGCGATCATCCACGATATACTCAATGCCACCCACATTAATGTTAGCTTCTGCTACTATTTTCTCTACCGATGAAATCACTTCTGCCGGTGGTGTAAACGCTTCTACTTTCAAGCCTTTTTTCACAGCCGTTGTTAAGCAAACATCGCCGATTGCCTGTGGCTCATCTGCCTGCGGGACCTGGCATATTTCAGCTGGACAAAGATTGAAACTTTCGCCTGTAGTAAACACTTTAATGGCGTACAAAAACTTACCGTTTAAGGTCTCCACTCGGTTGATATGTTCGCCTCTGGCGGGAATAAATTCCTGCACGAGAGCTGTCTCATCAATGCCTAAACTGATAGCATCGTTTTCAACGGCTTCTTCTAAAGAAGACATGGAATTAAAACGCATAATGCCTGCGCCGGCACCACCAATATTGGGCTTCACGGCAATGGGAAACTGTAAGGTTTTAGCAGCATCTATGATTTGCGAAATATGATTTACCACAACGCTTTTTGGATACTTCAAACCCAGACGTGACAACAATAACAGTTGCAATGCTTTTGATGTTTCTATTTCCGTAGAACGTGAGCCATTGATAACAGGAACGCCGGTTTGTTCCAGGTAAGTCATAAAAGCTTTTGAGTAAAAAATGCCCTGACCATGCCCGCGCGTGTAAGAAGAAGAACTGATGCGGTTGAGCACCACACTGTATCGCGGCGTTGTATCGGAAGGCGTAAAGTGATGATAACCCGCATGTAGTTTTTCGTACGCTAATCCTCTTTCGTCTAATCTCTCGAACAACTTACGGAACCATTCCGGGTGTTCATAAAAAATACCAATCGGTTTTGCCATGATATACAATACTTTTCAATAAAATAATGTGCAATTACAATTCCAAGGATGGAAATCCTTGAGGAAAATACCGGATGGGTTCAGTGGGTTGATGTGTTTGAAAATATTGTGTATGGATGATTGCGAGGTTTTAGAAGAGTTCCCTTCTGGAATATGCACTCTCAAGGCTTTGGAGGAATTGT
>CAZZZH010000114.1:0-13477 GCA_964658445.1 Ilyomonas sp.
GGAAGAAGACACCGAAGAACCTGAGAACGATCCGGTACAAACATCAGACGAAGCCTAGAGGATTAAATATTGAAGAAGCAATAGCTAATTGTAGTAAAGCAATTAAAACTTCCTGCTTCATAACTAATCTTAAATCTTAAATATTACCTGTCAAATAACATCATGCAAGTAACCGCTGATATACAAAAATTACCGCGTCACTTCCTGCCGGACGGTTTCACCGTCACCACATGGGAAGCATTAGAGCCTTATTTCAAAACGCTGTTAGACAAAGAAATCAACAGCCGCGAAGACCTGGAGGAATGGCTTCACAACATCAGCGAGCTGGAAGCTGTAGTAAGCGAAGATGCTTGCTGGCGGCAGATAAAAATGACCTGCGACACTACCGATAAATCGCTCGAAGAAGCTTTTGCTTTCTTCTGTATGGAGATACAGCCAAAGCTGCAGCCCTATGCCGATGCGCTCAATAAAAAGCTCATCGCATCACCCTTTATCCAGCAGTTAGATGCTCAGAAATACTTTACTTATCTGCGCAATGTGCGTAAAAGCATTGAACTCTTTCGCGAAGCCAACATACCCTTGCAGGCCGAGCTAAGCGTAATGCAGCAACAATACGGCACCATCACCGGTGCTATGACGGTTGAAGTAAACGGTCAGGAATACACGTTGCAGCAGGCTACTAAGTTTTTAGAAAGTCACGACCGCGCACTTCGTGAAGAAGTGTATCGGAAGATTCAGGAGAGAAGGCTGCAGGATAAAGATAAACTGGATGAGCTTTACACACAACTCATTCGCAAGCGCGACGAAGTGGCTCGCAATGCAGGCTTTGCCAACTATCGCGATTATAAGTTTGTGGAACTCGGCAGGTTCGATTATACAAAAGAAGATTGCTTTTCTTTTCACGAAGCGGTGAAGCTGCACGTGTTGCCCTTAGTAGCGCAGATCAACAGGAAGAAAAAAGAAAAACTCGGCGTAGATACGCTGCGCCCTTGGGATACAGAAGCTGAGCCCGAAGGCGTGCAGCCACTGCATCCGTTTGAAGGAGGCAAAGAACTGCTGGATAAAACCGAAGCTTGCTTTACCTCTCTCAATCCTTTCTTTGCCGACTGTCTGAAGAAGATGAATGAATTGGGGCATCTCGATCTGGAAAGTCGCAAGGGCAAGGCGCCTGGCGGTTATAATTGTCCTTTGGCCGAAAGCGGCGCACCCTTCATTTTTATGAATGCCGCAGGGCAAATGGGCGACGTCACCACCATGGTTCATGAAGGCGGTCATGCCGTGCATTCTTTTCTTGCGCACCATTTAGAGCTCAGCGCTTTTAAAGAGTACCCAATGGAGATTGCAGAAGTGGCCAGCATGAGCATGGAGCTGTTTACCATGAACCACTGGGATACTTTTTTTGATAGTAAAGAAGATTTGCAACGCGCCAAAGAGCACCAGTTAGAGCGTGTTATCACCATCTTTCCGTGGATAGCTACAGTAGATAAATTTCAGCATTGGATATACGAGCATCCACAGCATACGGCGGCCCAAAGAACCGAAGCCTGGATGAATATTTTAAATGAATTTTCTACCGATACGGTTGACTTCAGCGGCTTGGAAAAATACCGCGAAAACAGCTGGCAGCGCCAGCTTCATTTGTTCGAAGTTCCTTTTTACTATATCGAATATGGCATTGCTCAATTAGGTGCTATCGGTTTGTGGAAGCAATACATTGCCAACCCCGAACAGGCTTTGCAGAACTATATCAACGCGCTTAGTTTAGGCGGCACCAAAACCTTACCGCAGCTTTACGAAGCCGCCGGTTTAAAGTTCGATCTGTCGCCCGCACACATCCAGTCGTTAATGGAGTTTGTAAAAGAAGAGATGGATAAATTGTAGGTAGTTGTAGTAAACTGGCAGGTAGTGAGCGTTATCACTTTTTAGTATCGTCTTACTGCTTGCTGGAACAATCAATAGTTATGAATCTGCTTGGCAACCTCATCTGGCTCATCTTCGGCGGCTTCCTCTCGGCGCTGGGTTATCTTATTGCGGGATTTGCTTTTTGCTGTACCATCATCGGCATTCCATTCGGCATACAGTGTTTTAAAATTGCGGTCTATGTATTGTTCCCTTTTGGCAAAACAGTAGTATCGTCGCCGGGCAGCCTAGGTTGTTTATCCACATTGTTTAATATCCTCTGGATTGTAAGCGGCGGCTTGTATACAGCAGCCGTTCATATTGTTTTCGGGCTTCTGCTTTTCATTACCATCATCGGCATTCCCTTTGCCCGTAAGCATTTCGAGCTGGCGGGTTTAGCGCTGGCACCTTTTGGCAAAGACATTATCAGTTCCTGAAACGCAAAGCTAATCCAATAAGGATTGCACACTTCGGCAAAGTACAACCAAAATATATTTTCACCCGATTCATTTATTTAATACTATTGCACCCTTCTTGAAAATAATGTTATTGTAATGGCGAAAAAACAGTTGTTTACTCTTGAATATCCCGTAAGATGTTCGCCACAGATTCTCTACGAATTTTTATATACACCTTCTGGTTTGGGAGAGTGGTTTGCAGAAAAAGTAGATGAGCGCGACGGCGTATTTATCTTTAGCTGGAACGGATCGGTAGAAAAGGCAGAACAGGTAGAGCACGAACAGGATAAGTTTGTAAAATATCATTGGCTTACGGCACCCAAAGAAGAATACTTTGAGTTTCGCATTGAAAAAACAGAGATCACCAACCAAACGATTCTGGTAATAAAAGACTTTGCTGAAAAATCTGAAATTAAAGACCAGACGCTGCTTTGGGAATCGCAGGTGAAAGACCTTTTTCACCGCCTGGGAAATTAAGATTGGATACAAGTATAAGCATACAAAAAAGTACCACTCATCGGCTGTCTTGTATTTTCATTGTTAAATCTTTATACCCTTTAGCCGACGCCTGAAAGCTCTTTCCAATATGCTTTACATTTGTTTCTTATAATCAAACTGTACCTTGATAAAGAAACTCGACCTTCTCATCATAAAGGCATTTGTTGGTCCTTTCTTAGCTACTTTTCTCATTGCCCTATTCGTGCTCATCATGCAGTTTTTCTGGCTGTACATTGATGATATTGTTGGCAAAGGCTTCGACTTTTTTACCATTGTTAGGCTGATAGGCGCGGTAGGTGCAACCGTAGTGCCGCTGGCGCTGCCGCTGGCTTTACTGCTATCTTCTATCATGACGTTTGGCAACCTCGGCGAAAGCTTCGAACTCGTTGCTATTAAGAGCGCCGGTATATCGCTGCTGCGCTTTATGCGGCCCTTGTTTATCGTTGCTATTTTCATCAGTGGCATTGCTTTTTTATTCGAAAACAATATTATTCCCTACGCCAATTTAAAGCTCGATGCCCTGAAGTGGGACATGGTAGCTACCAAGCCGGCCTTCGATATAAAAGAAGGTGTATTCTACGATAAACTGGAAGGCTATGTAATAAAATTGGGCAAGAAAGACAAAGACGACAGCACCATTCACAACGTGATTATTTATGAGCGCAACTATACTTTGCAGGACAACCTGATGATAGCCAAAAGCGGCATTATGCGCGTTACCAACGATAAGCGTTTCATGGAGTTTAAGCTGCGCGATGGCTGGCGATACGAAGAGCGCGGCAACCGCTACAATCCTAACACAGAGTTCATCAGGCTGGGCTTTAAAGAATATACCAAACTCTTCGATCTGGCTTCTTTCCGGATGAACAAAACAGACGACAGCCTGTTTAGATACAACCCCAAAATGCTAAGCGTGCGGCAGCTGAATGTGGCGATAGATTCTTTAGAAAATACACATGCTTTTTTCTACAAAAGGGCGGAGAGTGAGCTTCGTCCTTCGCTGTTTTTTTTAAAATACCGCGACAGCGTTTGGGCGCCTGCATCCTTTGCCACAGATGTGGCAGCCGCTGATGCAAAAGATACCATTAAAACAAAACAAAGCAAGCTGACCAGCCAAATGTCTGTAGTAGATAGAGCCATCAGCCAGATCAATTCTGCCGGCAATATCGCGCATCTTGAAGCCTCAGATTTTATAGAAAGAACCAAGACACTTAGAAAACATTGGGTAGAGTGGCACCGCAAGTTTACTCTTTCAGTGGCTTGTATTGTCTTGTTCATGATCGGCGCACCTTTGGGCTCTATCATTCGCAAAGGCGGTTTGGGCACACCGCTTATCTTTGCCATCGTATTCTTCGTTTTGTTTCATTTGCTGAATACGTTCGGAGAAAAATTTGCCAAAGAAGG
This sequence comes from Ilyomonas sp., assembly GCA_964658445.1. Taxonomy (GTDB): domain Bacteria; phylum Bacteroidota; class Bacteroidia; order Chitinophagales; family Chitinophagaceae; genus Ilyomonas. The sequence goes on from CAZZZH010000114.1 coordinate 4,260, forward strand.
TGTTACTTCTTCTTTTACCGGCATGTGGCTTTCTACTATGGTGCTGATACCGATTGGTGTGTTTTTGACCATTAAAGCCATGAAAGATTCGCAGTTATTCAACCGGGAAGTGTACAGCCGCTTTTTTAGGAATACCGGTACTATTGTAAAAGGATTGTTTCGCTAAAAAACATACGATATGAATGAAGAAACCAACAGCCGCCGCGAGTTTATTAAGACCACCGGCAAGGCAGGAATAGCCGCAGGCTTAGCCGTTAGTGTGCTGCCCTCACTGGCAAATATTTCTGCCAAAGGAGAAGAAACCTCCACTCAGTTTGAACAGTCGCCGCTGCCTTATGCTTATAACACGCTGGAGCCGGTGATAGATGCACGAACCATGGAACTGCACTATACAAAACATGCTGCCACGTATGCTAAAAACCTGAAAGAGGCCTGCGCTGCAGAAGGGGTAGATACGGCTGCCACAACGCTGGAGCAGGTGCTTGCCAACATATCGAAATACACAGTAAAGATGCGCAACAATGCAGGCGGTCATTACAACCACGAACTCTTCTGGAAGACGATGCAAACGCCTTCTTCCACTGCTATGCCATCGGGTAAACTGGCAGATGCCATCAACGCTAACTTTACTTCGTTTGCTGCTTTCAAAAATGAATTCAGCGAAGCTGCTAAAACGCGCTTTGGCAGTGGCTGGGCTTGGCTGGTGATGACGAATGACAAGAAATTAGTGATTGGTTCTACACCCAACCAAGACAATCCGCTGATGGATGCCAGCGCATTAAAAGGAATGCCCGTGTTTGGGCTTGACGTGTGGGAACATGCTTATTATTTACATTATCAAAACCGCCGCCCCGACTATATCAGCGAGTGGTGGAAGGTGGTAAACTGGCCATTTGTTCAGCAGCGTTTTGAAGCCATGAGCTAAGGATATTTTTATAGAATAAGCGAATCCTTAGCCAACCTTGTTCATTTAGCTATAAAGCCATCATTACTCTTATACACGGGTAATGATGGCTTTGTTTGCTCCGGTCTCTTTTTCGAATGCTCCATTTATCTTTTTGCTCGCTCCGCTGCTTCTTTCGATTCCTCCGTTCTGTTTCTTGCTCTGTCCGTTCGCTATTTGTTTCCTCCGTTGCCTCTTGCGGGGTAACATTGTCAGGTCGGAGTGAGAATTGGATAAAAGACAAACTTAGTTCAAAGGTTAAGAAGCAGAAGAAAAGCCTGAAGACGAAACCAGCGGTACAAACGGCTGCTTTTAATTATCTACTGTTTCTAAAGTGTGCTTTTCGTTCACCAACACATTTGCCAGCGTCCACGTTAGCTTTTTTTCTAAAGCATGTTGCCTTACGTTGCAGTCTGCTTTTATACAAATGGCGCAGCCATAAGGCGGCACACAGCCATCGGTATGAACAAACAATTCAAAGGCATCATCGAACGATGAAGTGATGCAGTTGCGAAGTTGTTCTACTTCTTTGTGCGCTTCGTTTACATTGAAATAATACGGTACTGTTAAGTGGCAATCTACATGCAACAAGCTGCCGTATTTAATCACGCGAAGATTATGAATATCTATCCAGTTTTTGCTCCGGTTATCATTCAGCATCTTCACCATTTCTGAAAGCAGTTGCATATCCGCTTCATCCATAATGCCGGCAAGCGAGGTGCGGATAATTTTGTAACCATTAAATAAAATAACGCCACTGAGTACAATGGCAATAGCTTTATCAAGCCAGTATTGTTGTGTATAAACAATAATCAGCAAACCAATGATGACCGCCGCAGTAGAGTAAGTGTCTATTTTCAAATGTTTGCCACTCGATTGCAGCGCTACTGACTTCGTTTGTTTGCCTTTTTTTACACAGATGTAGCCGGCTATATAATTGATGATGCCTGTAATGCCCACCAGCGCCAAACCCTTATCCAGCTTGCCGATGGGGTTGCTGATAAATAAATTATGGATAGTCTGATAAAGGATAACAAGACCTGCTGAAACAATCAAACCGCCTTCTACGGCAGCCGATATAAACTCGGCTTTGCCATGACCGTAAGGATGGTCACGGTCGCTGGGCTTGGCGGCAATGTATAAACTGTACAACCCGATAACGCCAGCCACTACATTCACAATACTTTCCAAAGCATCGGTAAGAATAGCCAGCGATTGGGTTAAATAATAAGCAACAATTTTTATAATAAACAAGACAACAGATAATACCGTTATCCATTTTTGTATTGTAAAATTTTGCCTGGCAGTTTGCAAGAGATATTGTTTTACAGGATGTGCCGCAAATGTATCTATATTGATGATTGGCTGCTGAAGTTTATAACATCACATCACTGTAAGAAGAGATTAAATCATCTCTTGATAAGACGGGATGGTTTGCAAATTCTCTTCTTTTTTACGTAAGGCTGTTACTTCATTAAATTTATCGTCGTAGTCTTTTCGGATGGTCAATAACATCCTGTCCCAAAACAAAAAATACAAACCATAGTTGCCTGTAAAATATTGATGATGCTGGTTGTGATTTACAGAGGTGTTCATCCATTTTCCCAGCCAGTGTTTTGAAAAACCTTCCGGATACAACTCCCATCCTAAATGCCCATACACGTTGTACAACATCATGAAGGCAAAGAAGAAAATAAAGTGAATAGAAGTAAGCGGAATGACAAACAATAATACGGCAAAGATGCCTGCCTCAACAATGGCCTCCAACGGATGAAAAGCAAACGCTGCCCAGGGAGATGGATTAACAGATTTGTGATGAACCAAATGAAAATACCGGAACAATTTGCGGTGGTGCATCAGTCGGTGTGTCCAGTAAAAATAGGTATCATGGATCAGGAACATCAGCGGAAAAGCCAGCCAGAAGTAGATTGTGCTATGCTGTTTAGTGTCACTATAAAATTGCGTATAGTTTTTAACCGGCGTCAGCAACAACAGCGATGGCGCCGCTGCAAAAATAAACATCGTAATAATTGAATAACTGATTTCTCTCTGGTAGTCCTTTTTCTTCGGAAATTTAGGTTGTATTTTTTTATAAGTTATTTTATGTCGCAACCATTTGTACCAGACAAGCCATGCCAAACCCGCCACGACGATATATCGGGAAGCGACAACCATAAAAAAACCTGCGTAAGAAGAAATGTGAACCATGAGATAAAGCTACGAACAGATGAGATCGTTTTTTCAATCCGGTAAGATGTGCAAACACAAACAATCATTTTTATAACTTGCTTAAGAAATGAACCCAATAATTCGCTGTGATATTCCGATTTGTTTCATTAAAAATGATGTTTCCTTTTTTCATGCGTTTCGCTTTTCATTTTCTTTATAAATACAATTACTTTTGAAGCTCATCATTAAAATGAATTCATGCCGGAGCAACCACAGCAAAACCAGTTGAACATAGAGATTTCTGAAGAAATGGCCGAAGGCACTTACGCCAATCTTGCCGTCATAACACATAGTCATGCCGAGTTTGTGATTGACTTTGTAAACGTAATGCCGGGCACGCCGAAAAGCCGTGTGAAGTCGCGCATTATTTTTACCCCCATGCATGCCAAACGCTTTATGAAAGCTTTGCAGGAAAATGTAGAACGCTACGAAGCTGCACATGGTAAGATCAAAGATCTTGAGCAGGTAGAACTTCCTTTAAACTTTGGCGGACCTACAGCACAGGCTTAGTGAAGCTTGTAATGTAATAAATAGCAAATTGGGCAATGGAAAGAATATGAATAGCAAGGCGGTTTTCTTAATAAAAAGTGCCTTGTTATTTTTTTAGTGGTTCTAACAAATAGCTCAATCCATTCATCTTTATTTCGTACAGTGTTGCCAGCAGCATTCCTAACTTTCCCTTCGGAAACCCTTTGCGCTGAAACCATTCCAGGTATGCAACAGGAAGGTCGCAGAGTACAACTTCCTTATATTTTCCAAACGGCATTTTGGTGCTTACCAATTGCTGTAAGATAGCGCCATCAGGTGTTTGCGGTGTGTCCATATTTTACTAAGTTATTGAAATAAAAAATGCTGCCTTCTTCGACAGCATTTTTTATTTATGAAAGCACAGTTTCTTACACCGCATCCGACAATGAGGAGAAGGTAAAGTCTCTTATTCTTAATGGCGGTATCAACGCTTGTATGCCCGATTCACCACTCACCACGCGTTCCGGTTTACCAAGTGCATCTAAGTTGTTCAGCATGATAACGGCACTCTCATTAAACCGAAAATTCTTAATCGGAAATTTAATTTCACCATTCTCAATATAAAACGTTCCATCGCGTGTTAAACCTGTGTACAGCAATGTTTGCGGATCTACTTCGCGGATATACCAAAGTCTTGTTACCAATATCCCTTTTTCTGTTCCTTTTATTAAGTCTTCCAAAGAGGTATTTGTTCCTTCCATAATTACCGCGTCCGGGCCGGGCACTGCTTTTACACCTTTCTTTTCTGCCCAGTAGCGGGAATAATATAAGTTCTCTACCACACCTTTATTAATCCAGTTAATCTTTTCCTGCGGTCTGCCATCTCCGTTCCAGGTGCTGGTGGGAACATCGGGATTCATGGGATCGGAATAAATAGTTACACGTTCATCTACCAGCTTCTGTCCAAGCTTTGTTTTGCCACCTGGCAAACTCAGAAAACTTCTTCCTTCATCTGCACTCCGTGCATCCATAGCAAAGAACAAGGTTTCTAGTAAAACGATAGCTGCCGTTGGTTCCAATATCACTGTGTATTTGCCTGGCTCAATCGCTTTTGCATTCATAGAACCAGCTGCTTTTTGTGCAGCAATCCTCGTGTCTGAAGCCACATCTAATTTGCTTACATCATTGTATCCTTTCGAAGCATAGCCACTGCCTTTACCATCTTCCGTGCGAAGCGTTACATTAAAATTGACATTGGTAGAAGTGTTGTAAGCAAAAAGTCCGCTTGAATTCATCATCGCATTATAGCCCGCACTGTTCTCTAAAAAACCGGCAGCAACCAGTTTATTATCCTTCGATATCTGCAGGCTTTTCGCTACATCATCTGCTCTGTCTTTGGGCGAAATAGCAGCAGTGGCAGGCACAAAAGTATTTGGGTTATCTGCATATTGCTGTGGGCCTAAGTTCTTTACGAACTCAGGATTTTCCGGCGCTAATTGTGCTAACTCTTCCGAGCGACGAACTACTTTTTCAAGTGAAGCATCATCATATTCATTAATGGTAGCAACGCCCATCTTTTTTCCATACGACGATTGTACAACCAATTGCGTTTGGCTTACACCACCGCTGGTAGAAACGGCATTGCGCGCATAGCGAACATTGCCGCCATCCGAGCCGGAAAGATTCACTTCGCATTCATTGGCTTTTGAATAGCTAAGCACTTTTTTCATTAAAGCCTGGGCTTCTTCTTTACTAAGTATCGGCATAAATTATTTACGATGTTAGATGTTTGAATAAATAAGTTTCAAGTAATAAGAAGAAACGAAAACCGGTAAGATTGTCTTTCGCTTGTATTCCTTGTCGCTTGATACTTGGTGCTTGTCACTTGTATCTTCTCCTTATATTTTCCTCGCTGTATTGATCACATTTACGCCATTGAAGCGTGCAGTAGAGGAGCCATGCGATACAGCGCTGCTTTGCTCCGGCTGACCTTTACCATCGAAGAACGAACCACCCAGCCGGTAATCGTTTTTATCGGCAATGGCGGTGCAGGAATTCCAGAACTCCTGCGTATTGCTTTGATAAGCCACATCCTTCAGCATGCCATCTATTTTTCCATCTTTAATGGCGTAGTACAATTGACCGCTGAACTGGAAATTATACCGTTGTTGATCAATAGAAAAAGAACTGTCGCCCACGATGTAAATACCCTTCTCTACATTCTTAATTAAATCATTAACGGATAACGGCGCCTTGCCCGGTTGCAACGATACATTCGGCATACGCTGGAATTGCACACTGCTCCAGTTATCGGCATAGCAGCAGCCTTGTGAATGCTCCAGACCAATTATGTGTGCCTGGTCTCGGATCGCCTGGTAATTTACCAATACACCATCTTTAATAATATCCCACTGCTGTGTGCCCACACCTTCATCATCATAACCCACAGCGCCAAGCGAACCGGGCTGCAGTTTATCACCCACAATATTCACCAGCTTGCTTCCAAAGTTGAAGTTTTTCGATTGCCATTTATCCAGCGTAAGAAAAGACGTGCCTGCGAAGTTGGCTTCGTAACCCAACACTCTATCTAGTTCAGTAGGGTGCCCAACCGACTCATGTATCGTTAACCATAAATGTGACGGATCAAGCACCAGATCGTACTTGCCTGCTTCTACCGATTTGGCTTTCATTTTTTCGCCCAATTGCGCAGCACCTGCCTTTGCATCTTCCAGCATATCGAAGCGGTCTTTATACAAGGTAGTTACCCCGCCTTTTATCTTATCGCTGTCGCGCGGCTGCAGGTATTCATAGCCCATACCACGCGGTGCACTCAGCGCGTTTCGGGTTTCAAACTTGCCGGTTGCAGCATCTATTTTGGTAATGGTAAAAGTTGGCCAAATACGATGCACATCCTGGTCGATGTAAGAACCATCCGACGAAGCAAAATACTTCTGTTCATTTACCAGGAACATAAACGAATTCACATAGTTACCGCCGCCTTTCAGCGCAGCATCATTTACCGACAACAATAAATCTACCTTCTCTTTTATCGGCACTTCAAAAGCGTTTTTTTCTATCGGCGTGGTCCAGCTTACTTCGCCGTAGCCTTTTTGCGGCGCCAGCTGCACCGGCTCTGTCAGCAACCTTGCGTTTTCTTTTGCAATGGCTACGGCAAGTTCCGCTGCTTTGGCAATACCATCATTATCGGTTTTGTCCGTTGCAGCAAAACCCCAGCTGCCATTGGCTATTACGCGGATGCCAACACCATACGATTCCGTATTTACAATGTTCTGCACCTTGTCTTCACGCGTAATGATGAACTGATTCAGATAGCGGCCAATGCGAACATCGGTGTAAGTTGCGCCTTTGCTTTTGGCTGCATTCAGAGCTACATCTGCCAGCTTCTTTTTCATTGCCACATCGCCCGGCATCCACGGTGCTTCCAGCGGCACGGCGCGTGCAAACAAAGATGACTTTGGAATAAGCGTTGCGCCAAGCCCCAAACCCGTCATCGAAAGAAAGTCCCGTCTTTTCAAGATGTAAATATTTAGTTAGTGATTGTTATGGGCGACAAATTAAAAAGACTTTCTCAGAAAATGTTTTTTAGTAGAAGGTTATTGGATAAACGGTTGATAAATCTAATTGCCGGCGAAGCGGAGTGTAATTGCATATAAGATTAGCCTGCATGTACTTGCCTTAAGGTAATGATAAGTTTCTTCGATTGAACCTACATCTTTTGTTTGGGTTTTGTGTAAGGGAGTGATCAGGCTACAGCCTGTCAATATTAATCGTATTGCTTCCCTTCAAAGAGCAACCATATTTCTACTCTTTTTTTATTTCATACCAAAGCTCTACCACTCCATTTTTATAAGCCGTCACCTCTTTCAGGTGCAATGCCTGTTCCTTCCGGAGCTGGTCAAAAAACGCCAGCCCATCACCCAGGAGAATTGGCAAAACAGACAATCTTATCTCGTCTGCCAATTGCAGACGAATAAAGTCTTTAGCGAGCTCGGCGCCACCTACCAGCCAAACATTTTTATAGTTGGGTTGCAGCCGTTCCGTTACCAGTTTGTTTAGATCGCCCGAATAAATTTCAATGTTCGGTTTATCAATCGGAAGGTTCCGGTGCGATACTACAATCGTAGGCACATCGCCATAAATCCATCCATAAGTTTTCGAAAGTTCTAGCGCGTGTTTATAGGTTCGGGCACCCATCACATAACAACCTATGGTAGCGAGAAATTTTTCTGCATCTTCTCCGGTAATGCCTTTCTCATAGTAATCTGTTGTTTCAAACCAAGAAACGCTGTTGTCTTTTTTGGCAATCATGCCGTCAAGACTTGCCACCATATGGATCGTCACTTTGCAGGTATCTGTTGCCATGGATGAGTAGGCTCTGGTGAACGATAGAAATTTTGATTTAGGTATGACCTGCTTTGCCGATTCATGATACTTAGAAAAGCGTCTCTTGAAAAATGGAATGGTTTCATTCAATACTTTTATTACAATATGTATTGTCGTGTTTTCATACTTGCCTGAACAGCTTTCTTTTCTTTCATTACTGAAGCGCTTTATCTATCTCCTGCGAAAGCTCATTGCACTTTTGTATGCCTTCTTCGTGCGCCTGTATCAGATTACCCGCAATCGTTCCTTGTCCATAGTTGAGCAGGAACCGCATCTGCGGTAAACGTAGCAATTCCTGTCCGTTGGTAATGTTTCCGCGCTGGTCAAGCTGTGTATGTTCGGCAATAAAAGAAGTCACTTTTTGTATGTATTGTGCGTAATAAGTGTTCAGAATTTCAATGCGGTTCAATATACTTTCATGCAGGTCAATAATATTATTCAAAAGCTGTTTGTCTTCCACGATGCTAAACTTGCCGCTTCCTTTCAATGCCTCATATCGGCTGATGTGGGCCTGCAGTTCCGTGCTGCTGAAAAACAGGTTGCCATAGGTTCGCAAACTGTCCTGGCTCAGCGTATCGCCGGCACCCACCTTCTCAAAATAGGTTATTCCCGCCAGGCTAAACCGGTAAAACTGCAGGCTGCTGTTTAGGTTTGCCGTATCCTCCTGCAGGTCTTTTTTCATTCCCGTCAAAAACTCTTTCTCTTCTTTATGGTCCTGCATTTCTTCGCTCAGGTTATGAAACCAGATGGAAACCGTTACGGCAAACACAATAATCACAACCTCTACCAATATATCCTTCAGCTTATGCTTCCAGCCTTTCTCTTTATCGCGCAGCGCATCATATGCAGCTTTGGTATGCTTTCTTATTTCGTCTTCTGCCATAAATAAGTATCCATTCGTTTCGTTGGTAAAAATAACGCAACTACTTATAAATAAAGGTTCGAAGCCGCTACTAATTTCTTTATCTGAAGGGAAGCAAGGCAGCCCGCCGCCTGTCATTCCGCAATTGCCCACGGCAACGGTTGAACCTTAATCACTGTAACGAGGACTTTGTGCGGAATCTGCTCATCAAACAACAACGTCACCGCAAACTATTCCATCTCATTCCTTAATCGGCCCATTCTTCCAATTCTATCCTCATTTCGCTTTCATCCAACACCGAAAGCAATTCAT
>CAZZZH010000115.1:0-13176 GCA_964658445.1 Ilyomonas sp.
AAAGGAGGCAGGCATTGCCCACCATGGCTTCGGGCTGGGTGTTGCTATCACCGATATTAACCGTGACGGGTGGAAAGACATTTATGTTACAAACGATTTTTTTGGCTCTGATCATTTATACCTTAACAATAAAAACGGAACCTTTAGCGAACATGTAAGAGACTGCTTTAAACACACGGCCCGTAATGCTATGGGCAATGATGTGGAGGACATTAACAACGACGGGCTGGCCGATATTTTTACCGTTGACATGAACCCTGAAAGCAATTACCGCAAGAAGAAAAATATGAGCGGCAACAACTACTACGAATACCAGAGCATGCTCTTCGAAAACATTATGCTGCAGTATGTGCGCAACACGATGCAACTGAATATGGGACCGCGGGTCGAGGGCAATGATTCGGTGGGCGAGCCGATATTTTCAGATATTTCTTTTTATACCGGCACTGCCGAAACCGACTGGAGCTGGAACCCTTCCGTCGCCGATTTTGATAATGATGGCAACCGCGATTTGATTGTAACCAACGGCTACCCGCGCGATGTAACAGACCATGACTTTCTTTCGTTTCGTAATGGGTCGGTGGGTATTGCCTCGAAAGAACAACTGATAAATGAAATGCCTGCCATTAAAGTACCGAACTATGCTTTTAAAAATGATGGCAATCTGAAGTTTGAGAATAAAACCACTGCCTGGGGGTTGGATGAGCCTTCATTTTCCAATGGTGCTATAGCGGTAGATCTTGATAACGATGGAGACCTGGACTATGTGATTAATAACATCAACGATGAAGCTTTTGTGTATGAGAACACAACCAATAGCGTTGATAAGATTAATAAGAACTTTTTAAGCATAGCTTTTCATGGCGATAAACAGAACCTGAAAGGCCTAGGTGCATGGGCTGAAATCTATTATGGCAAAACAAAACAGGTGTATGAGAACGAGCCCTGCAAAGGCTATCTTTCCTGTGTGGATACCAAGGCTTTTTTCGGGCTGGATACAGTGAAAGTGCTGGATTCAGTCATTATCCGCTGGCCCAACTTTACCAAACAAATTCTTACGAGGGTGAAAACCAACCAGCACCTAACCGTTGACATAAAAAATGCAAACTTACCGGATAGCTGGAGCCAGCCCACAATAGACAGCACTGCTTTGTTCACCGACGTGACGGCTGCTTCTGATGTTCATTATACACAAAATATTAGCGACTACATTGACTTTGATAAAGAACGGCTGCTGCCTCACAAGCTTTCGCAATACACGCCGGGCCTTGCTGTGGCAGATGTGGATGGCAATGGGCTGGATGACGTTTATATTGGTAGCCATGCCAACCAGACCGGAACTTTATTGCTGCAGCAAACAGATGGAAGATTTATTCAAAAAGCATTGCCTTTTGCAGGCGATGTAAAAGATAACCTGGGCGTATTGCTCTTTGATGCTGACGGCGATGGCGACAATGATCTTTTTTGTGCCAACGGAAGTGATAAGTGGGATGCCAACTCCGTAATGTATGCCGACCAGTTTTACCGCAATGATGGCAAGGGCAATTTTACTTTGGATACATCGGCTTTGCCTCAGAACCTAACCAGCAAAAGCTGTGTGAAGGCGGCGGACATAGATGGTGATGGCGACCTTGACCTGTTTATAGGCGGGCGTTGCCTGCCGGGCAATTACCCAATGCCGGTAAGTTCATTTATCTACCGAAATGATAGTAAAAATGGTGTTATCAAGTTTACCGATATAACCGCAGAAGTTTGCCCTGACTTAAAGAACATAGGGATGGTGTGCGATGCGATATGGACCGACTGGAACAACGATGGCAAGATGGACCTGATACTGGCGGGCGAATGGATGCCGTTGACCTTCTTTGAGAACGAAGGCGGCAAGCTGGTGAATGTAACGGCGCAAACCGGAATTGGCAACCACAAAGGCTGGTGGAACAGTATAGTGGCGGGCGATTTTGATAATGATGGCGACATTGACTACATAGCCGGTAACTTGGGTCTGAACGCCTTTATTCGTGGGAATGAGAAGGAGCCGGTGAAGATGTATGCGAAAGACTTTGACGGCAATGGTACTTCAGACGCGATATTAACGCTGTGGCTAAAAGGGCAGGATAGCGTGAAGCATGAATATACGGCGATGAATCGAGATGATATTGTTAGCCAGATGCCCTCGCTGAAGAAGCAGTTTAACGAATACAAAGCCTTTGCGGCAGCCGATATTCACCAGATTTTTACACCGGAGCAACTGAAAGGCGCTTATACGCTGGAGGCGACCGATATGGCAAGCTGCTATATTCAGAATGATGGCAATGGCAAGTTTACCATAAAACCACTGCCGCCGCTGGCGCAGATGGCGCCAGTGAATGGAATGCAGGTGGGTGATTTTAACGGTGACGGCAACCTGGATGTTGCCTTGCTGGGTAACGATTATGGCAATGAAGTAACGGCGGGCAGATATGATGCGATGGATGGTTTGATACTGCTGGGTGATGGCGCCGGAAACTTTGCTCCGCAGACTATTTTGCAAAGCGGCTTTTATGTACCGGGTGATGCAAAAGCTTTGGTAGCGTTACGCAACGGAAAAGGGGACCTAATGCTGGCGGCCTCGCAGAACCAGAGTGCGATAAAGGTGTTTAAAAGCAAGGCAGGCATCCGGCTGGTGCCGGTGCAGGCAGATGATAAAACTACTGTTATAACGCTGGCAAACGGCAAGAAGCGAAAGCAGGAATTGTATTGGGGCAGTTCGTTTTTGTCGCAGTCGGGGCGATATGTGGAGGTGAATACGAGCGTAAAGAGTGTGGAAGTGGTGAATGGGAAAGGAGAGAAGAGAGTGGTGGGTAGTGAAAGGTGAGAAGAGGGATGAATTAAATAGATAATTTCTGCAGGGGTGGTGAGTTGCCCGTGCAGAAATTTTTTTTACAGAGTGTGGTTGGAAATTTATTTTTAAATTCTAAACCGGAAACTTCTACCATAACCCTTTGATGACGTAAGACCTGAGCTGCTGAGTACAGAATTTTCCTAAAAAATGATTACTGCTAATACAATCTTTTCTACATTGAGTTCACCGAAATAACACCTGTTAAATAGAGACACGCTTGTTTGAGCCTGTGTTTGCCATTATATTCGCGTCTGCCAAAATTAATTATCAAATTATGAGAACTTTGCTTACCCTGTGCCTGATAATGGCTGCCTTTTCTTCTTTTGCGCAGCAATACAAAATCTCTTATACGGACTTGGCAGAATTTTCGGTTGACGACCCAAAAATGAGAATCCCGGATGGCTACCTACAATATGAAAAAACGGATAATAAAATGCAGCTTGCCTACACGGCAAAGCTGTATAAGGTGCGCTTTGGCATAAAGCTGACGAAGTACGATGAGCAAATGAAAGTGGTGAAGGAAATGCAACTGCCTGGCGACCGGGCGTATGGTCCGTTTGACTTTACCGTGAAATATGTGAATGGTAAGCTGTATGTGTTTTACTTCCAGATGGCGGGCGAAAATGAGGAAGGTGATATAAACTTATTCGAGGCAGAAATTAATACATCTGACCTGAGCCTGGGTACGCCGGTAAAAGTGCTGGCGGTAGAGCAAAGCAATGGCGGTATTTTTTCGAAAGCGTTCAGTGCGGCTATGGAAGCAGAGCTAGACATTAAAACATCGCCCGACAAGAGTAAGATACTGGTGTTCTGGACACCGAACAGCGAGACGGGAAACTACTGGTTTAAAGTGTATAATGCCGACTGGAGCGTGGTGGCAGAAAAAAAGGGAACCATTACGACACTGACAGACCCGAACGTGAAATCGGTATGCGTGGATAATGCCGGAAATGTGTTTATTGCCTACAAAGGCGACGTGGATAAGAAAACCATGGAAACGCACATTATTGTGTGCGCGTTGAAGAAAAAAGAAAAAGAAGTGCCGCTGACACTGGGCGATAATATACTGCCTTCGGTGTGTTTGTTTCCTTCCAGCAAGAGTAACCTGATTCATATTGGTGGTATGTATGGCGATAATGAAAACTTCCTGATGCAGGGCTGCTTCTATTCTACCATTAGCGCTGCGTTGCCAAAGCCCAGCAAGCCAGAACTATTTCCGTTTGCCGATACGCTGATGCAGCAGTTTGTAGATGAAGGCTGGGGCATAGATAAAAAGAAAGCGCATGGACTGAAACGCCTAATTACGCCTGTACCGTACGAACTGGAAGATGGCAGCTTTGGGATGGCAAATGAATTCAGAGATGTAATTGTAGACCGTGCTATGAACTTAAACTCAAATGGCGTAGGCGGGGGTATGGATACACACACGCACATTTTGTCGGGTAGCATTTTTAATATGCATTTTGTTAACGGCAAGTGTATTGCGAGCCGCATTCCAAAACACCGGAACAGTGCCGGCAGAACTATTGGTGATTCGTACAGCTCAGTTATTTATCACAATACGATTGTTTTCCTTTATCCAGATAATGAAAAGAACCTGAGCAAGCCGCTGAACGAAGTGCCGGTGTCTTCCGATGTTTATACCAACTCGGTGCTGGTTGCGGCTTCCATAGATGCGAATGGCAACACTAAACGCGAAAAAATAATTGATAAGAAAGACGATGATTTTTTGCCGGTTGCTGACGAAGCGACTATGATTCCGGAGACTAATATTCTATACATCCCAGTACAAAAAATCAGGAAACTGGGCGGCGTAAAGAGAGAAGCGATGTGGGCGAAAGTGGAGATTGAGTAAGTGTGTAAAGCGATCTAAATTGTTTTGCTTTGTGGTGATAAATTCTTGACGTTGATGAGCTAAATAACCGGATTATGGAACAAACTTACGAGTCAACCATTTTTGAAGAAGAAATAAACATAGTCTACGCCGGTTTCTGGGAGCGGTTGGGTGCGCTGGTGCTGGACTGGCTGGTGCTATTGCCGCTGACGATTGCTAACTATTTCAACACGGAACGGTGGGGAAGTATAAGTGTGTCAGTTATTATCAGCCTGGTGGCGATTGCGTATAAACCTTTGCTGGAATACCTGTATGGCGCTTCGCTGGGTAAGAAGGGACTGACCCTGACAGTGGTGAATAAAAACTATGAGAAAATAAGTGCCGGGGAAGCTGTGCTGCATAACATTTTTCAAATTGTAACCGGGCTGGTGGGCGTGGTGATTGCTGTGTATACTTTGCAGCATGGGAGTGTGAACCGCACCCCGAGCGCCAGAAGCTTTAGTGACTTTGATACGGCTACCGTGCTGTCGGTGTTCTTTAGCCTGGGCGTTTTTGTGCTGTATTTAGCCGACGCGATCTGCCTGGTTGCAAACCCTAAAAAACAATCGCTGCACGACCTGATTGCGGGAACCTACGTGATTAAGAAGTATTAGCGCATTGATGCTCCTATGAAAATTTGAGTTGTAAAAGAAAGCTGGCTGCTTTCTTTTTTTTGTGTAGTATTTGCATGGCTTGTTATCATCTTCCGGGTGAACGCGATGAAGTGTTTGCCGGAAAAATTTTGAGCCGAAACCCTTTGTAGAGGATTAACACAACTGGCTGCTATTTTAATCGGAATATAATTGTTAAAACCCGGTTACTGATTTCACTTACGATAGCTTTGCTAATAATATAGACACCCGCGAGCGTATACTGCGCAACAATGTTTATTATTATCTCCATATGGAAATCCAATTGAAAGAACCGGTTGATAAAATAAGCTCGTTTTTCTACAATGCTCCGTATACTTTAATTGAAATAAATGAAACCGGTGAAGTAATGAACCTAAGCCGGATTGCGACACAAGTGCTTCCGCGGCTGCTTGATACCTTTCACTGCGAAGGTGTTTGCGATTTGCTGGAATGTATAGAACCTCAGATTGTAAAGCTGTTGCAAGAATTTCAGCCACCGGGAATCGTTTGCAAAAAAGATTTTATGGTGGCTTTAGCCGGCGACGAACAGGAGAGCTGCTTTCACCTTACCGTTAATAAGGCGAGCCGGGATTCAATCGTAATCAGAATTGAAGACAACACAGAAAAGCACTATCGCGAGAAGGCGATGCTGCAATCGGAAATAGATAAAGCGCTTGCCGAAGGGAAGTATGAGATAGCATCGGAGGTGCTGCACGATATCGGTAATGCGGTGGTGGGCTTTGGCGCTTACCTGAACCGGACCAATCGGATGCTGGATAAAGATAAAAATGACAACCTGCGCAATGTGGCTGTATTTGTAAAAAATGTGCAACCACAATTAGCTACGAGCCTGGGTGCTGATAAAGCCAATGCGCTGGTTACGCTGATGGAAGGCATAGCCAAAATAGACAAGGAAAACAAAGATGAACTGCGTAAGCTGGTTGCCGACCAAATGAACATCATCAGCCATATACAGGAGATACTAACGATCCAGCGCCAGTACGTGGTGGGACACGAAATGAAGGAACGCAAACCGGTGAAACTAAAACAGGTAATAGACGATTGCATATCCATGCTGTTTGCCTCGTTTGATAAAAAAGGCATACAAGTAAATATTTACCTCGACAGTAATGATTTACCGGAGATAAAAGGCGACCGAACGAAGCTGATGCAGGTAATACTGAACCTGCTAAAGAACAGCGTGGAAGCGATAGATATGGAAGAAGAGGTGAAGAAAATTGATATCTACCTGCACAGAGAGAACCATACGATACAACTTGTTATAAAAGATACGGGTAAAGGTTTTGAGCCCCACTTGGCCGCTGGCTTTTTTAAGCGCGGATACACTACCAAAAGCAGCGGAACCGGGCTTGGCTTATACAACTGCAAACAAATTATAGAAGCTCATTCCGGCACGATAAAAATGTATAGCGATGGAGTGGGAAAAGGCTCTGTTACGGAAATCTGTTTTCCGTAATCTATACATTGTTTTCTTTTTAAAATAAATAATTCTACCGAAAGTGATAAATACAAATGCCCGCGTGCTGGTAATAGACGACGAAGAAATGGTGCGTGATAATATTGAAGAGATATTGCTTCCCCATAAATATGCACCAGAAGAAGACGATGCTATCCTGACGGCTTCTCACATATTATTTGATATGCCACAGACAGTGCTTGTGCCGCGCACCAGCGGTCTGCCGATGTTTACGGTAGATAAAGCCAGCAACGGCAAAGAAGGATTGCAGCGCGTAAGAAAAGCGCTCGACAACAATAAGCCTTATGCCGTTATTTTTCTTGACATGCGAATGCCGGGCTGGGATGGATTGGAAACGGCTATGCAAATCAGAAAATACGACAGCAAAGCCGAGATTATATTTATTACCGCCTACAGCGACCATTCGATAGAGGAAATAGTAGATAAGGCCGGGCAAAATGTAGGCTATCACTGCAAGCCTTATGCTTCTGAAGAAATTATTCAGCTGGCAACGAAAGCCATTACCGATTATAGCCGCCTGCGCAACCTGGAGGAGCTGATTGAATCTGTTTCCTTGATTGGATTGAACACAAACCAACTGACTTCCTTATTGCAAAATATACTGTACCAAGTAGCGCACAGTGTAGATACCGATATGGCGCTGCTGGGGAAGATAAGCGATGATTTGCAATATGAAAGAATCATTTCCATCGGGGCTATTGAAGAAAAAGTGAACCTGGACGTGCTGATAAGCCGGGTAAAAAGCGCGCATCAATCGCAGGAAGAAGTGGTGCAGTTTGATGATATGGTGCTGGTACGCATGAACAATTATTCTGTCTTTTCGCTGCTGAAAAATCAAGGCAGGTTAAAGACAGAAAAAATGTACCTGCTAAAGCTGTTTGTACAAAACGCAGCGCAGGCAATCAGCAATGCAGAAATGGCGGAAAAACTGTTGCAGAAAGAGAAGCTGTCTGCTATTGGCAGCGCCATTGGTATGGTAATGCACGACTTGCGCTCACCGGTAAAAGGCTTGCTGATGATAGCCGAAATGATGCGCGAGGACAATGTAAAAAGCGAGTGGGTAGATATTATGGAAGACTGCGCTAAGCAAGCTTCGGAGATATTCGATGATTTTGTTGCTTTCATCCAGGAGGCATCTATAGAGAAAGTGCCGGTGAACATCAGTAAAGTAATCAATGACATAATCAGGATAACAGCTCTCGGACCGAAAGTAAAGAACACTATCATTGATAAAGACGTTCCTGATGATCTAATGGTAAACGGAGATGGAAGCAAACTAAAGCGAAGTATTGCTAACCTGCTAAATAATGCGGTAAACGTGTTGGAAAACCGGGGAATAAAAAATGCCTGCATCCATATATCCGCCGAAAAAGATATAGTTGAAAATTGTATTAAAATAGTAGTGCGCGATAATGGTCCTGGTATACCAAGCGACATCATTAAAACCTTGTTCGAGCCATTTGTAACCAAGAATACAGCTGGTGGCACCGGGCTAGGCTTAGCCATTGTAAAACAGTTCGTGACAGCCCATGGCGGTTCAATAACAGTACACAACGACCATGGCGCCGTATTTACGATGATCTTACCCTTATAACGTTTTATGGTTTAAAGAGAGTGACGATTACCGACGACCATAATTATCATTGCAAGGAAATAATACAGAAAGACCATCGGCAGGAGGGTCTTTCTGTATGTAAAAGAAGATCGTTTTATTGCCCGAACCATTCATTGTGCTGCTCCTGAACACGAATGAAAGTAGTGCGTTTGGTTAGTTCTTTTAGTTGTTTAGCACCTACATACGTGCAGGCAGACCGCAAGCCACCCAAAATAGAAAGAACGGTATCGCTTACGCTGCCCCGGTACGGAACCTTTACTGTTTTACCTTCGGAAGCCCTATAGTTGGCGACACCACCCGCATATTTATTCATGGCGGTTTCTGAGCTCATGCCGTAGAATTGTTTGTATTGCTTGCTGCCTTCTTCTACCAGTTCTCCACCACTTTCGTCGTGGCCGGCCAACATGCCACCGAGCATTACAAAATCGGCACCGCCGCCAAAGGCTTTGGCAACATCGCCGGGTGTTTTGCAACCACCATCAGAAATAATTTGCCCACCCAGACCATGCGCCGCATCGGCGCACTCAATGATAGCAGAGAGTTGTGGATAGCCAACCCCCGTCTTAACGCGTGTAGTGCAGACAGAACCGGCGCCAATACCGACCTTAATGATGTCTGCGCCTGCCAATAACAGCTCTTCTACCATTTCGCCTGTAACCACATTGCCTGCAATAATGACCTTGCCAGGGTATTTGTTGCGCGTTTTTTTTACAAAGTGCACGAAGTGTTCAGAGTAGCCATTGGCAACATCGATACAGATAAAACGCAGGCTGGGAAAGACTTTCAGCACTTCATCCAGTTTCTCTGAGTCGGACGCGCTGGTGCCGGTGCTTACGGCGAGATGCTCTGTAATGGTCTCATCTGCCGATAACATAAACTGACGCCAGTCTTGCAGGCTATAATGCTTGTGGATGGCAGTAAACAGGCGGTGCCCTATAATGTCTTTGCCATTTCGAATGTGCCAACAGTATCCATGTTGGCAGCCATGATGGGGATACCTTCCCACGCTTTGCCACCATGGAGAAAAGAAAATTTTCTGGCTAAGGATACTTCGGAACGGGAACTGAGCGTGGAGCGTTTGGGACGTATCATTACATCTTTAAAACCTAGTTTGATATCAGCTTCTATGCGCATAGCTATTGTTTTGTTTTAGAAAAATTTGTAATAAACAGCCGGAAAGTTACAAAGCATGGAAAAGCCGCTTACAGTATATCGTAAACGGCTTTCAATCTTGGTTATTGGTTCAGTAAAAACGTAATGCCAGCAATCTTCCTGTTAAAAGAACGCAGGCAAGATAATTATTTTTTCAAAACCTCTTTTGCTTTTTTCACTACATTCTCTACAGTGAAGCCGAATATCTTCATTAGCTCTTCGCCGGGTCCGCTTTCACCGAAACGGTCAATTCCAATGGCAGCGCCTTCTGCCGTAATCCATTTCCACCATGCCAGTGTAATACCGGCTTCTACCGACACACGCTGGTGAATAGCGGGTGGAAGCACTTCATCGCGATACGATTGTTCCTGCTGCGTAAACAATTCCATGGATGGCATACTTACCACGCGGGCTTTAATGCCTTCGCCTTTCAGTTGTTCCTGCGCCGATACGCAGAGATTTAACTCAGAACCGGTGCCGATTAAAATTACATCGGGTTTACCACCTTCGGCTTCACTTAATATATAAGCGCCTTTCTGCACATTGCCGGCTGCAGGTGCATATTTTTCCTGGTCGATGTTCGGCATTTTCTGGCGGGAGAGGATTAGTGCAACCGGTCCTTTCATACGCGTCATGGCAATGCGCCAGCCTTCTATCGTTTCGTTGGCATCGCCGGGGCGAATGACGGTGAGATTGGGAATGGTGCGAAGGGCAGTTACATGCTCAACCGGCTGATGCGTAGGTCCATCTTCACCCAAGCCAATGCTATCGTGGGTAAACACATAGGTAACCGGCGCCTCTGTTAAGGCCGCCAAGCGAATGGCACCGCGCATATAATCGGAGAAAGTGAGGAAGGTACCACCATACGTGCGCACACCGCGGTGAGAAGAAATACCATTCATGATGGAACCCATGCCGTGCTCGCGAACGCCAAACCAAATATTGCCTAACTCATAATGATCTGGCTGGAAGCTAAGATCACCTTTGGTAGACATTTCGTTGGAAGAAGCTAAGTCGGCAGAGCCACCTAACATCCAGGGAACATTTTTCTTAATTACTTCCAAAGCTTTGCCGGAAGCTTGGCGTGTGGCCAGCCCTTCTCCCGGTTTGAATACCGGCATGTCTTTATCCCAACCTTCGGGTAGTTTGCCTGCATAATCAATATCTAACTCTTCTTTTTCTTTCGAGAAAGCTTTGCCGTAATTTTCAAATAATGTCTTCCAGGCGGCGCTTAGTTCTGCGCCTTTTTTACCTGATTCCAAAGTATGCTCTCTTACTCCGTCGGGCACAAAGAAATATTCGTTCGGATCCCAGCCTAAGTTTTCTTTAGTCTTCTTTACATTGTCTTCGCCCAACGCACTGCCATGCACTTTATTAGTGCCCTCCAATGGGCTGCCAAAACCGATAATGGTTTTTACAGCGATGATAGAAGGTTTGTCTGTTGCTTCCTGCGCGAGATAAATAGCACGTTCAATGGCTCCTAAATCGTTGCCGTCTTCTACAATCTGCGTGTGCCAGCCGTATGCATCAAAACGCATTAATACATCTTCGGTAAAGGCAAGGTTGGTAGGACCATCAAGCGAAATATGGTTATCATCCCACAAGTAAATCAGCTTACCTAGTTTTAAGTGACCGGCTAAGGAAGCAGCTTCGGAAGCCACGCCTTCCATAAGGTCGCCATCACTTACGATTCCGTAGGTAAAATGGTCGTATAATTTGAAGTCGGGCTTGTTGTATTTCGCAGCTAAAAATTCTTCAGCCATAGCAGAACCAACACCATTGCCAAAACCCTGACCTAATGGACCAGTGGTTACTTCAATACCGTCTGTCAGCATTGACTCTGGATGTCCCGGCGTTTTAGAACCGATCTGGCGGAATTTTTTTAATTCTTCCATTGGTAAATCGTAGCCGTACAAATTGAGCAAGCTATACAAAAGCGCCGAGCCATGACCGGCTGATAAAATGAAACGGTCATGGTTAGGCCACGCAAAATCTTTAGGATCGAAACGGAGAAATTTTTGCCACAATACATACGCCATCGGGGCTGCGCCCAATGGCAAACCCGGATGACCGGAGTTGGCTTTCTGCACCATATCTACAGAAAGAAAGCGGATAGTATTTACGCTGAGCTGGTCGATGCTGATGGCTGGTTCGGATGCGGTTTGGTTCGGCATAATAAACTGGTTTGTTAAGAAGTAAGTTATCAATCAAAATTCTTACCTGATGTAAAATTTTGGAATGATTAAACTATAAAATAATTGTTGATACCTTATACTGTTTACTGATACAACCGTGTAGCCGGTTTGTATTAAAAAACAAATGTAAGGAAAGGTGGTATTGTATCAGGCAAAATATAAATTCCCGCCGGCTCCCAGGCTTCCGATAACCAAACCTTAAAATCTCACCATCTTTACCTGATTCAATTATTTTTGGCGGCAGAAACAGTGACATGAACAAAGCCAGGCGGAAGCTTTCCTTGTTGGTAAGGTTTGTGAAAAAACCGTTTATCATAAAAAGCAATATTGGCACCTTTCGTAAGTGGCGCGCTGAGCAGCAGTACCTGCCGCCTTACCAGCCCGTTGCTAACCGGTTGCTGTTGATTCGTCTTGATGATATTGGCGATTATCTGTTATGGCGAAACAGCCTGTACGAGTATAAAGCCTCGCCGAGATGGAAGCATCACCACATTACCTTACTTGGAAACAAAGCCTGGAAAGATATTTTCGAATATGCCGATACCGCAGCCGTTGACGATGTAATCTGGCTGGATAAAAACGAATATCTTAACAACAAAGAGTATCGCAGCAAAATAGGAACACACCTTCGCCGCCAAGGCTTTGAAACCATTGTCTGCCCTGCCAGAACAAGAGGGTTGTTGCTCGAAGATTTGTGCGCACTGGCAACTGGGGCGCCCCTTATGATCGCCAGCAAAAATTCAATGCTGGAAAAACGGCTGAACCTTATTTCTGATAACCTCTACCAACAGCTTTACGCCGATAAGAAATGCTGCCATGAGTTTTTCTTTAATCAAAATTTTACCAACTGGTGCTGCCATGCCCACTACCACCAGCAGCAACCCAGCATTGATCCATCGTTATTTCGCAGGAAAGACAGAGATTATATGCTATGCTATATCAGCGCTTCTAAACAAAGCCGCCGCCTGCCGGCAGCTACCTGGATAGAACTGATACATCTGCTAAAACAGCAGTACCAAAAGAAAATAATCATAACCGGCGGCAAAGGCGAAGAAGCCCTAGCGCAGCAAATAGAAGCTGCCACGCAGGTGGCTAACCTTACGGGGAAGCTTTCCCTCACCGACATGGTTAATTATACCGCTTTTGCCGATGCCGTAATTACCGGCGATACCATGCAAGCGCACCTTGCACCTTCCTGTGGCGTACCTACGGTTATTGTTGCCAACGGCAATACGTTCGAGCGGTTTTCAGAGTATAAAACGGCGGGTATAAAGGGTGTGGAAACGGTGTATGCGCACCCTTTTTTACAGTCGTGGAAGAAAAAGGAACA
>CAZZZH010000116.1:0-8692 GCA_964658445.1 Ilyomonas sp.
TACCGAGGAGTTTAATTTTGAAAGTCCAAGGCTAGTCCCAAAACAAGCATCCACCCCCGGCAAGTCATCTACCCGGTATAGACCTATATGTGTCTCGATTTTTTTCCAGAAATTTTTTTGATCGTTTTTCAGTTGAAAGTTTCCCGTTTTTTTACCGTAGATAAGAAAATAATGGCTAAGTAGGCGGCAGCAAGTCCTGGTGTTTTGTTCAGCAAGGCACTTAGGCATTTCGACCGGGGCGATACAAAGAATATCCGTTGGGCTCAATTTAAAAAGGTACGGGCTGTAGGGCGGGCATGGGGGACGGATGCGATCGGTTAAGGAGCAAATACAATGAGGCAAATCTTTTAAGAAAAGCGCAACCTAATCAAGTCACAAACTTATGGGCAAACTATATTTTTCTACTTGTGTTTTGAAGTTATAAGTAAGGACATGCGGGCAATTAAGAAAAGGAAACTGGAAAATGAAGCAAGCTTGACAACATCCATTGATTCTTCTAGCTGTGATGTGTTGTGACAAGTTGGATTTTAATGGCTAGATGAAGACATCTTTTCGTTGGAATAATGCTTTTTTTTGATGAAAACGATAGCTTTTGGGGTGAATTATTATTGTAAAATTTGAAAATATTCTTGACGCCGAAAAGAATATTTTATTCTGAAACTCAATTGCGGCTTGGGTTTCAACAAATCCTAATGTTGCTAAAAAGAAGATTACTAAAGCTAGAGCACATTTTTTAATATCCGAGATAGGGGTATATTTTACGTCCCGGAAAATGTTATGAAAAAATGATAGAAATGCTGCGCTGAACGGTTGAGCAAACATCGGAGAGCCCTGAGGCAACTATTAGAATTTAGATTTTTCACCACCCATGGTGGTTTTTGTCTTCCCGAAGCTAAAAAGCATTTCGTTTTTATATTGTTTTGCTCTCACAAACAAAATAAGTATGGAATCCAATAACGATATATATGTGTTAAACAAAAGAGATTTGGAAGTTTTATTAGAGGAGAAATTCGAAAAACTTGCCCGTTTATTTACGACTTGTACAGCCAACAACCATGCAGAAACAAATGATGAATTACTCACAAGAAAAGAAGCAGTAAGAATATTAAAAATTTCTTACCCTACACTTCATAGCTGGACGAATAAGAAAGTGATTAAGTCGGTGAAAATCCAAGGTCGGGTATATTATTTAAAACACGATTTGCAACGATTCAAAGCCTGATTGCGGAGCCGGTAGACTTTCGAATGTGAAGGCTAAAGAAAAATCTTTCTGCTGTAAGTTTCGAATATTGGCTGTAAAAATAGAGCAACAAAAAATTCGAAAATCTTTATAAAAGGTGTTTATAAATGCCAGCGACTTTTGAGTACAGAATTACACTCGTTTTAATATGAACATGGCTCTTCCGTAGGACGAAGGTTAGAGTTACCCAACTTTAGTTGATTCGGGTAGAACTTAGCTCCGTAATATTGCTACAATTCGGTTGTCGGTAGTGCCGACGTCAGCTCTGTACCCGGTGTATGTATAGTATACCTCAATACGCAAAAAAAGTTTTGTCGGATTTTCCCGTGAAAAGGTTGCGATCCGCCAGGGCGTTAAACAAACTTCACCCTATCAGATGCGCGTAATGATCTAAGAAAAACCTTGCTGACTTGCCTTTTCCCATATTTCAAAATAACCCCTGTTCTAAAAAAGAATAAAGAAAAATGCCGCGAAATCTAATTATCCGGCTATGGCAAGCATATTAAGGTGTTTCAGAAAAAACATTGTTTTCGTGTTTCAGATGCTTCAGTTGTTTCAGTAGATTATAAAATCAAACTACTGCTATTTGGCAATACCCGTTTACTTTTATAACCCTCATAAATGACTTAACAACTTCGTTTCTTTATGAAGACAATAGCATATCCTCCCCATAACCTTGACGCGTTTGTCAAAAGTGTAAAGCTTATCTTGCCTTCCTCGGTGGGTATGTACTGCAGCTTATCCGTATAGTCGGTTGGCGTTTGTCAAAGAACTTAATTACCGTTTTGTCAGGCGTATTGTCCTTTCTTATCCCATACTCAAAGTATACTCAGCGTTCAGCAAAGCACCACTTAGCTAATAGACACCTTGTCGGGTAGCAACGGTGATAACAGCAATAATTATTACCAACACTTTTGGAACACGAGGTAAGAATAGGTTGCATTACATTGCTGCCTAGACTGCAAAAGAAAGCGTGATGACATGGTAATCATCCAGCTTTCTGTTTTGTCTTTATAATTCAATTAATTGTCAACTCTTAGATATGTCTAAAATAATGAACAACACTTTTGATACATCACCCAGAAATGCGACTTTGTTGTTACATACAGTTTCTAAGTGCAAGTTTTATTTTATCTAAGGATTTACATTTTAATATCTGGCTTATTGTTTTTTCTTTCAGTGTAATATTTTTCGATCTGTCATAATAATCCAATTTGATTTCTTTAAGCCGTATAGTTTTTAGCTCTTGCTCATGATTAATTCCATAATCTAATAATTTTAAGATACTCTCTTCATTAATATCTGCACTACATGACTTAATTCTTATTCCAAGATTAGTATAGTCATTTGTTTTGCGCTCGTAAACATCATTATCGATTGAGTTTCCATAAATGTTATCATAGCCCAACTGATAATAAGCAGTGTCCTTAGATTGTTCTACATCAAGTAAAATATTTGGCAGTTTCACTCCAGAATAAAACTTTTGAATATAGCAATCACAAAGCTTTGCTATTTCATGCAACTGTTTACTTTTTAAACTGTCTTTGTTATCAAAAAAAATAACTTTACCAACTGTAGTTATTATTGTCTGTGACAATAAATTTCGAGAGCTCCCTATCAGTAGTAAAAATACTATAATGACTTTCTGCATAGAATATTATTTTGCAAAGCTCATTGGTAAAGTGGCTACAACTCCTGTGCTATTGTAGATATAAATTACTCCGGCTCTCATACCAAATTCATATCCAGTTGCTTTACCAATATTATTTTGGTCTGGACGTGATGGACCTTGCATAAAGGAATAAGAAGAATATCCACTACCACTAAGCGTTGTCCCTCCATTTGAAGAAGCAGCTTTTGCATTATCTTCTGCTGGCGTTATTGGTACATCACCAATATATCCACTGGGATGGCTGTGATAATCAGTTTGACCGGCAGAGTTTACATCTACTTCCGCATAAGGGTCTGTCTGCGGATTAGCAACTTCACCACTTTTTGCAGTAACTGTTCCATCGGCTTTTTCGGTGCCACCGTATTCAGTATTATTTGCTGCACTTTCTCCACCTGTACCATCATCTTTAATATTTGAATACATCTTCTGTACTACATCTTTGTTTGCAATTTCAACAGTATTCTTTTTTACTACATCGCTTTCAAAGTTGTTAGCTTTAATTTCTTTTTCCGTTGCTTTAGCATCTTTATTGGATATAGTATTCACATCAGCAGTCTTAGAAGATTTTTTACCATCAATTGTAATAGTTGAATTTCGTTCACCAGATGTATAAACATCATTAGCTCCTTTAGTTGTTTTGATAACATAACTTTTATTCACGTTCGGATCTACTTTACGATTAATTTCTTTTCCAGCTTCGTTATAGAAAACAATATCTTCTGCACCCATTCCATCCGGGTCTATAAATCTAATTGGATTATCAAACCCAAAATTGTAAGGAGAATGACGACGCATAAAATCGGCTTTGGGGTCAACAGTAAAAAATCTTCCAATCTGATTATCAAACATTCTTGCTCCATAGTCCAACCATTCAAGTCCACTGCCATCGCTAAACTCTTGTCTCTGTTCCTCTTTGCCGTTATATTTTATGTGATTATTTGGAGAACCGAAGTTGAGTGCTTTAGAAGAGATGCCGCTCATTGTAAGTCCGAACGGATAGTAATGCGTTTCTTCAGTTAAAGGTCCATGATTATGGATGACCTGTAAGTTATCGAAGTATACATCCACGTTGCTCTCATCACTGCAATACACATAAAGATAGCCGTTGTTGGTAATAGAAGCCGTCTGGTGATGGTCTTCGATTTGATCGTGATTCATTACCGGATCATATCCATTTCCGCTGGATACCGGCTTGAACTGCTCGTCAAACAGTATCCAGCTAATGCCTGCCTTCGGCACATGGCTGTCCGGAGCAGGCGTATAAGTATTGCTGAGATAATTGTTTAGTGGAGTATACGTCGGCGAGGTAGCTGTACTTAAACTTCCACCTGTGATTCCTCCGTGCACGCCCGTTCCCTGAACCGCTGGACTGCCCAGCATCACTCCTAAGAAGCTTTGCAGTACATTCTTAATAGCATAGTTCGGACTATTATCAGCTACACCTCCGTCATGCCAGTAGCTCTTTCCCCAGATGTCTACATTATCGCCTGCCATCACCCGCAGCGTAATGCCCAGTCCGGCCTTTGCGCTGGTGGCATCTGCACCATTCAGCCGGTACATTTTCTGGCTATTCGCCAGAACGGTAGAAGATGGATTGGGATTGACAGGCGGGTCCTGGTCGCTATTGGTTCCTCCATTCTTATTTTTGTAAGAACAATTGGTACACGTAGTCGTAAAGCCGGGTATATCGGTTGCTGATTTAATAAACGAACTGCTGTTCTGGATGCTGTAATAGCCGGATTCTGTTGCTACTGCATTTGTTTCCAGTGTAGCAGCCGGGTAGTAATCTTTCTTATACTCATCCGTCAGCACCATCCTTACATTGCCTAAATGATCTTTGAGGAAGTAATCGTAGGCATACTGCGAAGTGGCATCACCGGTGAGGGATGGCGCAGCCAGTATTCTCATTCTGCCTTCCTCTGTGCTGACGAACTGCAAGGCATTCGTTCCTGTCAC
This sequence comes from Ilyomonas sp., assembly GCA_964658445.1. Taxonomy (GTDB): domain Bacteria; phylum Bacteroidota; class Bacteroidia; order Chitinophagales; family Chitinophagaceae; genus Ilyomonas. The sequence continues at coordinate 4,869 of CAZZZH010000116.1, forward strand.
CGGCGCTGCGTTGTTCACTGTCGTTGTTACCTGCTCGTACTGTAAGATCCCATTATAAGTCGTTGTGGTTACCTTCTCCGTATTGTTGTTTAGCGTGGCGCTCGCTTTCTCATCCGTTATTTTTTGCTGCTTATTGCCCGCAGCGTCATAAATATACGTGATCATGCCTTTGATATCAGCGGGGGCAGAAGAGTTCTCAACCGTTATGACGGAAGGCAGGTTCAGATAGTTGTAAGCAATGGAGCGGATGCTTTTGTTCTTATCTTTCACTAAGTTGCCATTCACATCATAGGCATAGTCATCATCGTTCAGGTTCTTATCCGTAAAATCACCCAGCTTGTTATCCGTTGCCTGGTCGTCATGCACCGAAGATAGCTTGTTGGTGAGCTCATTCGCATTAGCAGTTGTGTAGTGATAAGTGAGCTGGTCAATGGGGCTGCTCGCTGCACCATTGGTTCCAAAGATCAGCCCCTGCTGTATCATCTTATTGATGTTGCCGTTGGCATCGTAAGGCTCATCTGTTCCGGTGCCATCGCCCATTGTGGTAGAGAAGTCGATGCTAAAGTTTGTATTACCGGGGTCGGTATTTGCCCAGCCCGAAGCATCAGTGCCGAACTGCTGCTTAAAGTCGCCAAAAAGCAGGCGGTTTACCGGGTCGTACCCATAGCCAAAGCTACGCTCGGCACCATCGCCGGCACTCTTCCACCGCATGCCTGCAATATTGCCGTTATACTGGTTATGGTCGTAACCCCAGTCATAGCTCAGGTCTATAGACAGCCACTTATCCTGGGCAATATCAGTCTGTGCATTGGTCTCCGCACCGGTCGCATCGCCTGCATAATCCCAGTTGATGCCCTTCAGCCAGCCCCGGATAGTATAGCTGTACTGCTGCTTTTCAATAGGATCAGTGGTGAGAGAACCGTCGGTGACATTCCGCTTTTGTCCAAGGTTCCTGGTAAGGGTTTGTCCAAGAGCATCATAGCCATTGCGGCTGATGACGCGGTCAGAAGCTGCATCATCGTTGATTTGTTTATGCGTCTCCACCACCCTTCCGTTCTCGTCATACAGCAGTTGAGTCAGCGTCCGGACAGGAGTATTATCAGTAGTACCATTGGTGTGGCTCGTATAGGAGGCCAGCACTTTACCCGTAAAGTCATACAAACTGCTGGCTACATCCGTGCCGCCGGCATAGTTGTCTGCCACCACCTGTACCGGCTTTACCTTGTCATCGAAATAAGAGACCGTTTCTATCCACTTGCCCACACTCAAATCAGCCGGGTTCTCCAAAACCCTTACCCGGGTGCTGGTCACAACGCCGGTCGTCATCGTGCTGGCAGCCGAAGGCATTGCTTCGGGAGAGGCAAAAGAACTGGCGTTAACCAGCTTAGTGTTTACGCCGTAATCGTAAGCTTTGGAAGCGGACGCCTGGCTGTAGTCATCATAATAGGTAAGTGTGAGTGGAACCCTTGTGCTTTGGTCAGCCGCCGGTATCGGGTTGTCAAGAACGGTTGTTGTACTGGTAAAGCCACTGGTGGTAGTGGTTCCGCTTACAATTTCCGCCGTAAAGAAGTCGGCGGAATAGTCATTGCCACTCACGTAACCATCATCAAAAGTAATGGTGTTGGTAGCCTGCTGGTTTGGAGAACCGGCGTTCCAGAGAGAAAGAGTAACGTCCGCAGGCGTTGCCACACCGCCACCGGTAGCATTGCCTGTGGTAGTCACATCACCCGGCGTACTTGTTCCCGTATTATTCGTTACGGCAGTTTGCATCGCTGTGGGGTCACTAGCATCTGTAATCAGCCCCGTCTGCACCGGGCGGTTAAGGGCATCATATAGAGTATACAGCCACTGGCTGGCTACGCGCAGGTTGGCGTCTTGGGTAAATACAAGCCGGTCACGCTGGTCATAGATAAGATATACCCATCCTGCACCCGGCACCTTTTTAGCACTCATGCGCTGGCGGCTGTCATACTCATAGCGGAAGCACAGCTCATTGATCATATCGGTTGACAGTTGCCAGCTTCCACCTGGCTTTGCCATCTCCTTCACAGCTTTGGGCGGAATCACAAAGCGAAGCTGTCCCAAGTCGTCGTACACATAATACGTGCAAAGCCAGTTAGTATAGGGCTGGTTATCACTTACGCTGCCTGCCTGAACTTTTTTAAGTACCAGCTGCCCTTCTTTGTCTTTGTATTCCACCACCCGGCTTCCCTGTTCGTCAATGGTGATGGTTTTATAAAGCTGTCCTGGATCATAGTCTGACGATGTACTAGGTATATTCTCTATTACATGATTATCTGTATTGGGATAGGTAAAAATATTATTGGTGATCGTCCATATTTTCACATCATCTGTTGCATCGTTAACCAGGTATTGCATCTGCATACTATGCTCGCTGGTTGTACTTTCACTGCCTGCCCAGCTATTGCCTGGGGCAAACATTTTTTCCACCCGGTCAAGCGGAGACGCCTCATACTCTGTTTTGCCGTAAAAGATTTGTTCACCGGTAATCGCCTTCTGATCCTGCGGATAAAGGGTGCTGTAAAACGAACTTTGCTCTCCGAAAGGGTCCATTTTAAAAAGTCCATCATTGGATGGGGAAGCGTAAGGCAGGTATTTATAGACTTCCCTGCCAAACTCATCATACGCAACCGGCGCTACCAGGTCTTTCTTATCACGCGTTGCCTGCCAGCTTACCGTTTGAAGTGCCCTTCCTAAACCGTCAAAGTATTGGGTGGTATGACCCACTTCATCTACCTTTCTGCCCTCACTTACTACATCAGCTTCTGCGGTCAGGGGCTTTTTGGGCTGCCAGGTACGAACAAAGTTGACTGTTGTACCGGTGGAATAAGCCGCAGGTGCAGCAGCGATAGTCAGAGCAGATGGGGGAGCCACCTGCTTGTCGCCGGTTGGCTTGTTTTGCTGGCTGCTAGCTTGCACGCAATACAGCAGCGCCAGTGGCGAAAACATTATTTGGAAGAATAGCTTTTTCACAAAACAGGATGGCAGTTTGGTGAGAGAATTTGAGTTATAGTAAATATCTGGTCTTCTATCTTTTTTTATTCGTCAGGCGCGGCTGTACACCTTTTTCAGTCACTCCCTTTTTAAGCATTTCTATTTCTTCCTGCTGCGCCGCCAACTGCTTGTTTTGCTTTAATAAATACAAAGTGAGCTCCTCTATCTTACGGAGCAGCGCCGCTTGGTTAGTGCCTACATCGACACCTTCGCTTTGAACCGTATCTGCAGGCGGCATCTCCGGCAAGTGGTGGTTTTGTTTAAGGTAACTTTGCAAAGAATCCAAAGAAATCAGCTTGTAACCTTCATTGAAGATATAGTCCGGCCAAGCAGTTGCCGTCTTCTTTACAATGAGTTTGTTAACGACGGTTGTACCGTTCACGGCTAGCAGGTAATTATTGGTGTTCATGCTCGTCGCGCTGCTGGCATCAAAACTGCCGATCATAACCTTGCCATTCACTTGTAAACGTTCGGCAGGAGGGGTATTTGTAGGTAAGCCGATACCCATGAAGCCATTGGTATAGTCAAAGGAAAGAGGACTATTCTGGGTAATAGTTCCATATAAAGAGACATTATTTAAACGTAGGGTTCCGTTTGAACCGCCCGCATTCCAGCCGTAAATTCTAAATCGAACTGTTCCACCAGGAGAAGTTGAAAAGTCTGCGAAATCCCAGGTTATGAGTCCGGCGGAAGATGTACTGACAGGGAAAGAATAGGAATTGGCATTAGTGCTTCCAAATGCTGAGACTCCTGCACCTGCATCATGACAAACCATAGTTGAAGTAGGGCTGTTGGTGGGGCTACGTAGC
>CAZZZH010000116.1:8702-13054 GCA_964658445.1 Ilyomonas sp.
GGTAAATGTAAGGTAAGTAAGATTTAATTGATAACCTGTGTTAGCTGTAATGGTGAACTCGATATACTGATTATAATCGGTAGCAGTTCCGCCGCTCCAGCTTTGTGTATTGAAATAATCTGCGGTTGGCGTACATTGGACAATGTTTCGGTTCAAAGATGATACCGTTGCATTCTGCAACTGTAATCCATAGTTATTGGGTGTAGGGCAAGCGCCTGCGGTTCCCGTAAAGTTTAACGTAAATAGTTGCGCTTCTGAGCTAGAATAAACTAAGAAAAAAACAGACAGCAATAGAATAAGCTTCTTCATAGAACTAGTTTTAGTATATTGTATTAATTCCGGTTTTTTGTTGTTTAAATAAAAAATAAAAATTACCATCTTGACTATTTAGTCCCTGTCTATCAGGGGCCAAGAGGCACGTCCTTTTTAAAAGTAAAGCTGTTACAGGTGGTTTCATTAATCTCTACATTAGATAACAGAACCGGAGTGCCTGCATTGAGGGCTGATGATGAATTACAATAGTCTAAAGTAGCTGCACCGTACGTGCCGATGATCGTACCTCCATCAGTCACTATAGCAAACCTGGATATCTCAATATTATAGATGCCAGGCGACAGGGTTCCGAACTGCACAGGATGAGTCAAATCACTGGTAACAGGTACATCAAACGTTGTAATTTGATTGGTTGAGGTGTTGGTAAATTTTACTGATACGGCTTCGGTGATACTGTTGACTTCAGTGAGTACTACTAAGCCAGAGCAAGCAAGCGGCTGACCGGCATAGTTATAACATATTTTCTTAATAATATTATAGTCTTGATCACGAATAAGGCTTAGTCTCTGTGACCCATCATATTCATAGTAAGTGATATGGTTGGAGGCATCACACTGACTGGTCATGCCAACGAGTGGCTGGTATGTGTAACTCGTCATTTGGGCACTGGACGGATACAGACGCAATTCGTCAATAGTAGCTGTGCCGCTAATAGTAACGTTACTTGTATTGGTTAATGTTTGTGAGTAAAGTGTCCAGCCATTTTTCGTGGTAATAGCAGTACCGGAATTTCCATTGACAGTCACACTTCCGCTTCCACTACCTGTTTTCAACCAATAGGAGACAATATAATTACCGATAGGAAAACCTGTCTTACTGATGGAGTTGTTGCCACCCAAAATAAAGCCCTTTGTACCAGTAGCTCCTCCGTTTGCTGTAGCGGCACCACTGTTAATTATCCAGTTGCCCGCTCCATCCGATTCAAAAGATGTGTAAGCTATCTGACTGCTGGTTGCATTCTTCACTTCAGCAACTGGGTAAGTTGAACTGTAATCCCACACATAAGAATGAAAGAAGTCATTTCGCTTTTGCTGTTGCGTAAGATTACCCTTTGAATCATAATTATTGAATACAATTTCTTTTGTTGGACTGTTTGTTCGGTTTTGGAGTTCAATATAAGAAGGAGCAATAGTCTTCTTATCAGGGTCGGTAAACCCATACATTGTGCGCTTCCTGGTCATCAGTTGTTCATTTATTGATTTTGTTTGCTCAATAACCGATGAGATCATATTTCTATTAACCATCTCATTTAAAACATTCGCTTCATCAGGTGTTAGTGAACCGCTTGCTTCAATCTGAGAGTTGTTAAATGGATACTTCAATTGTGCGGTAACTGTTTGTTTTATGCTATTTTGTGTAGAAGTTTCGGTAAGAAGGTTGTGATAAGTATTATCGTAACTGTAAGTCGTATTTGTTATTAATGGGTTTGTAAGGGAAGGCAAATAATCTTCTTTAAGTGTGTTTATGAGTTGCACATAACCTGTATTTATATAATAATTTTCGTTTGTAAAATCATCAATAGTATACTCTTCGGTAGTGGCAGGAGAATGCAAAATTTTTGGTGCAGTCAACAATCCATAAGATGCATCAGTTTTCTGGGTGTTGTATGTGTTAGTAATTTTTGTTACAGGTGAAAAAGTTTTATCCTCATTCAATTTATCTTGTTCTTGAGAAAGAAGGTGACCCCACTTCCAATAATCCTTATCAAATAATAATCCCGAGTGATTCTTACAATTATTGATGTCAGTCAGTCCAGCGTACAATGGTGCCGTTTGTGCATAAGGCCCTTCCCCATAGTAATCAATCGTCCTTCCATTGCTATGATCAGTTTCGTTACTCTCGTAAGTTGTAACATTAGAATAAACGACAGGGCTGCCTTGGAATAGAATCTGATCATAAATCATTTCACTACTCCAGTTATCAGACACTAAACTTCCTGCTGTTATATGACCCACAGAATAAAATACGTTATTGCCGTAGTAAGTAATAAAATTTGTAAGTCCGAGATAAATTCCATCACCCTTTTCATCCTTTCCGTATTTATAAACCTGTTGTGTGGCCATTTTTCCATCACTAGTATAATGTTGGATGCTGTTAACTCGCAGTCCTCCTGCTATTTCATTAGCTTCTTCGTCGGTAAATTCATCGTAGTTTATTTGTCCCGTAGCCAATACACCATCTTTATTGACGTAACACAAAATGCTCAGTTCGTAAGTAGTTCCGGGAGAAAGGCTGCAAGCGCCTGAGAAACTATAGTATTTACTTGGATCCGATTGCGTATTTGGATCTGGATAAGTCACATCCTGTCCGGGTGAGGTTAAATTCTTGAGGATGATTACTGGGGTAGGATAGAGTGAGGCATTTTGATTATCCTCTGAACTTGTATAGGAAGGATTTCCATAAGTCGTATAAGGTGTAATGGTTACCGAAATCTGTCCTGATCCACTAACCAAATCAGAAGATGTCGTAAAAGTTTTGACTACTTTATGCACAAGCCCAGGTTGATCGTATCCCCAGGCAGTACCGCCATACGATTGAGTAATTTTTTTATGCTGTCCGTTATTGTATTGATGAGCCTCCATATTGAAAACACTATAGCCTCCGGTTGGATAAATAATTTTTTCAAGTATGCCAGCCTTCATATAATTTTCGTTTGGCGTACGATCGGCTCCGCCAATATTCCCATTTCGATAGGAATCATAAGAAGAAGGAACTAAAGTTTTGTTCTCATATTTTCCATTCCCGTATCCCCACCAATCTTGTGCGCAGGATGTTTTAGAGGGTAACATCGTTTGATTATACTGAAATTTATAAGAAGAAACTTTGTTGTCATTTGCATCTTTAAATTGCAGCTCATCCAAGCGGAGTCTATATCTGTCTCTGGTAGTAGGAGGAAATTGAGTAGTTACACCAGTTATATAATCGTCACTGCTGTAATAATATCCTTGCACCAATTGATAAGACCTAAGAGGGATATAAGAAGTAGATTCCTGTCTGTAGATTGTAATATTGTTTAATCGGGTACCCATATCATCTAATCTGTCTGCAACCATTCCAAACTCAATTTTACCATTTGTAAAGACTATTGACTCAAGATTTTGACCTAGGGTACTAAGTTCTGTTCCAAACCAAAATCTTCCATACTCTGCTCCAGTGGTGGTAGAATGATATCCATCAGATTCGAGGAAACTGTTTGTTTTTTTAGAACCATTCCATCCTTGGGAGTAGTTAAAATATACATGCTCAGTTCCATCATTTGATATCATTTCTGTAAGACCCCAGGCAGTAACGATATCCTTTGTACTGGAAGAATATGAATATCCGACCGGATATGTTCTCTGGGAAACGCTGTAGACTTGGGTGGTTTCTAAAGCTGAAAAAATATAAGTAATGCCTTCATCATCAATAATTTTGAAAATATTGTTAGCGTAAGAAATTTTATAAGATGTTTCCGGTATTTGTAAAATCGACCCATCACTTTTAAAAACAAAAGTTCCACTTTTGCCATTAAAACTAAATTGAAATTGGTCGGGCCCAGTATCAGATTGGTTGTCTCCTTGACCAAGACCATTAACGTTTAACAAATAATTCAAATTCTGATAGGTATCTGCGAGATTATCGGCTATAGGAGGAGGAAAGTTTAAGTATCCTCCTACCTCCTCATCGGGAACACCCACTACTGATCTGGAAATCATTCCACCCGCTGATAAAGACCAGTTCATTCCTACCCAACTTGCACAATCATCGACATGTATTCCGCTGGCATCATAAGCTAGATTAATAGGAATTGAGAAATTTTTGGTTTTGATTTCATAGATAGGAATTGAAATATCTGGTTTTCCTATAAATGTGCTTGCAGAATAAGTCAAAGCTTTAGTTAAACTAGCAATCTCAGGAACAGGTTGTACAATATTTTCCATCGAAACATCCTGACCTATAGATGAAATACTTATGAAAACAAGAAAGAGGCTTGCTAACAGCTTACGCATATTTGTTTAGTTATGATCGATTAATTACAA
>CAZZZH010000117.1:0-2254 GCA_964658445.1 Ilyomonas sp.
GCGGGACGTGGGGAAATAGAAAAAGGGTTTGGAGAAGAACAAAAAGGATAAAGGAAAGTTCAATCGGAACCCGGGGAAGTTACCGCAGGGCACAGAGAAGCAAAATCATCATGAATCAACAAAAAGTCAACAATGAAATCAAAAGAAAACCTCTTTACAAAAGCGCAAGAGTCGTTTTTACAGGGTGTGCTGTTTCGCCTGGAATCTCTGCATCAGGTATTAGGATAACTTGGCTTCTCTTAGCAGTCTTTCTGTATTGAACCTGTCAGGTTAGGCAAGGGTTCGTAGTAGAAACCCGACTAACCTGACAGGTTACAATTTCTTTACTTCAGCTTCCCTACCTGTTCGTCGTAGTATTTCTTGGTCAAAATCACGTCGGGCGTACTGTGGTACCAGTTCGATTCGTGCTCTATCGACATCATGCCCTTAAAATTCTGGCGCTTTAGTTCGGCAAACACCGCCGGGAAGTCTACTACGCCTTTCGATACCACGGTATCGGCTGCCTTAGTGTCGTTGAAGGTAACAATGTCTTTCAGGTGCACGCCGTAGATATGACCTTCCAATTGTTTCAATGCCTTTACAGGATCAACGCCGTTGCGTGCCCAATGTCCAACATCGGCGCACGAGCCAATGTTCTGGTGACCTTTAATAGCTTCCAGTACCGAGTCGGGCGTGGCATAAGCATTGGGTTGCGGGTGGTCGTGAATCGCCAGCTTAATGCCGTATTGGCCCGCCATGCTGTCTATCATATCCCACTGTGTTTTAATGGGCTCGCAGGTTATATAGCTAAGCCCGAAGTCTTTTGCCAGGTCGAAGGCTTTGGTCCATTCGGCTCTGTCTTTCGGTACTATCACGCCCATAGCTACTATGTTGATGCCTTTCTTGTTCAGTAAATCTTTCAGTTTGGCGCGGGTATCGGCGCTCATGTCGGCACCAAACTCGCCGGGCAAACCGCCACCCAGCTTTTGTCCCCAGAACGCTTCTATATGGGTAATGCCGGCGCTGTCTACTTTATCCAATGCTTCGGCAAACGTGAACATGCGGAACGTCCACATCTGCACACCAATGGAAAAGCCCGCCGTGCTGCCGGTATTGGCAGACGAGGAGGAGGATGAAGAATCGGTGGTGGTTGTGGTGGTAGAATCGCTGGCAGTAGTGCCGGAAGAAGCGTTGTTGCACGCCGATAGGACAAGGACAGACAATAAAAAAGTGGCAAATCGTTTCATGTGTATATTATTTTGGTAAACGGAAGCTAAGGTAAGGTTTGCAAGCCAGTTGGCGCAGTTGCTTTACCAGAAAGAAGAGTAAGTGAAAGAAAGCGGCGTGCGGCAGGCAGATTTTACGGAAAAACAATGCCTTGAATTTGGCAGTAAGAGCAAAATGAGATTGATTTGCGGGTTAAGCGAAAAAACTGTTTATGAGATCCATTTTCATTACCCTGAGCGGCATCCTGCTCGTGCTTTTGATAGCCTTTTCTTGCACCAAAGAAAAATCGTTTGAAAGCGATGCGTCGCGTGGTTCTCTGCAATCTGACTCTACGGGCGAGTGTTTACCCAGTACCATTAACGGTATCTACACCGCCGATTCTGCGCTTGTAGATACGGTGAACTATATTGACGTGCAGGCAGAAATAACCGTGCCCGGCACCTACACCATCTCTTCCGATACGGTAGATGGTATTTATTTTAAAGGTGAAGGAAACATCAGTACTACAGGAACGGTTACCATACGTCTCGCAGGTCATGGAACGCCCACCGCTGCCGGAACCTTTACCCTAAACGTAAGCTATGGCACTACCAGTTGCGCCAAAGAAATAACCGTAACGGCTAATGGCAACGGCACAACGTCGGAGTACAGTTTAGAAGATGATAACGGCGACTGCCCCACACCTGTTTTTGGCGGCGTGTACAGCGCGGGGGTTCCCATGGATGCGTCCAATACACTCACCTTCGATGTTACGGTTACTAAAGCAGGCACTTATGCGCTCTCTGCCACGTCTGATGATGGCATTACCTTCTCTGGCAGCGGCACATTTGCCGCCACGGGCAAACAGACCGTCGTGCTGCAGGCTTCGGGCACGCCACAAACCGAGGGCGATGCCACGGTAACCGCCGGCAACTGCGATTTCGATCTTACCGTGGTTCCGAATAACCTGCCGGATGCTGTGTTGACACTCAACTGCAGCAACTCTCAGGTAAACGGAACTTACACTGCAGGTGTAGCAATGACGGCTCAAAACACGGTAACCGTTAGT
>CAZZZH010000117.1:2264-12943 GCA_964658445.1 Ilyomonas sp.
GTGGTTTCAGCTCCGGGTAAATATAGTTTCACAACTACCGAGGTAAACGGCGTTACCTTTTCGGGCATTGGTGTATTTGCGACAGCATCTCCTACGGCGCAGCCTATTGTTCTTACGGCCAGCGGCACGCCGGTGGCAGAAGGAACAAGCACTTTTGCGCTATCGGGCAATGGCAATACCTGTTCGTTTCTTATTCCGTTTGCCGCGGCACCATCACCCGCTGTATTTACGTTAACAGGTGGGCCGAATGCTTGTACCAACTCGAATGTATTTGGAACTTATACAGTAGGCACTTCATTAGATGTTTCTAACGTGGTCGATATTACCGTTGACGTTACAGCAAAAGGTGCTATTTCGTTTTCTACCAACACAGTTGACGGCATGACCTTTACCGCTACTGCTACCGCTGACCAGACCGGGCAATTTCATGTTAATATGTATGGCTCTGGCACACCCACTGCCGCTGGCACATTTACATTTACGCCGCAGGCAGCTTCCTCCTCTTGCACTTTTACAGTTACGGTTGCAGATGCACAGGTTTCAGATGGTATTTATACCTGCAAAATAGATGGTGTGTTCACGGCTTTCAATGATCGGTCGCAGGCTACCAACGGACCGAATTTAAACAACCAGCAAGAGCTTTATTTAGATGGGTATACAGCTCCGGCAAACGGCGGCTATATACCCGAGTTGCAAATCTCCATTGCCAAAACAGATGGCACCAGCATCACTACCGGCACTTATGACGAAAAACATTTAATACCGCCGGGTCCTACTTACAGCATAGGCATTACTTATCATGTGGTGAATGCAGATAATTCAGTTACGCTTTGGAGTACCGGGAGCAATTTTTTAAGTCCGAATCCTCCTTTTACCATCGTGGTTACCAGCCTCACCGCAACGCGGGTAAAAGGAACCTTTAGCGGTCAACTCACCAACATGCTAGAGGGCAGCACCGGCACAAAAACGGTTACCGAAGGAACGTTTGATCTGCCGATTGTGCCATAGGCGGAGGTTGCTAAATAGTACTGGCAGACATCAGGTTCATCTTCATTTATTATAAAGAAACAAATGAAAGGCATTACAAATCGGCTGCTTCCCTTAGTGATGGTTGTTCTCTGTTCAATGTGTGCTGCCGCGCAAATAACCGAGACCGGAGAGCCGCAGCAACTGCCGGGCAAGCTTACGTTACATACTTTGTCTGTGAGTGGAAAAAGCAACGAACAGCCCATTGCCACCCTTTATTTCTATCGCAGTTACATGAGCAAGATTTTCGCACCGCTAAAGAAAATGTCGATTTATGTAAACGATAGTTTGATTTACGAACTGAAAGCCAACAGCGTTGTTTCTTATCCGGTTTATCGGGCAGGCAAGTACAATGTGAGCGGCGACAGCAAAGACAAGACGCTGATGACAGTAACCGTAAAACCAGGCAATGATTATTTTTTTAATTGCTGGCTGCCAACCAGTTTGCTCGATCCGCCGATGACGGTAGAAAGTGTTCATCCCGATCTTGCCCGTAAAGAGCTAGGCTTGCCCGCCAAACCAATGGTTGCAGAAACAGCAACAGCGCCGCAAGCAGCTGCAGTGCCTATCGACACTGCAAAAGGAAAGGACTCCGTTACGGCGACTGTAACAAAAGCACAATTTCCGGGTGGTTTAAGTGTGTGGGCGCAGTTTCTTCAGAACAACATCAACACGAAACTGGGTAGGAAATATATTCCGTTGCCTAAAAACGAATCGTCGGCCACGCAGGTTGCCATGGTTGATTTCGTGATTGATGCCAACGGGAATGTTACAGATGTTAAAGTAACCAACGCCAATGACGTTCATCCCAAATTAGTGGAGGAAGCGATCCGCGTTATTAGTAAAAGCCCGAAATGGATACCCGCCACTATGAATGGTAAAAACGTAACCTATCACGCGAAACAGCCCATCAACTTTGAAGTAGACAGAGGATAATCTGTCTATAAAAGCGGGTAAATGGTGTAAACTCAAAAGGTGTTTACACCGTTTATTTTTGCGCTTACGCGCTGCCTTTTTTTTATAAATGAGACCGGCATACGCTGTTTCAAAAATGATTTTTGACCTTGTTTCAAACCGTTGGCTTATAACTTGATGATCAACGGAAATGAATCAAAAGATAAAGGCGATCATCACCGGAACAACCGGAATGGTGGGCGAAGGCGTGTTGCACGTATGTTTGGCTCATCCGGATGTTGAAAAAGTGCTGATCATCAACCGGAAAACTGCGGGTGTGCAACACCCGAAACTGACCGAAATACTGCACGATAACTTTTATGATTTATCTTCTATCGAAGACAAACTTACCGGCTACAACGCTTGCTTCTTTTGCCTGGGCATTTCATCGGTTGGCATCAACAAAGAACAGTATTACAAAACTACATACACACTTACTCTGCACGTTGCAGAAACGCTTAGCCACCTTACTAAAGACATGACATTCGCCTATATCTCCGGTGCCGGAACCGGTGCCAACAGCCGGCAGAACTGGGCAAGAGTAAAAGCAAAAGTGGAAAACGACATACAGCATCTATCTTTTAAACAAGCTTTTGGCTTGCGCCCGGGTTTCATTAAACCTATACCGGGATTAAAACACACGCATTCTTTTTACAAATACATTGGCTGGCTGTTTCCCATTGGCCGCAGGCTTTTTCCCAATGGCTTCTGCACTATGCAGGAGCTGGCTTTGTGCATGATACACTTAGCTCAGATTGGCTATGGTAAAAATATCCTGGAAGGAAAAGAAATCATAAAAGTAGCAAGACTCGCAGCCGGAGAATAACAGCGCTGTTTCCCTCTTACCTTTACAATATGAATGAACCGCAAACCTTGTCGCATATAGATGCCGCCGGCAATGCAGCGATGGTAGATGTGGGTGATAAACAAATTACCCAACGCAAGGCGACTGCCCAAAGCATCGTCGTATTGGGTGATGCTATTATGCAGCAGCTAACCGGCAACGAGATTCAGACTAAGAAAGGACCGGTATTTCAGACGGCGATTATTGCAGGCACGATGGCAGCGAAAAAAACAAGCGACCTGATTCCGCTGTGTCACCCGCTGGCACTGGAAAATTGTAAAATAATTATACAGGTAAATGAACAAAACGAAGTGGTAATACAATGCACCGTTATCATCACATCGAAAACCGGCGTGGAAATGGAGGCATTAACCGGTGCGTCTGTTGCGGCGTTGACGATCTATGATATGTGCAAGGCAATGAGCCATGCTATCGTAATTAAAGAAACAAAACTCATTTTTAAAACCGGGGGCAAGAGTGATTTCAGCAGTCAATAAACAGTATAAAAAACATACAGAAGTTTCTCCCCAGATTGTAGCCTGGTGCAAGGCGCAACTGGCGTTGGTAAAAGATGAACCTGTGATATTGTCTTCTCATTCCTCTTCTCAGGTTCCAGTTAACGGTTTGGTTTTATGTGGTGGCAAAAGCACGCGCATGGGAAGAGACAAAGGCGAAATTGCATACCATGAAAAAGCGCAACGCGAGCATGTATATGATCTGCTTTGCGGCTTGTGCGATGAAACATATCTTTCGTGCAATCAACAGCAATCCAATGCCATTGATAATATACCTGTGATCGAAGATGTATTACCCGGATTAGGACCTGTAAGCGGCATCCTGTCTGCATTTCAGAACAATACAAAGGTTGCCTGGTTAACAGTTGCGTGCGACTTACCTCTTTTAGATGCAGCTACGCTAGCTTATTTGACAGAGCACAGAAATCAACCTAAAATAGCAACTGCCTTTTGGGATGAAGAGGGCAAATTTCCTGAGCCGTTGATAACCATATGGGAACCGCAGGCCTACCCGATTTTATTACAATGGGTGAGCGAAGGTTATACCTGCCCGCGTAAAGTGTTGATCAACTCAGACGTTGAAATGCTGACTGCGCCGGACACTTCTGTTTTTGCGAACATCAATACAATGCAGGAATATGAAGCAGTGAAGATAGTAATGAATAAAAATAAAGTAGCGGCAGAATAAAGCTTGCTGGTTTAAAGTTGTTGAGATGGTAATAAAGTTATTTGGTATAGCAAAAGAAATTGTGGGCAACCCTAATTTACTTATTAATGACGCAGAAGCCATAACCACTGTTGGCGAAGTAAAGCAATGGCTTTCTCAACATTACCCGCGTTTGCAGCAATTGCAATCATATGCAGTTGCCGTAGATGCAGAGTATGCCGATGATGCAACAGCGATACATGCCTACAGCGAAATTGCGGTACTGCCACCCGTAAGCGGAGGATAAAAGATGCTGATAAAAATTGTTGATGAGATAAACATTGAAGAAGCCTATCGCTATCTCGAATCGCCTGTGTCAGGTGGAGTTACTATGTTTGTAGGGACGGTGCGCAACCACTCAAAAGGCAAGGAAGTAACCATGCTTTCATTTGAAGCTTACGAGCCAATGGCAATAAAGGAAATGGAAAAAATTGCCGCGTCTGCAGAGCAGCGATGGGCGCTGGATAAAGTTGTAATAATACATGCTACCGGCGAGAAAAAGCCGGGCGAAAAAGTAGTGGTAACCGGCGCTTCAGCAGCGCATCGCAAAGCTGCATTTGAAGCCTGCGAGTATTTGATTGATGAATTAAAAAAGACAGTGCCCATCTGGAAACACGAATGGTATGAAGACGGCAGTTGCTGGATCAATGCACATCCTTAAAGTACAAGATAAACAGGTGTCGGTAACGAAAAACAACAGATGCAACAAGAGTTGATTGATAAATATGGAAGGCAGTTAAATTATCTGCGACTGTCGGTAACCGATCGCTGCAACCTGCGCTGTTATTACTGTATGCCCGAAGAAGGCATGCAGTTCGTGCAGCGGAAAGACTTGCTAAGCTGGGATGAAATGTACTTACTGACTTCGCTGTTTACTGAACTGGGTGTATCGAAAATCAGGATTACGGGCGGCGAACCTTTTGTGCGAAATGGACTGATTTCTTTCCTTCAAAACATAAGAGAATTAGAGGGATTGCACGAAATCAATATGACTACCAATGCGACTTTACTCGATAACCACATTGAACAATTAAAAGCGCTCGGCATTACACAACTTAATATTAGTCTCGATTCATTAAATCCACAGCGCTTCTATGCCATCACAAGGCGAAATAGCTTTGATAATGTCTATAACACTATTCTTACTTTACTAAAGGAAGGCTTTGCATTGAAGCTGAATTGTGTAGTATCGGCAGCAAAGAATACAGAAGATATCATACCTTTTATTGAGCTTACCCAACATCACCGTTTATCCGTGCGCTTTTTAGAAGAAATGCCGTTTAACGGAAGCCAGAATTTCGATGCCGTCAACTGGAATTACAGAGATATTTACGCTCACATCAGCCGGCATTATAGTGATGATATTATTCCATTACCGAATACAGCCAACTCTACTTCTGTCAACTACAAAGTGTCAGGTTACGAAGGCAGTTTTGGCATCATACCTTCTTTCAGCCGCACGTTTTGCGGCACCTGCAACCGCATTCGTCTTTCTGCCACGGGCGAACTAAGAACTTGCCTGTATGCCGCGCCAGCCTTGAATTTGAGAGATGTATTAAGAAGCGGCGCCGGTGAAGAGAAATTAAAAGAACTCATTGTAAACGCAGTGGCCGGCAGAGCGAGAGATGGCTTTGAAGCAGAAGAAAAAAATCAGAAACTCGTTCACGATTCGATGTCGGTATTAGGCGGATAATTTCATTCTCAATCACACGTTCGAATTTATTATTGCTGCATGATTTCAGTTCACGAAGCTTACCAGTTTATATCTTCTTATGCAAGAGAATTCGATATTGAAAGCATACCTTTTCTACAGTCGAATAACCGGATACTTGCAGTGCCGGTTATTGCCGACAGAGACTTGCCGCCTTACAACCGCGTGATGATGGATGGCATTGCCATCAACAGTGTTGCATTCAAAGAAGGTAAACGGAATTTTGCAATCGAATCAATGGCGACAGCCGGTTCTTCTATTCAGTCATTACACGACACCAATTATTGTATTGAAGTAATGACGGGGGCTGTGTTGCCCAACAACACAGATGCTGTTATTCCTTACGAGCAGCTTGATATAGATGACAATATTGCCGAAATAAAAACAGATAAATTTTCTCCTTTTCAAAACATTCATAAGCAGGCAACCGATGCTAAAGAAGGCAATGTTTTAATCGCTAAACATCTTCGTATTACGCCAGCCCACATCAGTGTGATGGCAACGGTTGGAATGTCCGAAATTGAAGTGTATGCGCATCCCTCAATTGCGGTCTGTTCAACGGGCGACGAGTTAATTGATGTTGCTCAAACGCCTTTACCACACCAGGTAAGACAATCGAATGTTTATTTTATACTCGCAGATTTAAAGAAGGAAAATATCAGGGCGAGCTTATACCATTTACCGGATGATAAAGAAGAAATGGAAGCGCAGTTGCGAACCATTTTACGAAAGCACGATGTGGTTTTATTATCCGGTGCAGTATCAAAAGGAAAGAAAGATTATTTACCGCAAACCCTTGCCAGCATTGGAATGCAAACAATCTTTCACCAGGTGGCGCAACGGCCGGGAAAGCCATTTCTATTGGGAAATATTAAAGACAAACTCATCTTTGGCTTTCCTGGAAATCCGGTTTCTACTTTTGTTTGTTATCATCTTTATTTCAAGCAGTGGCTACGGCAATGCCTGCATCAAACCACAACAAAAATAACGGCAAAGCTATCGGCTGATATAAAGAACAATTCATCTCTTACATTGCATGTTATGGTAACATTGAAGTATGAAGAAGGCTGTTGTGTTGCTGAACCCATCAGCTTATCTTCTTCCGGCGACATCCCGGCTTTGATAAACGCAGAAGGTATCATCTCTTTGCCCACAGAAAAAAAAGAAGCTTTGAAAGGCGATGTGTTCGAAGTGATTTTATGCATTTAATTTTTAGACTTTTACATTTACATTCTATAATTAGTGATAGCCCATGAAATATGCATTACTCCTTCTGTTTGTCTTCTCTGTTTTTCTTTCAAATGCACAGTCATTGCGGGTTGCCGTATCTGCCAATGCACAATTTGTTTCTGTAAAACTGAAAGAAGCGTTTAAAAAACAAACCGGTATTGATGCCGATCTAACAGTCAGTTCTTCCGGCAAGCTGACGGCACAAATAGAGCAGGGCGCACCGTTTGATGTGTTTATGTCTGCCGACATGAAATATCCGCAGGAGCTGACTGATAAAGGCTTCACTACTGATACGCCGAAAGTATATGCCTATGGCGCGCTTGTAATGTGGTCGTTGCAAAAGCGTGATTTATCGAAAGGCTTGGCTGTTGTTTTGAATGACGACATACAAAAGATTGCCGTTGCCAATCCTAAGCTGGCGCCCTATGGTGAAGCCACAATAGCAGCGCTTACAAAACAGAATTTATTAGACAAAGCACAACCTAAAATTGTCTATGGCGAAAGCATCTCTCAGGTCAATCAGTACTTGCTAAGCGGTGCTGCAGAAATTGCTTTTACAGCGAAGTCTGTGGTGCTTGATACGGCCATGACAGGCAAAGGAAATTGGGTAGAAGTAAACAAGAGTTTATACAATCCCATTGCACAGGGCGTTGTGATTATGAAAGCTGCAGCCAATGCAGAGGCTGCCAACAAATGGTATCAGTTTTTATTTAGTAAAAAAGCAAAAGCCATCTTTACGAAATATGGCTATCGATGATAAAATAACATAACAGCAAACATGAACGAGCTTACAGGTGTTATCGAATCGATCACCACGGAAGAACATATCTCATTGGTGGTCGTAAAAGCAGCCGGCACAGAATGGTACACGTTAGTAATAGATACACCGGAGACAACTGACTATCTTCAGCAAGGGAAGTCGGTGGCATTAGTATTCAAGGAAAGCGCCGTTTCAATTGGTAAAAAGATAACCGGATTGTTCTCTATTCGCAACCGCATTCCGTGCCTTGTTTCCGGCATACAAAGCGGCTCTGTATTATCAACCGTTTCGCTCCGGCATAATGAGCAAACGCTGGTTTCTGTTATTACCACCAATGCGGTAAAAGACCTGGCATTACAAACCGGCGATGAAGTGGAAGCCTTGATTAAGACTACCGATATAGCGCTGATGCAGGCAGATGCGTAAATCTCTTTCTTCTCATTATTATTATCATGCTCATCAACTGGCAACCGTTTTGGCTTACGTTTCAACTCGCGTTTACTACAACGGTTGTTCTATTCATTATCGGTATTCCTGTCGCTGCTTTTTTAACCTTTACATCCTTCCGTTTTAAAGCCGTTGCTGAAGCCATCGTAAGCCTTCCATTGGTGCTACCGCCATCGGTACTGGGCTTTTATTTATTGCTTTTGTTTAGTCCAACCAGCGCCGTAGGACATTGGCTGCAATCGTGGTTCAACATCCGTTTACTGTTTTCCTTTCCCGGTCTTGTAGTGGCTTCTGTTATCTATAGTTTGCCGTTTATGGTTCAGCCGGTTCAGGCAGGTTTACAATCGTTGCCCGGCAACTTGCGGCAGGCATCTTACACGCTGGGAAAGTCGCGCTGGCAAACGCTTTCACAGGTTTTGTTGCCCAATATAAAACCAGCTTTGTTATCAGGTGTTGTCTTATCGTTTGCGCACACCATTGGCGAGTTTGGTTTGGTATTAATGATTGGCGGAAACATACCTAATCAAACGCAAACAGCTTCCATTGCCATTTACGATGAAGTAGAAGCGCTGAACTACTCTACAGCTCATATTTATGCAGCCGTTTTACTCGCGGCTTCCTTTCTTATCTTGCTTGTTGTTTACAGCACCAACAAAAGATGGCGTGGCTACGCGGCGGGCTTATGATTCAAATTAACATCTGCAAAACGCTTCGCTTTTCAGAAGGTAAGAAACCTTTATCGGTGGCTGCGGTTTTAGCAGAAGGAACCATTACGGCGCTGTATGGAAACAGTGGCGCAGGCAAAACCACTTTACTAAAAATTATTGCTGGTTTATTGCAACCTGAAGAAGGATTTATAACCATTGGCGAAGCGGTTTGGTTAGATACCAAACGCAACATCAACCTTCCGCCGCAGCAACGCAGCATTGGTTTTGTGTTCCAGGATTATGCTTTGTTTCCCAACATGACAGTGCTGCAAAACCTGCATTATGCTGCTGGTAAAAAGAGAGATGATTCGTTCATTCAACACCTTGTTGAAACCGTTTCGCTACAGGCTTTTCTTCATATCAAACCTTCACAATTATCCGGTGGTCAGCAGCAGCGCGTAGCATTGATAAGGGCTTTGGTTCGCAAGCCGCAATTGCTGCTGTTAGATGAACCATTGGCTGCTTTAGACATCACTTTGCGACATAGCCTGCACGAAGCGTTGCAACAATTGCAACAGCAATTAAAATTTACAGCCTTATTGGTAACCCATGATGTGGGAGATGTATATGCACTGTCAAAACACATCCTTCACCTGCAGCAAGGCAACCTTGTTTTTGAAGGAACGCCACAGCAGCTTTTTGGCACTTCTCATCTCAGCAGCAAACTGCAGCTTACAGCAGATGTGCTTCGCATTTTGCCAAACGGTGCTGTTTATATTGTTGAATTATTAGTGGGAATGACGATTGTAAAAATAACTGCAGACGAAAATGAAATTAAGGATGTAAAAGCGGGCGATAAAATGCTGATTTATACCAAGGCTTTTCATTTGGGAATGCGAAAAATAAAGTAAGCAACTGAACTTATTGTTAACGCCGAATCAGGCTTGCCATTCCTTCATTTGCAATTGAGCAGCCATTTTTAATTCATAACAAACAACCGCAACACCGCAGTTCGCCGCAGAAAAAAAGCGGTTCATCTCCATAAAAACCTCGTCAACCGAGCTTAACATTCAGTTACCATGCTTCCCTTTTATTTTTGAATTGCCAACAAAGAATCATTCATCATCAACGCATCACGCATGATATAACTCGACTTTTTTTCTGACTAAAAAATTTACGGTTATGTCCTCTCCTATCATCATCAGCCTGTATTGCAAAGGCAAGCAGCAAGACTACAAAGCCATCTTTAGCAACTGCCAGTCTGTGCTGGAGTTTCAGGTAATTATCAACAACAATGTAGTAAGCTTCGAAGGCAGCATTCACGAAGATTTTGCAGTAAAAGCGAAAGATAATGAAGCTCCTTCTGCCGCTGTAGATGCAGCTACGCTGGAAGCAGTGAGACAGCAATTAAACCAGATATTCTGGTGAGGTTTGTACCTGCGCATGTCTGGACAGACAACGATGGGTAGTAAAAATACAATCCACCTAAGAAGTTGCGATAGCACACATTGTGCAGAAGAAAAAGAAGGGGTAACTTACTTATGCTACGGTGCCGGTTCGAGAAGCCCACTACGCCTCTACACGCACTCGGTCGTTGGCACCTATAATTCTTCTGTAAGAGGAAGCGGAAAAGGCACTCGTGCCGAGCAGCGCACCGACAGAGGTGAGCGTAGTATTTCTAATAAAATCTCTGCGGGAATGTGACATGACTAAATGGTATTCATTAGTGGTGTGAAGATAATGATTTTGGGTGCTGGTGAGTAGAATTCGGTGAGCGGGGTCGGATACATTGTGGGAAAATAAGAGGCTTCGACATTCATGCGAACAACTCCGATAACG
>CAZZZH010000118.1:0-12665 GCA_964658445.1 Ilyomonas sp.
TAAAAGACGCCAGCCAGGGTTATGATGAAAGAAACCATCCTTCCATTAACATGCAAATGAATGAAGAAGGAACCCGGATTTGGGGACAGATGACCAAAGCCAATGTAGGCAAGCCGATTGCAATTGTGTTGGACAATGTGGTATACAGTGCGCCCAATGTAGAAAACGAAATTCCGAACGGTAATTCACAAATCACCGGTAGTTTCACTACGGCTGAAGCGCAGGATTTGGCTCAGATTTTACAATCCGGTAAACTGCCGGCGCCAGCCAAGATTGTTCAGGAACAAATTGTAGGTCCGACGTTAGGAAGCGAAGCCGTAAGCGGTGGTGCTTTAGCCTTTGTCATTTCATTTGTTATCATCTTTGTGCTGATGCTGGTGTATTACAACACCGCAGGCTGGGTAGCGAATGTGGCGCTTATTTTAAACTTGTTATTTACCATTGGTGTGCTGGCAGCTTTGGGCGCAACGCTAACAGCACCAGGCATTGCAGCCCTTGTGTTGACAGTAGGTCTTGCCGTAGATACGAACGTAATTATTTTTGAAAGAATCAAGGAAGAGCTTACTAAGGGCAAAGGATATCTGAATGCCGTAAACGATGGCTACAAGCGTTCTTATGCTCCGGTACTGGATGCGCACGTAACTACATTTTTGTCGGCTGCTATCCTGTTTATTTTTGGGTTGGGTCCGGTGCTTGGTTTTGCTACTACGCAGATGTTGGGTATTACGCTGTCGCTGTTTTGCGGCATCCTTGTATCGCGCCTTGTAACGGATTTATATACCAACCGCAACCGCCACTTTCAATACTTTACTTCTTTTTCACAAAAGGTATTCAAACACGCCTCTTATAAGTTCATCGAGTATCGCAAGATTGCCTATGGTATATCGGTAGTGGTTTTGTTACTGGGTATCGGTTCTTTTATCAACGGCTTCGACCAGGGTGTTGAATTTGCCGGTGGCAGAAGCTATACAATCCGCTTTCAGAATAAGCCAAACCTCGACCAGGTTCGTAACGATTTAAAAAGTGTATTCGGCGAATATCCTATCATTAAAACGGTGGATATTGAAAACCAGTTAAACATTACTACATCCTATAAAATTCATGAAACCGGTAACAATGTTGACTCCTCTGTAGAGCATGCTTTATTTACCGGGCTAAAAAATACGTTGCCAGCCGGAACGACTTATGGCGAGTTTAACAGCCGTTACAAACAAAGCTCTCAAACGGTGTTGCCTTCTATCTCCGACGATTTAAAATCGGGTGCAACGAAAGCAACCATAATAGCTATCATCGTTATTTGCTTATACATTTTTATCCGCTTTCGCGACTGGCGATATTCGATCGGAACGATTGTGGCCTTGCTGCATGATGTGTTTGTAACGCTTGCTGTGTTTAGCTTCCTTCGTAAAGTAGTGCCGTTTCCCTTGGAGATAGATCAGCACTTTATTGCCGCGATATTAACGGTGATTGGCTTCTCCATGAACGATACCGTAATTGTATATGACCGTATCCGCGAAGACTCGAGATTAATGTCTGGCGCCAGCAAAGAAGAAATTATTAACCGCGCCATCAACCAGACATTAAGCCGCACTATCATGACGTCGCTTACTGTATTTTTAACCATCCTCATTCTTTTCATCTTCGGCGGCGAAGTAACCCGTGGTTTTGCCTTTGCCATGCTCATTGGTGTTATTACCGGCACGTATTCATCTATCTTCGTTGCCGCACCGATATTGGTCGATTTTGCCCGAAGCAAACCACTGGGTGCAAAGCCTGCAACCAGCGGTGGTGTAGCGAAAGCAAGAGTGTAAATTCGCTTATCTTGTTTATAAAAAAAGACAGCTATAATGGTTGTCTTTTTTATTGTGCAAACTTATTGTCAGTTATGCCTGTCTTTTCAACTTGTATCATTCCAGGCTTTTCTACTGTTACATTTTTGCAAATATTAAAATCATCTTAAACCAGCGCCATTCCTGCATTTCAAAGCAAAGCTGTCTTTTCTTTGCAGAGAATATAGCAACAGGTTTTGGCAACAATCAAATTATATCTTTCTTACTTCATCGTTGTGTTGGTGGCACTGCAAGTGCTTAACCTGGGGCTCTACGCGCAGGATTTTACAACCATCGGAAGAGACCAATATGGCTATAAACCCAACATCATAAACTCAGTTACGGAATACCTGGCAGAAGTAGTGATGAAGAAGCCCAACGCTTTTCCTGAACGGAAAGAAAGACCGAACCAAAGCGACCACGAATCGATCTATAAATTTCAACCGTTCAAGATTTATACATCCACTCATCATCAATGGCTGGAGTGGGTTTCTGTGCAGGCGCGCAACTATGCGGGCTACCTTGTTCACAGCTACATCAATCACACTACCGATATCACTTCGCCTCCTCCCAAATTTATTTCATAGTTCAGCTATACCGGTCTTTTTGGAAACCCGTATTTAGGAGCGGCTGCGATTTGCAGCAACCCTTCTATAGCTGAAACTTCTCCCGTTTATCGTGCAGTCTGCACGGTGTCTTAATTGCTTGTCCATATAACGGAATCGCTGATTTTATAACCGCTGCCGAAAGGCTGCGATAGAATACGGATACTGTTTATAGGGTTGTTTCTTTTGCAGGGCTAAATTGATTTATGCAAGTAAACCAACAGCCTTGCATCATTCCTTAACCAAATTTATGTATGAGTCGTTTTATAAAAAAAACAACAACAGGCAGACTGATAGCATTACTACTGATAACACACTTCGCAACCCTTGCGTTTGGGCAAACCGACACGGTTTCGCTTTCTATAAATGAAGTTGATAAGCGTTTCCTCGACAGCAACTTGTCGTTATTAGCAGCGCATTATAATGTAAATGCAAACAAAGCTTTTATAGAGCAGGCAAAGCTGTGGCCAAACCCGGTGCTGAATACCGACCAGAATATTTATTCCAATAATACTTTTTTCGAACACGGAAAAGGATACAACGGCGTACCTACCGGTCAGTATTTTATTCAGCTTCAGCAACTAATACAAACGGCAAACAAACGGGGCAAGCAAATTAACCTGGCTACAACCAATGCCCGCATCAGTGAGCTGCAGTTGCAGGATCTGTTGCGCAACCTGCGCTTCCAGCTTCATACAGATTATTACAGCATTGCACAACTGCTAAGTAACAACAACCTGCTGAAGCTGCAGCTAAGCCGGTTAACAAATCTGCAAACTGCAATGGCAGCGCAGTACAAGGCAGGCAATATTGCACAGAAAGATTATCTGCGCATACAGGCGTTGGTAATTAATTTACAGCAAGACCTTGCCGATGCCAACCGCAACATTGTTGCTGCCGAAGAAGACCTGAAAATGTTGCTGGCAATGCCCGGCGATACTTTTATTAAGCCTGTGCAGGACACAGCCTACAATAGTGCCGCATTGCCCGTAATGAATCTGGATAGCCTGGTGCAAACCGCGCGACAAAACAATGCGTTCTATCTGTTGCAGCAGGAGCAGCAAGTATATGCTTCGCAAAACCTTGTTTATCAGAAATCGTTGCGCTCGCCCGATGTAACGCTGGGTCCTGAGTTTGACAAGAACTCGAACTACACGCCAAACTATGTAGGGCTTTCCATTAACCTGCCCTTGCCTTTATGGAATAGGAACCAGGGCAATATTAAGGCGGCGCAGTTTACAGAAACGCAGCAAAAGACGCAGGCGCAGGCTGCCGATGTACAGCTACAAACCGCTGTGGGCAAGGCTTACCGTCAACTACTGTTGCTGGACAGCCTGAACAGCAATACGCAGAAAGAGTTTTACAATAACTACCGAACACTGTTTAATAACGTAGTGCAAAGCTATCAGCAACGCCAGATCAGCCTGCTTGAGTTTCTCGATTTTGCCGACAGTTATCAGCAGTCGCAATCGCGCCTGCTGCAACAGCAAAACAGTTTACAGATAGCTAAAGAGCAGTTGAATTACGAAGTAGGAACCGATGTTCTAAAATAAAAAAAGATAACTGATATGAAATACATTCCCATTATTATCCTCCTTGCAGCAACGATGTTTGGTATAACATCCTGCGGCCAAAATGCCGCCGCCGATACCGACGATGCAAAGACCTTCACGCTCAGCGATACCATGATGAGCATGATAAAAACAGACTCCGTAAAAATGTGCGGCGTCTCCGATGAACTGCAGCTAAGTGGCGAAGTAAGCTACGATGAAAACAAAGTATTCAAAGTGTATCCGCGTAGCAGCGGCCAGGTAATGCAATGCAACCTTACGCTGGGCGATAAAGTAAGTGCCGGGCAAACATTAGCTGTAATAAAAAGTGCCGATGTTGCCGGCAACTATGCCGATGTTTCTTCTGCCGATGCCGATGTTACCATTGCGAAGCGCGAGATGGACAACCAGGAATCATTGTACAAAAGCGGCATTGCCAGCGAGCGGGAATATAACGAGGCAAAGGAAGATTATGAGAAGGCGCTGGCAGCAAAACGCAAGATTAGTTCAGAGATTGAAATCAACGGCGGAAGAGGCGCAAACGCAAGCGGTACTTATGTTTTAACAGCGCCCGTTAGTGGTTATGTGGTGGAAAAAAATGTAAACCAGGGCGACTTTATTCGCCCCGACATGGGCACAAATCTTTTTACTATTTCCGACCTGAAAGATGTTTGGGTGTGGGCAAATGTGTTTGAGGCAGACATCAGCAAAGTAAAGGAAGGAACAAGCGTGGAAGTGAGTACGCTGGCTTATCCCGATAAAGTATATACCGGCAAGGTAGATAAGATTAGTGAAGTGCTTGACCCAACCAACAAGGCTTTGAAAGTTCGCATCAAACTGGACAACCCCGACCTGATGCTGAAGCCACAGATGTTTGCCAAAGTAACGGTGGATGATGTGCAGGGCGAGCAGGCAGTGTGCGTTCCCACCTCGTCGCTGATAGAGCAAAATGGCAAGACGTTCGTGGTGGTTTATAACAACCGCAGCGATATGAAAATTGCTGAAGTAAACGTCAAAAAAACATCCGGCAACCGCACGTTCGTCAACAGTGGCATTGCGCCGGGGCAAAAAGTGATTACTGAAAACGAGCTACTCGTGTTTCAGCAATTGTCGGGCGATTAACAACGCCTATGTTCTGTATTGACCTTTTATTTATCAAACAGTAGAAGAACAGTCAATACAAAATACAGGTTATGAAACGTGCTGTGGCAACTCCGGTTGGGCATCGTTGTGTCACTCACTTGTACGCCTTGTCCGCTATTCAGGTTATGCACACCACAGCATCCATACGAGTCAAATGAATGCTGCGTTTCAGCTTATAAAGGCTATTCTTTTTAACAAGGCCAAAAGCCTTACTCACTAGAACAAAGAATCATGAACAAGTTCATCAATAATATCATTTACTTCTCACTGCGGCACCGCTACTTCGTGTTCTTTCTTACGCTGGTGCTGGCGGTGGTGGGCTTTTTTGCTTATCGTCTTACGCCGATAGAGACCTTCCCCGATGTAACCAATACGCAGATTATTATCGTAACACAATGGCCGGGCAGAAGCGCAGAAGAGGTAGAAAAATTTGTTACCATTCCATTGGAAACAGTACTCAATTCGGTGCAGAAAAAAGTGAATCTCCGCACCACGTCTGCATTTGGCTTGTCTTATATCCGCATCATCTTTGACGACGATGTGGACGATGCTTTTGCCCGGCAGCAAGTACTAAGCCGCATCACCAACGCCGATCTTCCCGATGAGGTGAAGCCCGAAGTAGAGCCGCCATACGGACCTACAGGAGAAATCTATCGTTACACATTGCGGAGCGCCACCACTAACATACGCGACCTGATGGCGATACAGGATTGGGTGCTGGACCGCCAGTTTAAAAGTATTCCCGGCGTAGCCGATGTCAATAGTTTTGGAGGAGAAGAAAAAACATTTGAAGTGAGTGTAAACCCTAATTACATCAGTAAGTATGGGCTTACAGCACTAGATGTGTATAATGCCGTTGGCAAAAGCAATGTAAATGTGGGCGGTGATGTGATCGAGCGCAATGGACAGGCTTATGTTGTACGAGGTATCGGTTTATTAAATGATATTGGCGAAATTGAGAACATTATCATTACTAAAGTAAACGGTGTTCCTATCCTCGTTAAAAATGTAGCCACTGTGCAGGAAGCCGGAAAGCCGCGCCTGGGGCAGGTTTCACGCGATAACGAACCCGATGTGATAGAAGGCATCGTGGTGATGCGCAAAGGCGAAAACCCGGCACAAGTGCTCGATTTGATTCACGATAAAGTAAAAGACCTGAACGAAAATATACTGCCGAAAGATGTAAAGATTGTTCCCTTCTACGACCGCACGCAACTAATGGATATTGCCACCGATACGGTAATTCATAACCTTATTGAGGGCATTGTGCTGGTTACGTGCATCGTGTTCATTTTTATGCTCGATCTGCGCACTACGCTTACCGTTGCTATCATCATTCCTTTGTCGCTGCTGTTTGCCTTCATTTGTATGCGCATCAAAGGCATGAGTGCCAACCTGCTGTCGATGGGCGCTGTTGACTTCGGGATCATCATAGACGGCGCCGTGGTAATGGTAGAAGGCTTGTATGTAGCGCTTGACCACCGTGCAAAGGAAGTAGGCATGGAGCGTTTTAATAAACTGGCCAAGCTTGGTTTGTTCAAGAATGTAGGTGCCGAAATGGGCAAGGCAATCTTCTTTTCCAAACTCATTATCATCACTTGTCTTATACCCATTTTTGCCTTCCAGAAAGTAGAAGGCAAGATGTTCTCGCCGCTGGCTTATACACTAAGCTTTGCTTTGTTGGGTGCGCTTCTTTTTACACTCACTTTAGTGCCGGCACTATCGAGTATTTTATTAAAAAAGAATGTAAAAGAAAAGCACAACCGGATTGTTTCCTTCCTTGAGAACGGCATCAAAAAATTATTTGAGAAAGCCTACCGTCTCCCTAAGCTAAGTCTGATGATTGCCCTCACCATTATGGTGCTTTCTTTTGCTTCAGTTAAGTTTTTGGGTACCGAGTTTTTACCTGAATTAAATGAAGGCGCCCTTTGGGTGGAAAGCGAGTTGCCGATGAGCGTGAGCCTTCCGGAAGCCGAAACGATTTCTGCTAAAATGGTAAGCATCCTGCATGAGTTTCCCGAGGTAAAACAGACCCTATCGCAGGTGGGCAGAACGAATGATGGCACCGACCCGAAAGGCTTTTTTGATGTGCAGATTCAGGTAGATTTAAAGCCGAAAATAAAATGGCCAAAAGGCATTAATGAAGATGCATTAATAGACAGCATGAACCGGCAGCTCGTTAAAATTCCGGGTGTAGTATATAATTATTCTCAACCCATCCGCGACAATGTAGAAGAAGCGGTAGCCGGGCTAAATGCTTCGCTGGCTGTAAAGATTTATGGTCCTGACTTCCAGACTTTGGATAAGCTTGCCGACCAGGTGAAAGCACAGTTGGCAACGGTAAGAGGCATAGAAGATTTGGGCGTGCTGCGTAACTTAGGTCAGCCTGAATTTCGCATTGAATTAGACAATGAAAAGATGGCTTTGTATGGTGTAAATGTTGCCGATGCCAATGCCGTAATCGAAATGGCGATTGGTGGCAAAGCAGCTACCGAACTGTATCAGGACGAACGAAAATTTGATGTGCGCGTGCGCTACCAGAAAGACTTTCGCGACTCGCAGGACAAAATTGAAAACCTGATGATACCTACACAGGATAGTGCGAAGATTCCGCTAAAAGAAATTGCTAACATTCGAACACTTACCGGCCCTGCTTTCATCTATCGTGATAATAACAGCCGATATATCGGCGTAAAATTTTCTATCCGCGAGCGCGATTTGGGAAGCACTATCGAAGAAGCTCAACAAAAAGTAAATGCGAATGTGAAATTTCCGCATGGCTATACCACAACGTGGAACGGTGAGTTTGAAAATCAGCAGCGCGCTTCCAAAACATTAACGCGCGTGGTGCCGGTTTGCCTTCTCGCCATTTTCCTTATTTTATTCGTGATGTTTGGCAATGTGAAAGATGCAGTGTTAGTCATCCTCAATGTTCCGTTTGCGTTGATTGGAGGCATCCTTGCCCTACATATTACACGCATGAACTTTAGTATTTCGGCAGGTATTGGCTTCATTGCATTGTTTGGTGTGTGTATTCAAAATGGCGTGATATTGATCAGTGTATTCCGAAAAAATTTAGAAGCCAAGATGCCGTTGAAGCAGGCATTGGAGCAAGGAGTGGTTTCGCGCGTACGCCCGGTAATTATGACGGCGCTAATGGGTGCAATTGGCTTATTGCCGGCGGCATTGAGCACGGGTATTGGTAGTGAAACGCAGAAGCCGTTAGCCATTGTGGTGATTGGTGGTTTGGTAACTTCTACTATACTTACTTTGCTGATATTACCGATTATTTATGCCTTGGTTTATCGCCTTATGCACAAGAGAGAGAACCGTAAAATTTTAAGGCGAGTGGGCGCAATAAGCAAGTAATATAGTATCCGGATAATTGTTGAACAGACCAAGAAGAAATATCTTCTAAAACAAAGTTCCGAACCATCAGGTTCGGAACTTTGTTTTTATACAACCACTGAGCTGATCTGCACTTGCAGCAATGCTTTTACTGTTTTACTCCTGTTTTTCTTTTTTCTTTTTTGCCAGAAGCTCTTTGTACAATTGTTCATTTTGATCCCACCTGAACTTTTTGTAAAACAAACCCGTAAACACAGCAATCGCAAGCACAGCAACAATAAGTACATTCGGGTTAAGCTGTGCATTGGCCACCATATCGGCACGTTCATACCATTTATCTGTTATTACGCTTATGATGATGCCACCACCAATCAATAAACCCAGCGGAAGACCAAACACCAATTGGCGGTACAGCTTCTTCTCGCGGTCGCGGTTATTTTTCCAGTATTCAATAAACTGCTCATCCTTATTCGTTAGCATTACACAAAATTAATAACAGGTTGTGTCAAATTAGATTTTCGCGAAACAGAAAATTGTTTGTTATTTGATGTGATATAAAGGCATTGATTTATTTTGCTTAAAAATACAACGTGTACAATCTCGACGCATACATCGCTGATTTCCTGTTAGAGAATAAAAAGCTGTCGGCGCAAGGCTTAGGCGAATTTACCATCGTAGACGGACAAGCTGAAAACGGTGCGCCTAAGGTTCAGTTTGTTTCTGATAAAGCGGCTTACACATCGGATGAGCTTATACAGTTTATCGCCGAGCAGCAAGGCAAGAACAAAGTAGTAACCGGCTTCGATGTAGAATCGCATCTTAACCAGGTAAAACAATTCATCAACATCGGCACGCCATGGACTATACCGGGTTTTGGACAATTGCAACTTGGTAAGAGCCGTGATTTTGAATTTATACAACAGGTGCCTAACGAACATGCATTGCACGAGAGAAACAAGCGCAAGCAAGCTTCTACCGATGCACATTATCAAACATACGATGTAAGCAACCCGGCAACCGCAAGAAGCAGCAATACAGGAACTATTTTACTTACCTTATTTATTATTCTTGCACTGGGTGCGGGCGGCTATTATTTTTATGCCAACAGAAGCAATTCGGCTACGGCTGCAAACGCAAAAGACAGCAGCGCAACGGTTACCGACACGTTAGTTCCTCTTCCTTCTTCTACTACTAAAGACACTACCGCTATTAAACAGTTGCCTGCTAATAGTGCGGCAGCAACCGTTGATAATTCAATGCTTACTTCTACTGCCAAACCATCCGGTTTCCGGTTTGTTTTAAGCCGAACCACTAATGGTGTTTATGCAGTAAAAAGATATAACCAGCTTAAGACTTATGGCGCTAAAGTTTACATTGACAGCATACGGAGAGACACTTCTTCTCTTTATAAAATATACCTGATCAAAAACGCCTCGCCCTCAGATACAGCGCGGCTTAGAGACTCGTTGACCAAGTATTATGGCAAGCCGGTGAGAGTAGAAGTAGGACAATAAAAATCGAAGCGATGGATACAAAACAAAGCCTTGCATATTATCTATGCAAGGCTTTGTTTTGTTGATATAAGTATCTTCCAATTATCCGTTCATGCTCGCCAGAAACTCTTCGTTACTTTTTGTTCCGCGCATACGTTTCAGCAATTCGTTCATGGCTTCTTCCGTGTTCATATCATTAATGTACAAGCGAAGGATGTTCATACGCTTTAATACATCTTTATCGAGCAATAAATCTTCGCGACGAGTAGAAGAAGCCACAAGGTCGATAGCAGGAAAAATACGGCGGTTTGCCAGTCTTCTGTCAAGCTGAAGCTCCATGTTGCCGGTGCCTTTAAACTCTTCAAAAATTACTTCATCCATCTTGCTGCCGGTATCTATCAGAGCGGTTGCAAGAATGGTTAATGAACCACCATTTTCTATCTTACGTGCCGCACCGAAAAACTGTTTAGGCTTCTGCATAGCATTAGCTTCCACACCACCGCTCAGCACTTTACCACTCGCAGGCGCAACCGTGTTATGCGCTCTTGCCAAACGCGTGATAGAATCAAGTAGAATCACGACATCATGGCCACATTCTACCAAACGTTTCGCTTTTTGCAAGGCAATAGCAGAAACTTTTACGTGCTTATCAGCCGGTTCGTCAAAGGTGGATGCAATCACTTCACCTCTCACGCTGCGCTCCATATCGGTTACTTCTTCAGGGCGCTCATCTATCAGCACTACCATCAGGTAGCATTCAGGATGATTGGCAGCAATAGCATTTGCCACTTCTTTCAGCAATACGGTTTTACCTACTTTCGGCTGCGCCACAATTAAGCCGCGCTGACCTTTACCGATAGGTGAAAACAGGTCGATAATACGAGTACTGAAATTGGTTGGTGAAGTGAAAAGGTTTAGCTTCTCGTGAGGAAACAAAGGCGTAAGATAATCGAATGGTACACGGTCTCTCACTTCATCGGGGCTTTTGCCGTTGATGCTTTCAACCTTTAATAAAGCAAAGTATTTTTCGCCTTCTTTTGGCGGGCGAACCGATCCGGTTACCGTATCGCCGGTCTTTAAACCAAACAGCTTTATCTGCGATGGCGATACATATACATCATCGGGCGAAGACAAATAATTATAATCGGAAGAGCGAAGAAATCCATAACCATCGGGCATCATTTCAAGAACGCCTTCACCGGTGATCACACCATCAAATTCAATGTTGAAGTTCTGCTCTTTTTTGAAAGGAGCGGACTTGGGTTTTACTACCACTTCTTCAGGCTCTTCTTCCTCCTCCTCTTCCTCTTCTTCAAAGTCATCATCACTCACATCTTCACTCACAAAAGTGTCGGTGCCATTTCCATTGAGCAAGGCAAGAAATGCAGGTGATATCTGTGGTATATCGTCGTCGTTCACAATGGGCATTTCATTATCGCCGCCATTGCCAGAGTCGCCATCATTGCTACTTTCAGTGGTTTCTGAAACGGTAGCAGGAGCCGCTATAGGCTTGCGTTTGCGGCGTTTCACCGGCTCTTCGTCGGTGCTGTTATTTTCATCATGAGCCTGCTGCTCAGGAGCTTCATTGTTCGTTGTCTGTTCGTTGCCGGTTTCGGGAGCAGAATAACCATTAGCAGAAGCTGCTTTTACGGTGCGTTTGCGCTTTGGCTTTTCGGCTGGAATGGCAACGGGCTTTTGATCTGCCTCTAATGCCTGGTTGTCGAGGATTTTATAAACCAAATCCTGTTTGTTCAGTTTTTTAGCGTTGGGAATGCTGAGTTGCTCTGCTAAGTCCTGCAACTCGGGCACAAGCATGTCGTTTAACTGCAAAATGTCGTACATAAAATGTAATAAAAAGGATAAATACCCGAGATAATTATCTGGATTTAATAAAAGAAAATATAAGCTTGATTGATTAAAGAAACTTTGGCGAGCTGAAAGAAATTGATTAGAACTAACCAGCTATGTTTCTGCGTTTCTGTTGCAATGTTACATAAATTTCCGAAAAACAAAATCGATTGCTGTTTTTTTAGCAAAAAAATAGCCCTTCTGCAAACCGCATTCACAAAGGCTTTCACCTTTGCTTTTCGCCCCGTTTCTTACCTTGCGGGCTCACTATAAAAACATCAGCGTGATCAGCATCCGCGAGCTTTATTCTCTCTATCAGCAGCATCCATCGGTGCAGACCGATACCCGGCAGCTACGCGAAGGCGACCTGTTCTTTGCATTGAAAGGAAACAATTTCAATGGCAACCTGTTTGCGCGGCAAGCCCTGGAAAAAGGCGCCGCATATGCTTTTGTTGATGAAGCTGTGGATGCAGGCAACAAAAGGATAATTGTGGTAAATGATGTATTGCAAACACTGCAACAGCTTGCCCGCTGTCACCGCGAACAGTTTTCTGTTCCTTTCATTGCAATCACCGGAAGCAATGGCAAAACCACCACGAAAGAACTGGTTCATGCGGCGCTGTCATCACGCTACATTACTTACACAACGCAGGGCAACCTGAACAACCACATTGGAATACCACTCACCTTGCTGAAGGTGAAGCCGGATGCGCAAATAGCGGTGATAGAAATGGGTGCCAACCATCAGAAAGAAATAGAAGGTTACTGTGTTTATACGCAACCTACCCATGGCATCATCACCAATGTTGGGAAAGCACATTTAGAAGGTTTTGGTGGTATAGACGGTGT
>CAZZZH010000119.1:0-12630 GCA_964658445.1 Ilyomonas sp.
CTTGTATTTGGCTTCCAATATCCTGCGGCAGGCTGCATCAATTTGCGCCCCAGTTGTTTTGCCTTCGGCTAATGACTTCTTCAGCGTGGTAAGCATTCCTTCGCTTACCATATCCATATCCAAACCCGCATTTAAAGCCAGTGCAGATACGGTTTGTAGATCGCCCAAGCCGTGATTGATCATTTCACTGACAGATGTATAATCGGACACTACCAGCCCTTTAAAGCCCCATTGTTTGCGCAGCAAATCGGTAAGCAGCCATTTGTTCGCCGTAGCCGGAATGCCATCTATTTCATTGAACGAACTCATTACGCTGCCGACACCTGCATCAATCGCCGCTTTGTAAGGCGGTAAATAATATTCGTACATTTTGATGCGGCTCATGTCAACCGTATTGTAATCTCTGCCCGCTTCTGCACCGCCATATAATGCAAAATGCTTTACACAAGCCATCAGTTTGTTTACGCTGTCGTAGCTCTTTCCCTGGTAGCCGCGCACCATCGCAGCAGCTATCTTTCCACCAAGATATGGATCTTCACCGCTGCCTTCTGCAACGCGTCCCCAGCGTGGATCGCGGGCAATATCAACCATTGGTGAGAACGCCCAGTTCAAGCCTTCAGCCGTAGCTTCTTTAGCTGCAATAGCTGCACTTTGCTCTATCAATGCCGTATCCCAGCTTGCCGCCATGCCCAATGGTATAGGAAAGATAGTGCGATGCCCGTGAATGACATCCAGACCAAAGAAAAGAGGAATATGAAGACGTGAATTTTTTACAGCAATATCCTGTGCCTGTCGAACGGTTGCGGCACCTGTGATGCCAAACAAGCCACCCACCGCACCATTGCGAATTTTGGTATCTACATCGCTACTTACCACCGAACCGGTAACGGCACCACCGGGCGTTACCAGGTTTAGCTGACCTATCTTTTCATCCAGTGTCATCTTGCTCATTAGATTGCTGATAAAAGCATTCATTTTGGCATTAGAAGCATCGGTTTTAGTTTGAGAAAAAGTTTTGGTAATCAGGAAACAAAGCGATAGCAGGCAAACGTATTTTATTTTCATAATGGAACAATTGTAAAGAGCAAATGTAATAAGGTGTAAATAAAAAAGCAGCCTCTAAAATTGTGGCTGCTTTATACTTTTCGTTGAAGTTTATAACAAGCTAACTGTTGCCTTACGATCAGACATATTGTTCAACAACTGCAGGTTCTATCCACGCATCACTTTCCTTTAATAAATTTATCAGTTCTTCTACGGCAATGGCGCTGTCTACATTGCGTTTCATTACGTCTTTGCCACGGTATAAAGTGATCTTGCCAACGCCGCTGCCCACATAGCCAAAATCGGCATCTGCCATCTCGCCGGGACCATTTACAATACAACCCATAATGGCAATCTTTACACCCTTCAGATGGTTGGTAACAGAACGAATTTTGGCAGTAGTTTCCTGCAGATCGAACAAAGTTCTGCCGCAGGAAGGGCAGGAGATATATTCTGTTTTGGAAATGCGGGTGCGTGTTGCCTGAAGTATGTTGAAAGCTGTGTTGTTGATGAACTGCTCGACCGTTGCATTGGTGATATAATTGCGCCCGGCTGCATTGATATTCTGCGATTGCTGATAGCTATCTTTTGTCATTCCCAAACACAAGCCATCGCCCATGCCATCCAGCAATAAAGCGCCACATTCGGTAGCATAATGGATGAGATGCTCATCGGCGGTTTGCCAATTGCTATCACAAACTAAGACTACCGGGTTGCTAATATTGCGGTTCATCAGTTTAATAAACATACGTCTTACTTTCAGCATTGCATGTCGGGCGTTACTGCTCAAACACAACACCACATTGGGTTGGTTGGCAACGCTATCCAGGTAAGTAAAATCATTAATTGCGGTTTCATCGCTGAAGCAATCGATCATTACAAAGTTGATGAACTCGCTTACAATGGTTGCCTGGGCAAAGCCACTGTCTTCATAAATGGGAAAATACTTTGTTTTGTCTTCTGCCAGTTGCCAGGCTGCTGGATATACAATAACTTTCAATGTGCCAGGCAATGCAAAAGACAAAAGTTGATGACCTGTGAAAATGTAGTCAGCTGCTGCATCGCTGATGTTCCATTTGTCAGTTATATAATCGTAGGTATAACCCACGCTTTGCAGATGAGATGGTGTGATGGTTTCTATCTTACTTAAATCTGCAATCACTACGGGAACATGATGCGCGCCTATGTTATCGACCGCAAAGGTTGCGCGGCGCTTGTATTTGAAAGGCGAATACTTTAGTTGGTAGTCGATGGTTGATGGTTGGTGATTATATAAAAGATGAGAGTTGACAGATGATGAAGAGGAACAGCTGGTTGTTGCTTCTTGTTCCTTACTTCCTTCATTTTGTATCTTGAAGCTTGATTCTTTTCCCTCATATCGCTTCACCAAATCTTTACAAACGGGTATCTCAAATTCGGGGTCTTCGGTAAGGCTAACGCGGATGGTATCGCCGATGCCATCTTCTAACAACGTACCAATACCGGCAGCACTTTTTACGCGGCCATCTTCGCCATCGCCGGCTTCGGTAACTCCCAAATGCAAAGGATAACATTCGCCAAACTCGTCATTCATTTGCTGAATCAACAAGCGGTAAGCCTGCACCATTACCTGCGGGTTACTCGCCTTCATACTTAGCACAATGTTGTGATAGCTTTCGTAGCGCGCAATGCGTAGAAATTCCATCGCACTTTCTACCATACCCATCGGAGTATCGCCGTAACGGCTCATGATTCTATCACTTAAACTGCCATGGTTGGTGCCAATGCGCATGGCAGTTCCATACTGTTTGCAAATCGTTATCAATGGCGTAAAGCGTTGCTGGATGCGCTCTATTTCTTCTGCATAATCAGCATCGGTATATTCCAGCAATTCGAACTTTTTCTTGTCAACATAGTTGCCCGGATTCACACGAACTTTTTCTACAATACGCGCTGCTATCTCAGCGGCGTTAGGTGTAAAATGGATGTCGGCAACCAGCGGTGTTGTGTAACCGCGCCGATGCAATTCGTTCTTTATGTTTAATAAATTTTCAGCTTCTTTTTTACTGGGTGCTGTAATGCGCACAAGCTCGCCACCGGCTTCAATGCAACGGATGCTTTGCTCTACGGTCGCCATGGTGTCCATGGTATCGGTGGTCGTCATGGTTTGTAAACGGATGGGATGGAAATTGCCCAGCAACAGATCACCAATCTTTACTTCGCGTGTTTTTAGCCTGCTATATTCAGTAAGCGAATTACAATACAATTGCATAAGTAAATAAATGCGGCTTGACATACAGTGCCGCTTCTTTTTTAGTAACAGCAAAGGTGCAAAATAATTGGAAGATGTAGGTGTTAAGGAATCGTGCCTACAAATCGCTCAGGGTTGCATATCAAGCCCACAATATTATGTCTGATGTTTTACATTTAATAAAATCTGGCAACCATAAACATTGTATTTTCACCTGATTGAAAATTACCTTATTTCTTTCTGTTTATAAAAGCAACCAACATGTCGGGTAAACCTCATAGCAACGCCCTTATCCATCATACTATTTACAAGGTAGAGCAGTATTGGGATGGGGTAAGGAAAACGCTTCATCCCTCGGCAGCAGAAACATCTTACCGTGAAAAATGGTTCTCTCAAATCCCTTATTTCAAGCAACTTTCTTTTCATAATTCTATCTGTATTGTACTGTGGGATATTGTTTCTAACCGCTTCCTGATTGCTATTGATGAAAGGAAGATTACGCAATACGATATGTCTTTGTATACCGAGGCTGACGGTGTTAATTTTTCGCTTGGAAATTTTCATCCCGAACATCTTCATGCCATTCAGCTTATGAACCAATGTGGGCTTAAGACTATGGCTGATTACCGCCATGTGCAGCATGATAAAATTATATGCAACTTCGATGCGCTCTACCGTGTTGGAAGCGGAAACCATATACACATCCTGCAGCAAATTGTGCCGGTAGAAACAGACAGTAACGGGCAACCTTTTTTGTTTCTTAGTTATGTGCGCGATATCTCTCATTTGAAGAAACAGCCCTCTGCCTCGTTCGTATTTACCACGCCGGAAGAAAGCAAATTCTGGAAGTATAACTTTGGTCAAAAAGAGTTGGGACCGGTAGCGCCTTTTACTGCGCAGGAGAAAAAAGTGCTGGCATTTTTGAGCGAAGGAAAGCATGCATCCTACATCGCGGACCACTTATCCATCAGTCTGCATACTGTGCACACACATTGCCGCCATATGCTGGCTAAAACCAGTTGCATAGACAGCACCGCATTAATTGCGTATTGCCAGGCAACCGGTTTGCTGTAAGTGTTTACAATGAATTTTACTGAACTGGATTGGTAAAAATCAATTCCCTGCCATATACTCACTGTGAGTATTGTTTGGTAGAGTACGCAGGTCTATTTTTATCTTCTAAAAATTAATTGTTTGCTGCAATTAAGAAAGGTGATTCCTGTGTTCTTCATAGACAATACCAAACAACCCTAAATCCTTATTTAAACGAAAGTGAAAGAACTTTTAATTGGTTCAATGCCAGATTCTATTTTATTTACCAGGTAAAAGTTCTCATTTTTCCGTTTAGTTTCCATTGCGTTGGAAAAGGATTTGTCAACCAATCCATCGGCTCACCAGCTGGTAATTTTTGCGCAGCTAAAGTGAAGCTTTGTTTGATGGCGGCTTTCTGTTCAGCACCTAAAACATCTGGTTGGGTTGAGATGAATAAGGGTGTTCCGCTTTCTGCCAACAACTGCATCCATTGTTTGTTCTTTTCCCACGGAACATCTTTGGTAAGCCCAACGCAATCGCTATCGGCAGCATAAAATATGTTGTGCTGCATCAGCCGGAAAGCCAGTGTATTTACGCCCATTTTGCGCGTGCGTTCCCATTCTTTTCCACTGGTATCATCACCAATACGGCATTGCTCGAAAATACCTGCCGATAAATGACTGATGGTATTGCAGCCAATTACATACATATCCTGCGCCGCTTCGCGGATGGATTGGTAGAGGTGTAAAATAATCTCTGCTGTTGTCTTCGAGGTATCGTTGAAATGCCAGCCCGGCGTTGTCATATCCTCAGTCATTTGGAAGCCCCATTTGCCCATAATATCGTACGTAGTAAAATCATGCTTTACCATTTCGTAGCCCCAAGCTCGATAGGTAGAAATGTTGTGTTGAATGCGCGCAATATTATCTTCAATACTCGGATCAATCACAGGTTGTTTGGGATTGTCTCTGCCGGGGATAGAAGATAATATCAGGCTTTGTTTATCGTTATAAGAGCCGCATAAAGGACGAGTCCACAGCGCCGGCCGCATCGCCAGTTTTTTAACATCATTTGCCAGTACGTGCATGTCTGAAAATTTCTCATTGGGTTGCGAAAAGTCGTCCATCCAGCAGCAGTCACCGGGCAGCAATGGTGAGTACTTTGCCCAGCCTGCATCGATCACAGAGAACGGGCGATTATTTGTGTCAGTTGCCAAGCCGGTTAATAATTCAGTTTGCTGTTTAATCAGCGCAGGTGTGTTATTGCCGTAGGCAAAATACCAGTCGTTGATGCCATAAACTGGTTGCTTCGCAAGACGTGGTGAAGGGCACATCAATGAGCAAAAACGCCGCGCAGTAACAAAGGTGTTTTCATCACCATTATTTTTGTTAGTAATGAGGTCTGCAGCATGCAAGATTCGGCCGT
Organism: Ilyomonas sp.; assembly: GCA_964658445.1. Taxonomy (GTDB): domain Bacteria; phylum Bacteroidota; class Bacteroidia; order Chitinophagales; family Chitinophagaceae; genus Ilyomonas. The sequence goes on from CAZZZH010000119.1 coordinate 5,732, forward strand.
GAAGCTGAACTCCGTTGCCGCCGTTTCGCGTGTCTAATGTTAGCTGCATGGTGGCATTACCAACCATCCAGTAACAGAATGCGCGACAACCGGTTTTTACGCCAAAGCATACAGTGTTTTCGCTATCGTTTTGAATAAAATACCAGGGCATTTTTCTCTTAACATCAACCGCTTCAAAAGCACCATCGCCATAGGTTCTTTCCCAATGATCGCCGGATACTTTTGTGTTGGATGCTGTATCATATTGCCATTCTAACTGTATTTCATATAATGCTGAAGAAGGCGATTGTATAAACGTTTGCAAGGCGCCTTCTCTACTATATTTCAGCGAAACAATAACATCTTTATATGACCATGTTTGTTGGTCGCGCGATGTCATTTCATGAACGCCATCTTCCAGTTTGGCTCTCATTTTTTGTGGCAGCGAAACTTTTTCTGTCGTTGTTTTTGTGTCCTTATTCCAGCCTGTGATCATTAAGCCGCCAATACCTGCGCCAGTAAACTTTATAAAATGTCTTCGCTGCATGCAATCATTTTTTGTGGATGCAAAATAAACATCTTCATTTTCTCTTTATCGCTAACGCTACTATTCAGCATTTCTTTTGTATTTGCATTTGCTAATTCCTTTAGTAAAATGAAATACATTTGTACCATAAATCAAAGCCATTGAGTGACCGGATAACAGAGAAGCTACAGATACTGGCCGATGCCGCAAAGTATGATGTAAGCTGCGCATCGAGCGGAAGCGACAGGAAGAATAAGAATAAGGGTTTGGGCGATACCGGCATGGGCATTTGCCATGCTTATACAGAAGATGGACGCTGCGTATCACTACTAAAAATATTGCTGACCAACCATTGCATTTTCGACTGCGCTTATTGCGTAAGCCGCAAGAGCAATGATGTTAAACGGGCTGCATTTACGGTACAGGAAGTGGTAGATCTCACCATCAATTTTTATCGAAGGAATTATATCGAAGGCTTGTTTCTCAGCTCCGGTATTTTTAAGAATGCAGATTATACCATGGAGCGCCTGGTTCGTATTGCGAAGAAGCTGCGCACCGAGCATAACTTCAACGGTTATATTCATCTGAAAGCCATACCCGGCGCGAGCGATGAACTGATGAAGGAAGCTGGCTTGTATGCCGATCGGTTAAGTGTGAATGTAGAAATGCCGACAGAGCAAAGCTTAAAACTATTGGCGCCCGATAAGAAGCGCGAAGACATGATTAAGCCAATGAAGTTTTTGAAAAATGAGATCATTCAATACAAAGCCGATAAACTTATTCATAAGCATACACCATCGTTTGCGCCCGCCGGGCAAAGTACGCAGATGGTGATTGGTGCAACACCCGAAACAGATTTTCAGATCCTGCATCTTGCCAATGGTTTTTATCAAAAGATGAATCTAAAGCGGGTATACTATTCAGGTTATGTGCCCATCAGTAATGATAACCGCTTGCCGGCTATCGGCACGCCGGTTCCAATGATACGAGAGAACCGGTTGTACCAGGCAGATTGGTTGATGCGCTTTTATGGCTTTACGGTTCATGATATTGTTGATACAAACAATCCGCACTTGGATATTGATATCGATCCGAAACTAAGCTGGGCATTGCGCAATCTTCATTTATTTCCTATTGATATTAATAAAGCAGACGAGGCTTTGATTATGCGCGTACCCGGCATTGGCGTTGCCTCTGCTAAAAAGATTGCAGGTGCCAGGAAGTTTGCCACACTAAGCTGGGAGCATTTAAAAAAGATTGGCATTGCTTACAACCGGGCGAAGTATTTTGTTACATGCAAAAGTGCTGATTTTGTAATGCGCGATTATTCTGCCATGCAGATTAAACAACAGATACTAGCAATTCAAAACAGTAAGTATGCGGCTAATTTTTCACCTCAGTTAAAGATATTCTGATGTTGAGATTCGTGGTTTATGATGGTACATTTGGTGGCTTTCTTACAGCAGTTTTTGAAGTATATGAGTATAAGTGGGATGATGCAAGAATTGTAAAGCAAAATGTTTATCATATTTCTGTATTCGGGCAGGATCATACAGTAGAAACCAATGCAGGTAAGGCTTTGCGCGTATGGAAAGGGTTGCTGAAGTATGCTTCCAAAGAAGTGGCAGAAGGGTTGTATCACACCTGGCTGAGCGAGCAGCCAAACATAGAGAAGCAACTATTGCAGTACATTCAATATCTTTTTATAAAGAAGCAGTCTATTCATTCAGATTATAGTAATGCAGCCGTGTTGAAGATTGCGCAGGTAACCAAACAAGTGCACCGCGAGCGGCACAGAATGGAAGCCTTTGTCCGGTTTCAGTTAACGAGAGACAACCTTTATTATGCCGTTGTGGAACCCGACTTTAATGTCTTGCCTTTATTGATTGGTCACTTCAAAAACCGGTATGCCGATCAGCGCTGGCTGATCTTTGATGGCAAACGTCGCTATGGTATTTACTACGATCTGGAAACGGTGGAAACGGTAGAATTATCTTTTGCAGAAGAAGTAAAAGAAAATGGTTTACAAATGGCATTATCTGAAGATGAACCGATGTATCAAACACTGTGGAAAGAGTATTTTGGTAGCGTAAATATCAAGGCAAGAAAGAACACGAAACTGCATATTCAACACATGCCAAAACGGTATTGGAAATATCTTCCTGAGAAGCGTTGAACAAGAATAAACCAGACCTTAGATAACTTAGCTCGTTTCAGAAACTGTATTTTATATTCGTAATTTCTTTCAAAGCATGACACGAAAAGAGCGGTTTCAATTTGTAATTCAATACTTCCAGGAACACAATCCCAACCCGGTTACCGAACTAAAATATTATAACCCTTACGAGCTGATTGTAGCTGTTATTTTATCTGCCCAATGCACCGATAAAAGAGTAAACATAACCACGCCCGCTATCTTTCTGCAATATCCAACCGTGCAGCATTTGGCGCAGGCAACCTTTGATGAGTTGTTTCCTTACATCAAAAGCATTTCTTACCCGAATAATAAAACCAAACACCTGATAGGTATGGCGCAGAAAGTGGTGACCAACTTTAATGGTGAAATACCGATGACAGTGGAAGAATTGGTTACGCTACCAGGTGTCGGCAGAAAAACAGCAAACGTTGTTACCTCTGTCATTGATGCGCAGCCTAACATGGCGGTAGATACACATGTATTTCGGGTATCGGCGCGTATTGGTTTAACCCACAATGCTAAAACACCACTGGCAACGGAGCTGCAATTGATAAAATATATCCCGACCGAACTGGTGCATACAGCACATCATTGGCTCATCCTTCATGGCAGATATATATGTGTAGCGCGAAACCCAAAATGCGAGATCTGCGGGTTGAAGCCGGCTTGTAAATATTACCAGCAAATAAGAAAGAAAAATATTGATGGAGCAACGGCGTTATAGTTGCAATACAGCCGATATGCGTCGATGCTTGTTTGCTATTGTTTGTACTTTTTTTTGCTGCGCAATGTACGCACAGGATGCTGCCGACAATGATTATTCAAATCAATCCATTACAGGGCAATTGGGTATCTCTGGCGGCGCGATGAATTGTATCACCGACTTAGGCGGTAAGTCTAAAATCTTCAAAACGTTCAAGCCGGAAGCCGGTTTTTATGCCGGTTTTCTTTATCACAACGCAATTGGCGCACGGCTGGAGTTGACCTGGGGAAGCGTTACGGCTTCCGATGCAAACGCTAAGGAAGCGGGCGTTCGCCAACGCAACTTTAGCTTTAGCAGCGATATTACCGAACTCAGTTTACTGGCGGAAATTCACCCGCTCAACCTGTCTTCTTCGTTTCATTTTCCTATTTCGCCTTACCTGCTGGCAGGCGTTGGCAATTTCTCATTCAATCCTACAACTAAGCTAAACGGAACTACCATATTGCTGCAGCCGCTTCACACGGAAGGCGAAGGTTTTGCCGAAACCGGACGGCCAAATTATAAATTGTCTCAGTTCATGATCCCTATTGGCGGCGGCATCTCTTACCCTTTGTCTTCTTCGTTTACGGTAAAAGGCGAGCTTATTTACCGTATATTAAACACAGATTATTTAGACGACGTCAGCACTACCTACATAGACCCTGCTCTGTTTGATAAATATCTGACACCGGTTCAGGCGTCACTGGCAAAAGAAGTTTACTACCGTGCCGATGAAGTAACGAACAATGCAACCGTCCCGGTTGGTGGCCTGCGGGGCAGCCCGGCAAAAGATGGGTATTATTCAATTAACATTAAGCTGGAGTTAATGCTCGGCAGGTAGGCAACCCATTCGTTCAACCTTTGAGGAGTGAGTGAGGCATTCTTTTATTCCGAAGTAAAAACCGGCTGCTCCGTTATAAAAAAGGGGCGCTCCGTTTTCTTTTCTGCTTCCTCCGTTGTTTATCAGGAATCGTCCGCACCTTTTTTCGGCTACTCCGTTGCCTCTTTCGCCTGTCAGGTTGATATTTTCGCGTGCTCCGTTACGTTTTTCGGGCGCTCCGTTGCCTTTTCTGGGGTAACTTTGCCAGGTCGGAGCAATTTTCACTGTAAAATTGGAAGCAGAAGGGGCCTGATAACAAATCGTTGTTCCATTGTGAAATTAAAAAATGAGACATAAAAAAATCCGCTGGTTTTACACAAGCGGATTTTTTATAAGAAGGTTACTTTCTTTATTTATACTGCGGAACCAATCCTTTTGCCAGTTCCACCATTTGCTTTACACCATCATCTGGCAGGTTTCCTTTTTTAAACTCAGCCAAAACGTTAGGATACTTATTCTGCATTTCTAACAGAAAATGCTCTTCAAATGCTTTTACTTTATTCAATGCCACATCGCGCAGCAAACCTTGCGTACCGAGATAAATAATGGCTACCTGTTTTTCTACCGGCACCGGCGAATACTGAGGTTGTTTCAAAATTTCCACGTTGCGCGCGCCTTTATCAATTACAAATTTGGTTGCCGCATCCAGGTCGCCGCCAAATTTAGAGAAAGCTTCCAGCTCGCGGTATTGCGCCTGGTCAAGCTTTAGCGTACCGGCTACTTTTTTCATCGATTTAATCTGTGCATTACCACCCACGCGGCTTACCGAAGTACCCACGTTGATAGCCGGGCGAATACCCGAGTTGAACAGGTTATTTTCTAAGAAAATCTGACCGTCCGTAATCGAGATCACGTTGGTTGGAATGTAGGCTGAAACGTCGCCTGCCTGTGTTTCAATAATAGGCAGTGCCGTTAAGCTACCACCGCCTTTTACCAAATGTTTAATGCTGTCCGGCAGGTCGTTCATGTTCCTTGCTACGCCATCGTTATTAATAATTTTTGCGGCGCGTTCCAGCAAACGGCTATGCAAATAAAACACATCGCCAGGGTAAGCTTCACGTCCCGGCGGGCGACGCAACAGAAGAGATACTTCACGGTAAGCAACGGCCTGTTTCGATAAGTCGTCGTATATAATCAATGCCGGACGACCGGTGTCTCTGAAGAATTCGCCAATGGCAGCACCTGCAAACGGAGCGTAGAATTGTTGTGGTGCAGGATCGGAGGCAGAAGCAGCAACAATGGTTGTATAAGCCATTGCACCATTGTCTGTCAGCGTCTTCATAATACCTGCTATGGTAGATGCTTTCTGACCAATGGCTACATAAATGCAGTACATGGTTTTACCGGCTTCGTAAAATTCTTTCTGGTTAATGATGGTGTCAATGCAAATGGCGGTCTTGCCGGTCTGGCGGTCGCCAATGATCAATTCGCGCTGTCCGCGGCCTACGGGAATCATAGCATCAATGGCTTTAATACCGGTTTGCAAGGGTTCTTTCACCGGCTCGCGAAAGATAACGCCGGGCGCTTTGCGCTCTAGTGGCATCTCGTACAATTCGCCGCTGATGGGTCCTTTACCGTCAATCGGGTCGCCCAATGTATTAATAACGCGACCTACCAAACCTTCACCCACTTTTATAGAGGCGATCTGTCCGGTGCGTTTTACTTTTCCACCTTCTTTTACATCGCCCTGTTCACCCATCAGTACCACACCTACGTTGTCTTCTTCCAGGTTCAATGCAATGGCTTTTACGCCGTTTTCGAATTCTACAAGCTCACCTGCGCGAACGTTGTTTAATCCATATACACGGGCAATACCATCGCCTGCCTGTAAGATAGTACCTACTTCTTCAAGGTCGGCTTCCGCATTAAAGTTGCTAAGCTGCTGCCTGAGAATGGCTGAAATTTCATCTGGCTTTATATCTACCATGTTCTATTGAATATTTAAGATTTACGAAGTAATATTTTTGTTTGCTGCGCAATGTTTAGCGAATGTTATGGATGTAAACGTTTTGCTGAAACTGCTTTTTAATGTCTTTTAGATCGCGCAGCACGCTGGCATCAACCAAGTTATTATTGTATTCTAACACAAAACCGCCAATCAGGTTTTCGTTCACTACTGATTCTACTTCCACTTTATCAAAACCGGTCGAGGCTTTTACCTTATTTACAATGTCGTCTTTTATTTCGTCGCTTACCGGAACGGCAGTTGTTAGCTTTATTTTCTGAATACCTTCTATGGTGTTGTACTGTGTAATAAAAGCACCGATAATTTCCGGCAAATCTTCTTCGCGGCCTTTATCAGTTAGCAGCTTAGTAAAAGCAGCCGTCAGTGTACTGATTCTGCCTTTTGTAATCGCCGTAAGAATGGCTTCTTTTTTTGCTGCTTGTATTACCGGGCTACGCAGCAGGTTTACAAAGTCTTTATTGCTTTTGCAAATGGCTTGTAGAAACAGCATATCTTGGTAGACGGTTTCCAGTTCACCACGTTCTTGTGCAAGCCCTATGAGGCTTTTTGCATATCGTGTCGCTAATCGTGGATTGGGCATTTTTTAATTTGAAAATGTATTAATCTGAA
>CAZZZH010000120.1:0-12486 GCA_964658445.1 Ilyomonas sp.
CCCGCCCTGCACATCTTCCTTCACACCCCAATGGTGCCACATGAATCTTTTTTTCTTAGAAAAACAAAACTGCCCGGGCGCTGATGCGCCTCGCCTATTGCCAATCTACTTTGCAGATAGCCACCGGCGCCATCCGCACCAGCATGGCTTTTGCCGGGTCTGCCGGTATAGCGGCTAAGTAAATGGTAAACGGCTTGCCACCCGATTGTTTTAGCACCTCCGCCATCGAAAACGAAGCCGACCGCCCACCCGGCTTCATCGCTTTTTCTAAAAACGTTTGCCGTTGTTCATTCATCAGCAGCACCGTTCGTTTCAGGCTTGTGTCTTTTTTTAGGAGGCAAACGGTCAGTGTTCCTTTGCCATCCTTTGGCAATTGCACCGCCGCCACACTATCCAGCGTCCCGGTCAGCAGTTTCGTTTTGTTCAGGTACAAATGCCAGCCCGGCGCCGTTTGCGCCATTGCCAGCAGGGGAAGCAGGAAAAAAAAGGAAGCCAATAGTTTATAACGCATGGTATATAGTTTTAAAAAGAAAGGAAGTACAACAAAAAACCGTCTTTGTGTAAGACGGTTTTTTGTTGCGATAGTTGTGCAGCACGCTTATTCTTTTAAAATCTTAAACGACTGTGTATGATCTTTTGTTTGCACCTGTAAAATATACATTGCCCTGCCCAGCGAGGCCGTGGTTATCTCTTTGTGCCCGTCCACAACCGATGAGGCTTTATACAAAACCCGCCCGCTCATGTCCGTCAGCACAAACGTCGCCATTTGTGTCGATGTATTGCTGAAATCTAGCGACAGCAGGTCTTTCACCGGGTTGGGGTAAATGGTTACCCACGGTGTGGCGGCCGTATCCAGCGGTATAGTGAAGGAAAGAATATTGGTAAATGACGAGTTGTTGCTATTGTCCGTCTGTTTTATCCGGTAAAAATACTTCGTTCCTTTTGTCAGGTTCGCATCCGGATAAGTGTACTCGTTGGCAGATGTATTCTTCGCTGTTACCGACGCTATTTTGGTAAACGAAACGCTGTCGGTGCTGCGCTGCACTTCAAACGGTGCTTCATTTGTTTCATCTACCGTCTTCCAATCCAGCGCTACCGTGGTGCCCTGCACCGCGCCGGTGAAGGAAGCAAACGTAAACACCGGCAGCAAACTGGTCGTGTCCACCAAAGCAAATTGACCAAACCCCGTTATCGTAGCGGTGTACGTGATGTATCCATCGGTCGACAACCGGTTGTTTACCGTAGAAGGGCTGATGATTACGGCATCGGTGCTGCTCAGGTTGCCCGACAGCGGCACGCCATTTCTCACCTTCAGTATGCGCAGCCCGCCTGCGCGGCTTCCCCACGCCGCCATTTCTTCCGATGTAAAGTAGAAAGTAGCCGTATAGCTGGTAGAGGTATTGTCGGTGCCGGGCAGAAGTGTTATCACTTTGCGCGTGCGGTTCACCGTGTCGCCGTTTACAACCACCGTAGGCTTGTCATTACCCGCTTCGCTTAGCTGGGCAGTCAGGTTGGCAATCTTTGCCGATGCCGACGAGATAGCTGTAACTACCCGGTTGTTCGAGCTTCTGAAATTGTTCGTCGTTCCCGCCTGCACATCGTAGCCAAAGCTTTGCGAAGCCGTCGTTTCTATGCTATAGGGCTCGGCGCTAAGCGATACGTCGTCAATATTTAGTCCCGGGTCGCCGCCATTTTTTGCAGTATCAGTCTCCCAGTAAAAAGCAATGCTGAATTTTTTACCCAAAACCCCCGATGGCACCGGTAGCGACAGCGATTCCGATTGAATGGCAGACGTGCCGTAATAAGGTCCGCTGCCCGTTATCCCTTGCGCGCCCCAGAAGTAAAGACTGCCATCGCCAATGTCGTACAGCGCATAGCCATGGTCGTCTGCGTTGCCTTTAACCCTGTATTTAAATTTGAGGGTGTCAATAGAGCGGTATTGCAGGGGATTTATTTGGGGTGATAATAACTCAGCCGCGCCCACTTCGCCCTTTGTGTACGTGTTGGGTTTCGATGATTTGTTGTTGGTAATGTAGGCCGCCTTGCCGCTGCCGCCCGCGTTGCCGTTAGTGCCGGCTACAAACAGGTTGGGGTAGCCGGTCGATATGTACGAGCCCCAGCCCTGCGGCACCAGCGACCCTGCGGGTATGGTTTCAAAATTTTCATCCAGTATGTTAATCACACTATTGCCGGCAAACACAATATCATCGTCGTCGCTTTCCATAATGTTGATGGTCTGTTGCGTTGTGTCTGGCGTTACGCCCTGCCCGCTGATGGTGTAGTTAATGTCTATCTCGCGGTCACCATCAACCGAGGCGTTGTCAAACAGACGCACCACTACGGGCTTATAAGCATCGCCTTTGGCAAACGTAAGCGTAGGTGTCAGCACTTGGTATTGCGTGTTGGCCACCGCAGTGCCACTGGCTTTTATGGTAACAGTTGCCGCAGCGCTTGCCTGGTATTCCGAATTTAGGTTAAGCGAAATGTCTTTGTAGCGGGGGTAGGTGCCGGTGACTCCGGTTTCGCTGGTAATAATCTGACCGTTGCAGCCCGCAAATGCAATGCGGTTGCTGCCCGTTACAGTTACAAAGCCCACATCCGAAAGCGGCAGGTTTACGCGCCGGGGGCTAAAGAGCATCACGGTTTGCATACGGTCTACCTGCCCGGCAGTAAAGGTGTTCAGCACCTCGTCGTCGCTATAGTCCATATAGTTTTCAAACATTTCATCCGCCGTGCCGCAGCTGTTGGGTTTGGGGTGAATGGGCGTACCATAGTTCGCGTCTTCTTGCACGGGTGTATCGTCTACATAATCGTTACCGCAGGTTTCGTCGCCCCAAATGTGGCGCAGCCCGAAATAATGACCTAATTCATGGCTTAAGGTCTTGCCTTTTCCCCAGCCTACATCGCAGGTTTGCGGCCGGAAAATGCTGCCTACCGTACTGTGGTCTATTACCACACCGGCGTTCTGGTTGTTTTCAGCAGGGTTAGCGTCCAGCCCATCTAAGGTAGAGCTGACGGGAAAAGTGGAAAAGCCGAGCAGCTTGCCGGTTCCGCCATTGTTCATAGCCGGCACCAGCCACACATTAATGTACTTTTCAGGGTTCCAGATTGATTGGGGTTTAATGGTATCGGCTATATAGTCGCGCGTCCAGCCTTTGGCGCCCGGCGACATCCAGTGTTTGCTGTTCCGGTCTATGCGGTCTATGCCCGGTTCTGCCAGTACGCCGCCGGTTGGGTTTTTTTGCGCCAGCACAAACTGGATGCCCGTGGCAGCTGCAACGGCGTAGGGGCTGTTAGAAAGGTTGGCGTAGTCTTTATTCAACTGCAGCACCTGCTGTTGAATAAGGGCTTGCGACAGATTGCTGCCGTCGCCTTCTGCTTCGCCATCGTATACAATGTGAAACACCAGGGGCACTACATAAGGCTTTACTACCAGGTTCTCTGTCTTGCGTTCATCGGTTTTTCTTTGCAGCCAGCTTTCAAAACCGGCGTCTACCGGCGGCGCATAGCAGCGTACAATGTTTGGACCTAACCCTTTCACCGGTTTTATCTGTGCGCATAAGTGAAGAGTAGCCAGTACGGCGAAAAACAATAACAGGTTCTTTTTTCTCATTGCCCAAAAATTAGCCATCGTTTCGTGCGACGGAATCATTGAAATTATAAATGTTTGCAGCTTCGTGTAAGAGATGTTTTACTGGACGCGTCCTGTTGTTGGCAGAACAACCGGTGAACGTTTTTTTCTGTAAAAAAATGCGTATAAAAATAAATGTTTCCCGTTACTGCGGGTAAATTTTTTATTCCGCTTTTCGGCCTGGTTTAGAATATCTGTGGCAGAGTTATTAAAACAGGCAAATTATCTTTCATTTTTGCAGCATAAACAAAAAGATCGGTGGCTGGCTGGCGGTTTCATAGCTCCTGTGTGTTTTCGCCGGCAACCGCCTGTGGGCGCAGAATACGGCAAACTATACAAGCGATCGTTCTATTCTGAATGTTTACAGCGCCACCACCGATTCTGCAGGTGCCAGCACCGACAGCAGTGTATGGTTGGTAAAAATAAAAGCCATGCCGGCAGAGTGGCTTCGGCAAAACCTGAGTAAGAGTAGCAAACGGCAACTGAGCACAGACTGGTTTATCATCGGCAGAAGCGCCTTGTTTTCTTTTGATTCTTCTCAAATAATCGATCGTCGCAAAGCCAATTATTTCTGGAAGCTATCGCCGGCTTTGCTTGCACTTCGTCATACCGCCAATGCAGCCCAAACCTATACTATCCTCGTTCAGGCAGACGGTAGCGTGCCTCTTATGCTAAACCCTGCCAATGCAAAAATTACATACCGTTATCATCAAAATATCGTTCAGCTTACCACTACATTTTCCTTCATTTGGCAGACCTTAATTCGCTATCCCGCTATTTGTTTTATTGATGTTCAACCAACGCCTCCCAAAGAAGAAATGGTCATTAACGATTACGATAATAGCGTGAACGCTATGAATAATAGTAACGGGCAGTATAAAAATGCGCATGGTTTTGCCAATATTACCGGCAGTTTTAAACAGGCAAAAAACATCATCACCGTTGGCTCGGTCGATTCTTTTTATCATGTGCCTGTAGCTTCTTCCAAAAGCCGTTCGCGACATAAGCGCTCAATCTTTTTTTATAGCAATGCCAAACTCAACAGCAACGATAGTTTTGCCCTGTATATTCCTGCCAATATTAGCCGCCTGAAATGCACCTTGGTTTAGAACAATGCGCTCGCCTGACATGTATATGAGATTGGTTTATACGCAACAAACCCGCCTGATTATTTTAACAATATCGTTTTTTTAACAGACCAGTCTTTTAACTTTAAAAAAACTATGCTTTAACTTTATCGCTTCTTCACAATTTATTTATGTAACCAAAATTGACCACGTATGAGTGTAAAAAAGTACTCTCTTTTGTCCTTCATTTTATTTGCTTCATTCTTATTTTCCCAGCAATCTCATGCCCAGATAAAGCAAGAAACCTTAAAGCAAATTGAAGCTTTAATTAAAGAAAAAAATTCACGTACACCTACCGAACAAAAGATTGATTCGCGCCTGTTGCAGGCTGTTCGCGAAAAACAGGGACAGCCAATGGCTGCAGGTGTTAAGCTTGATCCGGCTGATGTAAAAGCAGATGCTGCTGGTAACCTTGACGTTGACATTAGCGCTACCGTAAGCGATGAGTTGCTGGTAAGAATTGAAAAGCTGGGTGGGAAAATTATTTTCCCCTCTGCCGAGTATCACACCATCCGCGCAACCATTAACCTTTCTATGGTTAAAACAATTGCAGCTTATCCTGAAGTAAAGTTTATCGAGCCTGCTGTTCAGGCTATAACAGTTGGTTCTGCAAAGGCAAATGCTGCTGTTAAAACAGCTAACCAGGAAACTTCTCAACACGCGAAATTAAATCTGAAAGAGCGAGAAGCCAATGTGCGTAAGCAATTGATTAGTTATCTCAGAAGCCAGGGCGCGCTTAGTGCTTCTGCTGATAATGTGGAAAGTTTGGAAAGTGTTCCGGTTACTTCCGAAGGCGACCGCGACCATCGCGCTGATGATACGCGCAACACGTTTGGTTATTCCGGAGAAGGTATTAAGATAGGTGTATTGTCAAACAGCTACAATGCTCAAAAAGGGGCACCTGCCGATATAGCCAGTGGCGATTTGCCGGGCAAAGGCAATCCTTTCGGAAATACAACTGCGGTAACCGTAGTGCAGGATATAAAGAACCAGGACGATGAAGGCAGAGCGATGCTACAGATTGTGCATGACCTTGTACCTAAAGCCAAGCTTTATTTTGCTACAGCCGATGCCAGCGAAGCGGGCTTTGCCACCAATATTAAAAAGCTGCGTTCTACTTATGGCTGCGACGTTATTATTGATGATGTTGAATACATAGATGAGCCGGCTTTTGAAGATGGTATCGTTGCCCAGGCCGTGAACACGGTAACGGCTGATGGCGCTATGTATTTCTCTTCCGCCGGCAATTCTGGCTCTTTGGCAAAAGGTACTTCCGGTGTGTTTGAAGGCGACTTTAACGATGCCGGTTCGCTTCCTTTTACCGGCGGCTCAAAAAGCGGAACAATCCACAACTTTGGTACAGTATCTTCTCCTGTAAACGGTGATATTATTACGCTTGCCGGTGGTTACTATACACTTACCTGGAGCGACCCGATGGGCAAGTCTTCCAACGACTATGATTTATTTTTAGTAAAAGCAAATGGCAGTGTAAGATTTTCTTCTACTAATGTACAGAGCGGAACACAAAACCCTTTTGAAAGTATTGCCGGAACTACATTGACAGGAAACCCAATTGCTTTTGCAGCAGGCGACCGCTTGGTTGTATTTAAGAAAACAGGCGCTGCGGTTCGTGCATTTCACCTGGCTACCAACCGTGGTACTCTTACCATTGGTACAACCGGAGAACTGACAGGCCACAATGCCGCCGCTGCCGCTTTTAGCGTAGCTGCTACCCCGGCTGCCACTCCTTTCGGGCCTGGCGAAGCTGTGGGGCCTTTCCCCAATCCTTTTTCTGCTGCTAATAAAGTAGAAAGCTTTTCATCTGATGGTCCAAGACGTATTTTTTATAATGCAGATACCACAGCCATCACATCCGGCAACTTTTTGTTTAGCACTAACGGCGGCGTTGTGCGTGCAAAGCCTGATGTAACTGCAGCCGATGGCGTCTCTACCACGTTTGGTTCTGCCACTGGGTTGAATCCTTTTTTTGGTACGTCTGCAGCTGCGCCACACGCCGGTGCTATTGCTGCTTTGCTGAAGTCGGCTGACCCGACATTGACTGCGGCTCAAATCAGAACTTTATTAACCACAACTACCGTAGATGTAGAAGCATCCGGATATGATAATATCAGTGGCTTTGGTATACTTCAGGCTTACCAGGCAATGTCTGCTTTATCACCTATACCTTTGTCTAATGTTACACTTGACAGTGTTGGCATTACCGATGGCACAACATCGAACCACAACGGTGTGATTGATCCTTCCGAATCGGGCAACATCGTAGTAAAAATTAAGAACATTTCTTTAAAGAATGCGACCGCGGTAAAAGGAACGCTCACTACTAATACACCCGGCGTTACCATCACACAAGGCACCGCTACGTTTGGTGTGGTAGCTGCCAACGGTGGCTCGGCAAAGAATACTTCAACGCCTTACACGTTCAAATTAGCCAGTACCGTTACCTGCGGTACCGTTATCGATTTCTTTTTGAAAGTAACCTATGGCGGCGGTAAATCAACGTTCAGAACGTTTGAGTTTACAGCGAATGTAGGCGCGCAGCCTTACCAGAATATCACTGCTACATTAGGCTCGCCGGCTGCGGGTTCAGGTTACACCACAACTACAGGAACACAGATCGGACGCTTAAGCCGCGGCACAGATGCTTCTGTTTGCGGTACACAGTTGGCAAACCCGGGCGTGTTAGCTTCTGCCGGTCTTGATCCTCGTTTATACGACGCCTATACTTTCACCAATACCAGCACGGTAAGCCAGTGTATAACCACTACTATGGAAGCCGACAGCGGCATCAATATGTATTGCGCAGCTTTCAACGATAGCGGTTTTGTTCCGTCTTCTCCAAGTACGCATTTCCTGGCCGATCCGGGACAATCGGCTACCACACAGACTTTTGCTTATACAGTTGCTTCAGGTAAATCTTTTACCGTAGTAGTGAACGAAGTAAACGCAGGCACACTTGCCGGCACGCCTTACAAACTCAGCGTATCGCTCAGCAATTGCAGCGCTGCACCACAAGCATTAATGGCAATGAGCTTAGCTGCCAATGCAGATCAAAACAAGCAGGTGCCGCTACAACTGAATGTATCTAACGAGGCAAGCGTTCATCATTACGAAATAGAGCATAGTGCTGATGGCTCTCATTTTACTACCTTGTCTTCGGTATCGCCATCTGCTACGGCTGACGATGAAAAAACATACAGCAGCACCGATGCGCTACCTGCAAGCGGCAATAACTTTTACCGTGTAAAAGAAGTAGATAAAAGCGGTAATACAATATACAGCAATGTGGTGATGGTAAACATCAACAACAATACAGGGCTCACCATTGCGCCCAACCCGGCGGCTTCGTTTGTAACGGTTTATTCTAAAACCACCATCCAGCAAATACAATTGCTAAGCCCGAACGGACGAGTGCTGCAAACCGTATCGCCAAATGCAACGGTTCATCAATTGCAGGTTGCAAGTTTAGCGGCGGGTCAATATTTCCTTCGTATTCAGACAGCGAATGGTATCGTAAACGAGAAGTTTATTAAGCTATAGCTTGTTCATCTTATAGGTAGGTTTTTCTATCTTAAAAAAAGAGGCGGTTTCAGAAATGGAACTGCCTCTTTTTATTATTACATAAATATTTATTACCTACAATGAACTAAATTTATCTACCATCTTAAAACAAATTGTGTCAAACCGTCTCTTTTAGTGAGGATTTTAGTTCTGATAGCGACAAATCGTCGCTAAAAGCGAGGACAACGACTCTTTTAGAGAGGACGACGGTGCTTTTAGCGAGGAAGGCGACATGTAAAGCGAGGCTGGCTACTCTTTTAGAGAGGAGGGCCGGGCAAAAAGCGAGGCCACTGGTGCTTTTAGAGAGGAAGGCGGTGCTCAGAGCACGGTTACCGATGCTTTTAAGGAGGGGAGCCGAGTTATGGGAAGGGGCAATTGCTTCTTTCACGTTATAAAAAAGAACCACCATTAAGAATAACGGTGGTTCTATAAACCAAAAACCAAACTTTATTTTTTATCCTAACACATTTTTCTTCTTCATATCGCGAACTACAGAGCGGGCGTAATCGTTTGCCAAAGCCGCCATGCTGCCTGCGTCTACCGTTTTCGATTCGGCAGAATAAATCAGTTGATTGTTGCTCACATCATACAGGTTGGTTTCAAACACATAGCTGGTGTTTGTTTCTGTATAACCAGGACTGTAATACGGATGATAAGCCCAGGGCGAATAGTAAGAGTAATAACCCCAAAAACCTGGGTTGTAACCATAGGTAGAAGGCACGTAGCGTTTCTGCTTGTCTTTGTTTACGAGCGTAATAGTTACTACATTTTGAATGCCTTCGTCCTGTAGTTTTTGTATCGCTTCTCCTTCCGTCATGCCGCGAAAAGCGGCGGCGCCAAACTCGTCTGATGCAGTTACAGCATTATAACCCAGCCTGTTTAAATCATTCGCTAATTCCGATTCCATAGCATGTTTTGCGCGGTTGTTTTTTTCGCTGAATAAGCCCAGTACCAGTATGCGTTTGGCTGGGGCTGTATTGCGGTTGTTGGTATAGCTGTCTGTAATTCTTGAAGTGCTGCAGGATGCCAGCAGAAGCATCAGCGGCAGGCTCGCTAACCATATCCATTTCATAATGATTCTTTATTTTTATAACGGTAAACAGACTGCTAGCATCATTCAGAGATTAAGCTAAAGTGCAGACTTAACATAGCTTTGAAAGGCTAAGCAGGCTTTGCGCATGTAGCCTTTCGAGATGCGAAATCAATTCTCACAAATAAGTAAAAAATAGTGTTAACCGCCGTTTTATAAGATTATTCATACACATCTTTAGTGTAATTTTGTGGATAATTAAGCAGGAAAGAAAACAATTATTGCGCTATGCTAAAACTCCCGATTTATCTAGATAATAATGCTACCACGCCGATGGATCCGCGCGTGCTGGAAGCGATGATACCTTATTTTACTGACCATTTTGGAAATGCTGCCAGCCGTAACCATCCGTTTGGCTGGGAAGCCGAAGAAGCGGTTGATTATGCGCGTGAACAGGTTGCTAAACTGATTGGTGCCGATCCAAAAGAAATCATTTTTACATCTGGTGCTACCGAGGGTGATAACTTAGGTATTAAAGGCGTGTATGAAATGTATGCTTCAAAAGGCAACCATATCATTACCGTCGTTACTGAACACAAAGCCGTGCTGGATACTTGTAAGCACATTGAAAAAATTGGCGGCGAAGTAACGTACTTGCCGGTTGCAGAAGATGGTTTGATTGATTTAAAACAACTGGAAGCAGCCATTAAGCCAACTACTATTTTGATAGCTGTAATGTATGCTAACAATGAGGTTGGCGTGATTCAGCCGGTTAGAGAAATCAGCGCTATTGCCCGCAAACACGGTGTTTTGTTCTTTACCGATGCTACGCAGGCTGCCGGTAAAATTCCGGTGGATGTAAATAAAGATGGTATTGATCTACTAACGTTCAGCGCGCACAAAATGTATGGACCGAAAGGTGTAGGCGCTTTATATGTTCGTCGTAAAAATCCGCGCGTAAAAGTAACGGCGCAGATGGATGGCGGCGGTCATGAACGTGGTATGCGTAGCGGTACGTTGAATGTGCCTGGTATTGTTGGTTTTGGTAAAGCTTGCGAACTCTGCCGTTTAGATATGGAAGAAGATACAAAACGCATCAGCGCCTTGCGCGATAAACTGGAAAATGCGTTAACTCAGATTGAAGAAAGCTATGTAAATGGTAACCGCGAACATCGTTTACCGCATGTTGCCAACATCTCTTTCAAATATGTAGAAGGCGAAGGTTTGATGATGGGCTTTAACAAGAACATTGCGCTCTCCTCTGGTTCGGCTTGTACAAGTGCTTCTCTGGAACCCAGCTATGTATTGAAAGCATTGGGTTTGGGTGATGACCTTGCGCATTCATCTTTACGGTTTGGTTTAGGAAGATTTACCACAGAAGAGCAAATCGATTACACTATTGAACATGTAAAGAATACGGTATTAAAGCTTCGCGAAATGAGCCCTTTGTGGGAAATGTTTAAAGAAGGCGTTGACATAGATAAAATTGAATGGGCAGCGCATTAGTATTAGATTTAGATATTGATTATTGTTAATTGAAAATAAAAAATAGATTATGGCTTACTCAGATAAAGTGATTGACCACTACAGCAATCCGAAGAATGTAGGAACATTAGACAAAAGCAAAAAGAATGTAGGAACCGGTTTGGTGGGTGCGCCAGAATGCGGCGACGTAATGCGTCTGCAAATTGAAGTTGACGATGCTACGGGCGTTATCTCTGATGCAAAATTTAAAACTTTTGGCTGTGGCTCTGCTATTGCTTCTTCTTCACTGGCTACCGAATGGCTGAAAGGCAAATCGGTAGACGAAGCTTTGTCTATCGACAATATGACGATCGTAGAAGAGTTGAATTTACCCCCGGTAAAAATTCACTGTTCTGTATTGGCTGAAGATGCTATCAAAGCTGCGATCAATGATTATCGCCAGAAAAATGGTCTGGAAGTTCTGCAGTTTGAAGAAAGAATTCACTAATTAATTTGGATGTTATGGTTGCGTTGGATAATGCAATATATGTGAGCGAAAAGGCAAAAAGCAAAGTTCATAAGCTGATGGAAGATGCCGGCATTGCGGATGATGGTTCTTACTTTCTGCGGGTTTCTGTTGTGGGCGGCGGTTGTTCAGGATTGAGCTATAAACTTGATTTTGATAACGAAACCAAGCCCATGGACCAGAGCTTTGAAGACAATGGTGTGAAAGTAGTAACCGACCTGAAAAGCTTTTTGTATCTCGTAAATACAGAGCTTGATTTTTCGGACGGCTTGAACGGTAAAGGATTTTACTTTAATAACCCGAATGCCAGCCGGAGTTGTGGTTGCGGAGAAAGCTTTGCAGTGTAGCCTTATATCAATCACAAACGATTTTTATAAAAATTAAAAGCCGGATAATGAAAATTGTCCGGCTTCTTTGTGTAATAAAGTTAAAGAGAGAACGGTGTAATAATCTTGCCTCACATCTTACGTTAGTTGCTAAACCATCGTTTCTTCGTGCTTTCGTAGCAAACAAAAACAATCTTAGTTTTACCGCATGTGGATGATCTGTAAAAAAGAATGGCTGCAGTTTTTCAGCAGCCTGACGGGTTATATTGCCTTACTTATTTTCCTGCTGCTTACAGGCTTGTTCCTGTTCGTTTTTCCAGATACAGATTTGCTTTCTTTTGGTTATGCTTCGCTGGCAAATTTCTTTTCGCTAGCGCCCTGGATCTTATTGTTCCTGGTGCCTACCATTACTATGCGCAGCCTAGCAGATGAATATAAATCAGGCACATTTGAATTACTGAAAACGTTGCCGGTAAGTGCTTCGCAAATTGTTTGGGGTAAATATTTTGGTGCACTGCTGGTAGTAGCTTTGGCTTTGTTGCCTACGCTTATTTATGCGGTTTCAATGCAACAATTAAGTGCCGTTGGCGGCATTGATATTGGTGCAACTGCGGGTAGCTATATTGGCTTGTTATTGTTGGGCGCGATGTTTACAGCAATTGGTATTTGTGCCAGCAGTTTTACCAATAATACAGTGGTGGCTTTTATTGCGGGAGCCTTTGTTTGCTTTGTATTTTATAATGGGTTTGAAGCTATCAGCCAGTTGCCGGTATTTAGGTCGGGAGCAGATTATTATATCGAGA
>CAZZZH010000121.1:0-11726 GCA_964658445.1 Ilyomonas sp.
CCGACCTGCCGAGCATTAATTACGGGTGCTGTATCGAACCATTTCATAGTCTTAAATTGTAGCCGCAAGTTAGTAAATAAATTTTACTAGAACTTGTATCAAAAATGTAAACCGCTGAAATGCATTCCTGGCAAAGCTTTCAGAACATCATTGCATCAACCGAACAAAAGAGCATGATCCGTTATGTTTTTATAACTTCTTTTTACTTGTTGGCAAAAAAGAAGCGGTTTTATTCATTGAATAAAACCGCTTCTTTCTATAGAAACTTACCGCTATTTATCATCCAGCAACGAAGCTGTAAAATACTCCTTATTCAATCGTGCGATGTTTGCGAGCGATATATCTTTCGGACAAGTCGCTTCGCACGCGCCAATGTTTGTGCAGGCACCAAAACCTTCTTTATCATGCTGTGTCACCATGTCAATTACGCGTGTTCTCCGTTCCGGCGCACCTTGCGGTAACAAAGCCAAATGAGAAACTTTAGCAGATAAAAACAACATCGCTGAACTATTTTTACAAGCTGCTACACAAGCACCACAACCAATACACATCGCAGCACCAAACGAGCTATCTGCTTTTTCTTTTTCGATAGGAATAGCATTGCCGTCAACGGCATTGCCGGTATTCACCGAGATATAACCACCCGCTTGAATAATTCTGTCAAACGCAGAACGGTCGGTCATTAAATCTTTTATCACCGGGAAAGCCTTTGCCCGCCAAGGTTCTACGGTAATGGTATCGCCGTCTTTATATGCCCGCATGTGAAGCTGGCAAACGGTATTGTGCTGCCATGGACCATGCGGCTTACCATCCACATACATGGAGCAGGAGCCACAAATACCTTCGCGGCAATCGTGATCGAAAGCAATAGGTTCTTTACCCTCAATCACAAGCTGTTCGTTCAGTACATCAAACATTTCCAGAAAGCTCATCTCGCTGGAAATATCACTTACTTTATAAGTTTCAAATGCGCCTTCTGCTTTGCTGTTGTCCTGTCTCCAAACCTTTAAGGTTAGGTTCATGTTGTAATGTTCCATGAATAATCTTCTAATTGTTTACTTATAGTTTCTCTGGCTTGGTTTGATCACTTCGTAATTCAAGTCTTCTTGATTCAACTCCCAGTTGCTGTCGCCGTTGTACCTCCACGCAGCCACGTACATAAAGTTCGCGTCATCGCGAAGCGCTTCACCATCGGGCGTTTGGTATTCTTCTCTAAAATGACCACCGCAGCTTTCATTGCGGTTCAGGGCATCTTTACACATCAGTTCTCCCAGTTCAATGAAGTCAGCAACGCGGCCCGCTTTGTCTAACTCATTGTTTACACCGAGCTTACTGCCAGGTATTTTAACATCGCTCCAGAACTCTTTTTTCAATGCTTGAATTTGCTGTATCGCTTCGTTCAAGCCTTGTTCGTTGCGCGCCATGCCGCATTTGTCCCACATGATTTTGCCCAGGCGTTTGTGAAAGCTTTCTACCGTTTGCTTACCCTGAATTTTTAATAAGGTATCTAAACGATCTGCCACCTTCTTTTCAGTCTCAACAAAAGCAGGGTGGTCAAGCGAAATGGGTTTTACCGCAATTTCATCAGCGAGATAATTACCAATAGTGTAGGGAATTACGAAATAACCGTCTGCCAAGCCTTGCATTAATGCACTTGCCCCCAAACGGTTCGCGCCATGATCGCTGAAATTGGCTTCGCCCATGCAATACAAGCCTGGTATGGTTGTTCCTAATTCATAATCAACCCACAAACCGCCCATGGTATAATGAACAGCAGGATAAATGCGCATCGGCACTTCATACGGGTTTTCTCCGGTGATCTTTTCATACATGTCGAAGAGATTACCATATTTTTCTTTTACCACATCCAACCCATAATGACGAAGTTGTTCTGTGGTTGGATTGGCAAGACCATGTTTGCTCGCTTCGATTTTTCCATAGCGTAAAACAGCATCCGCATAATCGAGATATACGGCTTGCTTGGAAGTTCCTACTCCATAACCGGCATCACATCTTTCTTTGGCAGCCCGCGAAGCCACATCGCGCGGCACAAGGTTACCAAAGGCAGGATATCTTCTTTCTAAATAATAATCGCGTTCCTCTTCCGGAATTTCGTTTGGCTTGCGTGTATCATTTTGTTTCTTGGGAACCCAAATGCGACCGTCATTACGAAGCGATTCTGACATCAAAGTCAGTTTACTTTGATGATCTCCACTCACCGGAATACAAGTTGGATGAATTTGTGTAAAACAAGGGTTGGCAAACAAAGCACCTTGCTTATGTGCTTTCCAGGCTGCGGTTACATTGCAACCCATGGCATTGGTACTTAAGTAAAATACATTGCCGTAACCACCGGATGCCAACAACACTGCATGACCAAAATAACGCTCGAGTTCGCCACTGATAAGGTTGCGGGCAATGATGCCGCGCGCCTTACCATCTACCATTACTACATCGAGCATTTCGTGGCGGCTATACATTTTTACATTGCCCAAAGCCACTTGTCGTTCCAAGGCTTGGTAAGCGCCAATCAACAACTGCTGCCCGGTTTGCCCGGCAGCGTAGAAGGTGCGCTGTACCTGCGTTCCACCAAAGCTACGGTTGCTTAACAAACCGCCATATTCTCTTGCAAAAGGAACGCCTTGCGCCACGCATTGATCAATGATAGATGTGCTCACTTCGGCGAGGCGATGCACATTGGCCTCGCGGGCACGGTAATCGCCACCTTTAATAGTATCGTAAAACAAACGAAACACGCTGTCGCCATCGTTCTGATAATTCTTGGCAGCATTAATTCCACCCTGCGCTGCAATGGAGTGAGCCCGGCGCGGCGAATCCTGGTAACAAAAACATTTCACGCTATAACCCAGTTCACCTAAGGAAGCGGCAGCACTGGCACCAGCTAAGCCCGTTCCAACGATAATGATTTCCAGCTTTCGTTTATTGGCAGGGTTCACCAGTTTACAATGTCCTTTGTAATCAACCCATTTCTCTTCTAACTTTCCTGCCGGTATTTTTGAATCCAACATAGTGGTTGTGAATTATCTTTTATTCAAATGAAGTAATTGATATAAGAACCAGATCAGCTATTCTTCACTTATCAATTTATAATTGCCGATAAATAATCTTACCTATTGTTCACAATACCCAAATACATGGTAATGGGCATAGAAGCAAAACCAATGGTAATGATGACAGAAAACCAGTTGCCGGCAACAATCAACATGCGCTGATATTTTCGGTTGTGAACGCCCATGGTACGGAATGCGCTTTGAAAGCCATGCGCCAGGTGATAGCCCAACGAAATGCAGCCTAACACATACAAGATCACAACCCACAAATTCGAGAATACGTCCTGCATCCTGCCGAATAAATCATGCACTTTATCGCCGTTCTGAACGGGCACTTCCGGCAGTTCGCCAAAGCGAGACGGAATCCAGAACTGCGCGATATGAACCACTAAAAACAAGAGTATCAAAGTGCCTAATAAACCCATGCTTCGACTGTACCAACGACTGCCTTTATTACCATAGCTGATGGCATAAGGTGTGTTTCGCTTTTGCAGGTTATAATTGGCAAGCATCAAACCTTGTATGATGTGGATGAAAAACATAACAAACAACCCAATCTCCATCACGCGTATCAAAAACGTAGATCCCATAAAGTGAGCAGCCCTGTTAAAGACAACACCATGGTCGTTTTTGTCAACCAAAGTATTGTAAATACAAGCGTTGATGCTGATGTGAACGATAAGAAAAGTGATGAGAAAAATTCCGGTAAGCGCCATGACTATTTTTCTACCAATCGAAGAGGTAAAAACACGTTTCCACGTCATATTAATGCAATTACTTTTTAGGTGAACCGGCCAAAGGTAAGTCACAAAACGGTAAAACCTTTTTTGTAAAAGAAAGTAAAGCGGGCTTTTATAAATTCATTTTGGTAAAGAAAAATCATTAAAGAATTCATCCGCAGAAGTTATCACGCAACGAGCAACATAACGCGACTTTGTTTTCACTTCAGCGATGATTTATATTATTTGCGGGAGATTAGCAAGTTGCTTGTTTGCCTACAATTCTTCTTTGTAAATAATGCTATTTTGTGCGGCCAATCTTCTTTGATGAAAGCAATACAAGTTATTTTATCTTTCTTTCTTTTTTTCTCTGTCACAACAAAAGCTCAATCCTTTTATCAGGCTTCCAATGATGCCAAACATTGGGTAGACAGTACGTTTAAAAAATTATCAGACAAACAACGTATTGCGCAGCTAATGGTAGTACGCCTAAGCGAGAAAACCGCGACTGGTGTTGCCTTCTACGATGATAAAGTGGAAGAAGAAATCAAAAAATACAATATCGGTTCGGTGTGTTTGTTTCAAGGCAGTCCGGTGCAGCAGGCTACTTTTATCAACCGCTTTCAAAGTATTGCTAAAACGCCGGTTTTGTTTTGCATTGATGATGAAACCGGGCTTGGGATGCGGCTCGATAGCGTGGCTAAATTCCCCGACCAGATAACCATTGGTGCGGTGAGCGATTCAACGCTGGTTTACAACATTGGCAAAGCCATTGGCAGGCAATGCAGGCGCATTGGTATACAAGTAAGTTATGCTCCGGTAGTGGATATAAATAACAATGCAAACAACCCGGTGATCAATTTTCGTTCATTGGGTCAGGATAAATATAAAGTCGCATCGTTTGGCATTCAGATGATGCGCGGCATTCAAAGCGAAGATGTGATGGCTTGTGCTAAACACTTTCCCGGTCATGGCGATGTGGCGGTGGATTCGCATCTGGATTTGCCGGTGATTAATAAGTCGATGGCGCAACTGGATTCATTAGAATTATATCCGTTCAAACAAGTGTTCAACGCAGGCATTGGCAGTGTGATGATTGCGCATCTTTCTATACCGGCAATAGACAGCACGCCGCATTTGCCAACCTCTTTGTCAAGTAAAAATGTAAATGGTTTGCTACGCAATGAACTTCATTACAACGGCATTTCTTTTACTGATGCACTGGAGATGAAAGGGGTGGCTAAATATTACCCGCAAGGCGAAGCTGCCGTGCAGAGTTTGGTTGCAGGAAATGATATGCTGTGCCTGCCCGGAGATGTGGAAGATTGCATTAAACAAATTAAAAAAGCGATCCGTAAAAAACGGCTGCAATGGAGCAATATTAATATCAGCGTCAGAAAAGTGTTGTTGGCAAAATACAACCTTGGATTGAATCATATTGATGCAGTCAACACGAACAATCTGACAAACGATTTAAATGAACAAGTGAGCAATTTGCGAAAAGAAACAGCCGCAAAAGCTTTCACTTTATTACAACTTCAGAACAAAGATTTGCTGCCTTTGGTTACAAATAAAAAAATTGCTTTTGTTAGCTTTGGTATCAATAAGAATAATGCCTTTGCAGATTCCATGAAAAGCCACTACAATGCTGATGTGTATTATGTTTCCTACAAAGACAGTATTAACCCGTGCGATTCAATTCTAAATGTTTTTGGTGGCAAATATGATAAAGTAATTATTGGTCTGCATCAGTTGACAAAATATCCGTCCAATAATTTCGGGCTGAGCGAAACGGCGGTTTCCTTACTTAATAGTTTGCAGTCGAACAGCAACGCGATTACCTTTTTATTTGGCAATCCATATGCTGTAAAAAACATGTGCGAGGCAAAGAATTTATTAGCTTGTTATGAAGATGATATCCTCTTTCAACAACAGGCTTTTGAGGTGTTAAAAGGAACTATCAAACCACAGGGAACATTGCCAGTGACGGTTTGCGAGCAGTATCCGTTTGGCAGTGGAATAGTAATGAAGTGAGAGGTAAAAAGTGATACGTAAGATTTATAAAAACTCCGGTTTTTCTTTTAGATAATTTAGCATCGTTTCAAATTCATCCGGTGCAAACCATTTTATTTCTTTGTCTTTTTTAAACCAGGTCATCTGCCGCTTTGCATAATGCCGCGTGTTTTGTTTAAGCAGATCAATTGCTTTTTGCAAATCGATTTTGTTATCCAGATACTCAAACAATTCTTTGTAACCAACGGTTTGCAAGGCATTTAAATGCCGATATGGCAAAAGGCTTTTTACTTCGTTTAATAAACCATCTTTCATCATCTCATCTACACGAAGATTGATGCGTTTATACAATTGTTCTCTCGGTAGTTCAAGCCCGATTTTTATAATGTTGAAAGGCCGTTTTGCAATTGTCTTATTTTGATAAAACAAAATTGAATTTCCTGTAGCATACAGCACTTCTAAAGCCCGCATTAACCGTTGCGGATTTTGTTGTTCTGCCGTTTGCCAGAAGTTTGGATCTTTCTGTTGTAATTCGGTTTGCAGAAACCAAAGACCTTGTTGCTTATACTGGCTAATAACACTATTTCTTATCTCATCCGGAATAGCAGGAATGGCATCAAAGCCTTCGCAAAAAGCTTTGATGTACAAGCCAGTTCCACCAACCACAATAGCAATGTTATGCTTTGCAAAAATTTCATCAGCGCATTGCAAAGCATAATGCTCGAACAGGGCGGCATTTACCGTTTGATGAACAGAATGCGAATTAATGAAATAATGCTTAACAGCTGAAAGCTGCGCTAGCGTTGGCTTTGCGACGCCGATGTTTAATTCTGTAAAGCATTGCCGCGAATCGGCAGAGATAATTTGGGTATTAAAATATTGCGCAAGCTGAATGGCTGTAGTTGTTTTGCTGACAGCCGTTGGTCCGGCAATAATAATAACTGTATTTTTCTTGTACGACAAATGATGAAAAGCATTTACTTGAAAATATAAAGCGACCAGGTTGGAAGCCTGGTCGCTTAACAGCAATAATATTTTTTACCTGACGAAAACATAATTTGTAATGTCTTCCAACATGATGGTTGGGCCAGAAAGAATCATTAATCGCTCTACTACGTTATTCAACTCACGGATGTTTCCTGTCCAGTTGTGATGAATCAAAGCATCCATGGCACGATCGCTAATCTCTTTTACTGGCTGGTTATATTCTTCCGCTATGGCTGTCATAAATTTATTCACCAGCAAAGGGATATCACTTCTTCGCTCGTTCAGCGAAGGCACATGAATGAGAATCACACTCAGTCGGTGGTATAAATCGAGCCGAAAGTTTTTAGCTTCTACTTCTTTCATCAGGTTCTTATTCGTTGCCGTTACAATGCGCACATCTACTTCAATTTCCTTATCGCCACCCACGCGCGTAATGCGCCCTTCCTGCAAGGCACGCAACACTTTTGCCTGCGCGTTGATGCTCATGTCGCCTACTTCGTCGAGAAACAAAGTGCCCCCGTTTGCCTGTTCGAACTTACCAATGCGCTGCTTAATAGCTGAGGTAAAAGAACCTTTTTCATGACCAAACAATTCGCTTTCTATTAATTCGCCGGGAATGGCAGCGCAGTTCACTTCAACCAAAGGACCTTCGGCACGATTGCTTTTATGGTGTATCCAGCGAGCCACCAATTCTTTTCCTGAACCATTCTCGCCGGTAATTAGCACGCGCGCATCGGTAGGTGCTACTTTATCTATTGTATCTTTTATACGGGTAATGCCTTCCGATTCACCAATCATTTCCTGCACACGATTTACCTTTTTACGCAACGTTTTTGTTTCTTTAGACAGCTTGTTTCTGTCCATTGCATTGCGAATTGTAATCAGCATTCTGTTTAAATCGGGTGGCTTGCTTATGTAATCAAATGCACCTTTTTTAACAGCATCTACGGCAGTTTCTATATTGCCGTGCCCGCTCACCATGATGATGGGAACATCGGGGTTAATAGCAGTGGCTTTATCTAAAAATTCAAGACCATCCATGCGAGGCATTTTGATGTCGCACAGCACTACGTCGTAATTCTTTTCCTGAAACATTTTAAGACCTTCTTCCCCATCAATGGCTTCTTTTATCTTATAGCCTTCAAAAGAAAGAATATCGCATAATGTTTTGCGGATCGCACGCTCATCATCAATCAACAGAATATTTGACATCTATATCTTCTCTACATTTTTATAGCGGCAAATCTAAATTAGTTTTGCTGCTTCAGATACGTTAAAAGTAAACGAGTGATGGAATTGACAGAGACAAACTACAAGTTGATAGATACACATTGCCATTTGTATTCGGAGCAGTTTGATGGCGACAGAAGCGATGTGATGGAAAGATGCAAAAGCGCAGGTATAGAAGCATTTTATTTGCCTGCCATCGATAGCAACACACATGAAGCGATGCTACAAATGGAAACCGCTTTTCCGCAGTGCAAAGCAATGATGGGACTGCACCCTTGCTCGGTAACCGAAACCTATCAAAAAGAATTGACTATTGTAGAAGAATGGTTGAGTAAAAGACCGTTTGTTGCCATTGGCGAAATTGGATTGGACTATTACTGGAGTACCGAATTTGCTGCACAACAACAAGACGCATTTACAATTCAAATGCAGTGGGCATTAGATAAAAATATGCCCATCGTCATTCATACCCGCAATGCAATGCAGCCAACGATAGATTTAGTAAAACCCTTTGCTGATGCTGGTTTACGCGGAATCTTCCATTGCTTTAGCGGAACGGCAGATGAAGCATCTCAGATTGTCAGTATGAATTTTTACCTAGGAATCGGCGGTATTTTGACTTATAAAAAAAGTAGCTTACCAGAGGCTTTAGAGAATACTCCTTTAGACAAACTGATTTTGGAAACCGATGCACCTTACCTGCCGCCGGTTCCGTATCGCGGTAAGCGAAATGAAAGCAGCTACCTGCCACTTATTGCACAGAAATTAGCTGATTTAAAAAATGTTTCTTTAGAAGAAGTAGCTGCCATAACAACAGCGAATGCAGAAAAAATTTTCAGTAGCTAAGCGGTAAGTGTTTATTTTGCACCGCTTATAAAAATCGAGGAGACGTGTCCGAGTGGTTGAAGGAGCACGCCTGGAAAGTGTGTATACGGGAAACTGTATCGCGAGTTCGAATCTCGCCGTCTCCGCTTATAAATCCTGACCAAGAAAATAGTTTTAAATCGGGATTACTGCAGTTACAAGAGTTAAAAGATTGAAGCGACACGGATTTTAAAACACTATTACAGGCAACCTGACCAACAATTACCTAATGTAAATACAATTAGGAAAACCGATACTTCTTACTTAATGCTGACGTTGATAGCAGTTCGGTAAATGTCGTTTTAATCTTATTCATCCAATTCTGTTGCTTTTCTGCGTCATTTCCATAATATTCAGCCTGCATGATTTTCATTTTCAGCAGCAACAAGTTACTACTGTCTACGGAAGTAGCATCCGCACCACAGCCTTCAACAATGCATGTTCTTCCACTAACCCGTAAACGCGAATCTCGCCCTTTTTGATAGTAGTCAAGGTATGCAAAAAACTCTTTGTCAACTTGTGTCGCATACATCCCATTGCAGGATGTATAAAACCAGATAAATCCTTCATCGTCTACTTTTAAGGTGCTAATAATGTTGTTGGGTAATTGCAGTACAGAAGCCATTTCGGCTTTAAACAGCGCGATTCTGATGTCCTGGATCTTTTCGCGTAAAAAATGTAGAGTAGTATCGCTATGCTGCATATGAATGTTTTAACTCTTTTTAAAATTCAAATGATGTACCATTCCGCCCGATGATAAAAAAAACTTTTAAAAAGGTCGTTTTGCTAAATTTTGTGGATTAATTTCCTCAAAATTTAAGAGATAAGAAAGCTTATTTCCGCTGCTTGTTCAACACTTTATTATACATATTTTTCAATATGGGAAAACACCTTCCGTTCTTTAACATTTTGAGACGAAAAAATAGAAAACGGAAACCAATCATTATCTGGATTAGTTATGTCGCTTTGGTTAGCAGCTCTTTTAATTTTATTCAACTACGAACATTGATCAGCAATAGATTTACTTCTTTCGAAATGGTTTTAAAATTGTCGTTGCCACAATATGGATACAGACATCGAGCAAATATTGCACTTGCCTAAAAAGAAATTAAGCGCCATTGTTCACGATGCGGAAAAAGCCGCAAAAGCCGTTAGCCTCGTTTACATCAGTGACAGCGACGAAGGCATCCGGCGAATAAAAAAAGGAAAATCGTTCGCTTATCTTTTAAAAGAAAAACCGGTGGATGATGAAGAAACATTGCAACGCATCAAAAGCCTTGTTATTCCTCCGGCGTGGGAGAATGTTTGGATCAGCCCATTAGATAATGGTCATCTTCAGGCAACCGGAACAGATGCTTTGCAGCGCAAGCAATATCGCTATCATCCGTTGTGGAATGCGCTTCGCAACCACACCAAGTTTTACCGGCTTCACCAGTTTGGCGAAGCCTTGCCCCTCATTCGTTTGCAGTTAGAAAAAGATTTATCGCTGCCTGGTTTGCCCGTAAATAAAGTGCTGGCAGCAGCCGTAAGCCTGATGGAACGCACGCATATTCGGGTTGGCAATAATTTGTACGAGAAACTGTATGGCTCATTTGGTATGACTACTTTAAAGGACCAGCACGTAAAAGTAGAAGGCGCAAAAATCCGTTTCACCTTTAAGGGCAAGAAAGGTGTTCATCACGACATTAACATTAAAAGCAACAAGCTGGCAAAGATTGTTAAGCAATGCCGCGATATTCCCGGCAAAGAATTGTTTCAATATTTTGACGATGAAGGCAACCACCGTAGCATTGATTCCGGCATGCTGAACAACTACATCCGCGAAATAAGCGGCGGAGAATTTACGGCGAAAGACTTTCGCACCTGGGCTGGCACTGTACAGGCGATTCTGGCTTTTAAAGAACTGGGTTTTTTCGATACCCAAACCGAAACGAAAAAGAAAATTGTAGAGGCGTTAGACATTGTTGCCAAACACCTTGGTAATACCCGAACGGTTTGTAAAAAATATTACGTGCATCCGCTGGTCGTGTCGCTGTACGAAAGCCAGGAATTAAAAAAATATACGGCTGACCTTGACAAGATTGAAGAAGACGATAACAAAGCCGGTTTGACAGGGGAAGAAAAAGTGCTGATGAAGATTTTGGAAGCGGCGTAGATTCTAAAGGTCGGTCCTCACCGACCTTTAGAAAAAAATACTCAATTAATGTCACGATACAAATAGAACAACAATTGTTGCAGCAGTCGCTACATGAAGAATAACGTGTAAAGTGTTGGGAACAATACCATTTCGTTTTGGTAAAAACGAGTGCGTATTACCAAACATAATTTGGTAGCGTTCTGCCCGTTTGGGTTCTGCCCGGAAAAAGTAAGGAATCCACCACGCACGAATCTCTCCTAAAAAAAGGACGACATAAGAAATCCATAGCCAATCACTAATCCAACCGTGATACGCTCTGCCATAATAATATAGGCTAAACACCAGTCCTATAGTGTATGGAATGCTTTGTATAAGTGTTACTCTAATAAGGCGGTTAAGGCTATCCTGTTTACGAACTGCACTTATATCGTTTAAGCGTCCAAAAGAGACCCAGTCGTGAAGCCACAAGAAAGCAACCTGAAAAAATTGAAGTGCTATTAATATCTTTTCAAATGCCAGTATATGTGTCATGTCAGTCTGTGGAGGCTTAAATATATCTATGAAGTGCTGTGTATTATGGCGCACAACGGATCATTGCTTACTGTCCGTAACGGATTACATAGCTGCGTCAGCTTGGATAAAGATATATCGTTTCTTCTATCGCTTTGTGTCCCCACAAACTGAAACCCTTTGCAATAAATAAGG
>CAZZZH010000121.1:11736-12420 GCA_964658445.1 Ilyomonas sp.
GGTGAGGAAATTGACCTTAAGAAAAATAACGTTTTCATAGTGCTGTCAGCGTCTCGTATTTAATGTTCCGAAAAATGAAATTAAGAGATCAATATCGTCTCTGTGTTTAGTCTTGATTCCAAATGCAGCTTTTTGAGAATCATTAATAGAAATCAACGTTTCAGCCAAGTAATCAGTATCTAAAGTATAAATTTTCCATTGAGTTTCGTGTCCCAATATTATTTGCTTTACCGAATCAATTTTATTTGCATTGACTAAACCTTCTCCTATAGTACCTACACAACAACCAAACATTACGAAAGTCTTAGAACTGTCCGTCCTTGATTTGTTAAGGAGATAATAAGTTTTGTAATCGATGCCTTGCTTTATTTCAATTTTATAAGAATTAGGTAAAACCATGTAATAGCCACTTCCTTTAAGTTCTACTGTTGACTGAGCAGTACAAACTTTAAAAAGGAATAAAAGTACACCGGCAAGAATCGGCTTTTTAAAAACTGTCATACGATGGCACTAAACTCAAAAATACCCGTATCGTTTCACCTCACCAAATCCCCGCAATTGTTAGCTCACCCGTTTGCCCATTCCGCGTTTCAATTGAAACCTATAGCTTTTTACCAAAATCCTTAAGGTTCTGCCTCAAAACCTTAAGGTTTCAAACAAAAACCTTAAGGTTTTACCCGAAAA
>CAZZZH010000122.1:0-12381 GCA_964658445.1 Ilyomonas sp.
CTGTGCCCGGGCACATCTATTTCAGGTAAGATATTTACAAACCTTTGCTTTGCATAGGCAACAATTTCTTTAATATCATCCTGCGTGTAGAAGCCGCCATAGGTGCGCGGTTCGTCTGGTTTGGGTGGCGGGAATGTTCCAAAGTAACCCACCTTTTTTACATTATATGCACCCTTTTTGGTAAGCTCGGGAAGGCTCTTAATTTCTACTCGCCAGCCTTCATCATCTGTCAGGTGCATATGCAGCAGATTGAATTTATATTTGACCATGTCGTCTATAAAATCCTTTACTTCTTGTTTGGTAAAAAAGTGACGCGACACATCCAGCATTAGCCCGCGCCAGGCAAAGCGCGGGTAGTCGGTTATCTCTGCACAAGGCACCTGCCAGGTGATGTTTTTTACTGTGGTTTTACTTTCGATTTCTTTAGGCAAAAGCTGCATCAATGTTTGGGAACCGTAAAACAAACCAGCCCCTTCATTAGCGGTGATAACTATACCTTTTGATGTTACGGATAATGTGTAGCCTTCATTGCTCAAAATCGTATCTCGCTTGGTATTCAGCCTTAGTTGTATAGCTGCATCAGCAGATGAGCGAACCGCTACCGTGTAACCGGTAGCCTTACTTATCTTATCTTTTATGAAATCAGTTACATATGCAACTTCGGGCTGCTGCGGCGCGCTGATAACAGTACTTTCAGGCAGTACGAAAACGCCAGTTTTTTCCACTACCGAAACAGGTTGGGGAATAATGGAAATCTTATTTTTCGGCTGTGCGAACAGCAGCAGAGGAAGAACAAAAACAACGAGGCTAACACTGATTTTTTTCATACGGTATAATTGATGCTTCGAATGATAGGAAGCCAAATTACTAACAACAGAAGAATTAACTCCAATCACTTTCAGAATAGCAAGAAAGAGCAATTATCTGTTTAAATATTCCTACCTACTGTTCGCGTGAAACAGTAACACTTTTGACTGCGGTTGAAGCCGGAGATTTTATCGGTGTTTTTTCGTTGTTTCTTATTTTAAAACAAAATCTTCCCATGATGAAACCAAATGATAAAATGTCTTATCTATAAAAATATAAAAGTCAGCTTTACGAGCGGATGGCATGTCGCTTGCAAAATGACACGCGATATTGGATTCCGGGTGAGTATGTCTATACTGAGCCTTAATTTTAAAATCATCACGATATCATCGCAGTTTATGGGGCCGCAACCATTTCTTCCTCTTTGTTTTTATTAGCCTTTTTGATTACTTACTTGCTAACCTTTACTTTTATTTTTACAGGTCATACTACAAGCCGTAAAGCAAATTTGTAAATATGACTCATAGCTCTACTTTTCATCTATTTCATCCAGCAGATTATTAAGATCAAGACGTTTCGTGTACATAACCAACGATCCATCCGCTTCATATTTCCATAGCTCTTTCGGTTTGTCCCAATACAGCTCGACACCATTATTATCGGGATCGTTAAGATATAATGCCTCCGATACACCATGATCGCTTGCGCCGGTCAGTGGATATTCTGCTTCCAGTAATCGTTGAAAAACAGTAGCTAACTCCCTGCGCTCAGCATATAAAATAGCCGTGTGATATAAGCCAACGCCATCCTGAATTGCAGGCGGCATACCCTTGCTATGCCAGGTGTTCAAACCAATGTGATGGTGATAGCCACCGGCAGAAAGAAAGGCAGCGTGTGTACCATACAGGGTTGTTACCTGAAAGCCTAACAGGTCTCTGTAAAAAGCCAGTGCGCGGTTTAAATCGGCCACTTTTAAATGTACATGACCAATGCGCGTTTGTGCCGGAACAACATAATTGGAATCCATAAGGTTGTGTTTATCCATCACAAAACTACTATGCTTACAGATCTATTACAAAAGCACCCTGCTGCGATAGCGAATGAAACTGAATATGAAAACTATCGCAGTCTCTTTTCCATCGGGCAATCTTATAAGAAGGCACGTTGTTATCAACGATAAGTAAAGGGCAATCGAACATCTGTTTAAGGTTGTTTATATCGAGCCTCGCTTGGTTGGTAATCAATACAGCATCCGCTTTCAATCTTACATTTTTGTGAAACTCAGGAAGCGAGTGGTTTATGAAAAGAAGAGTTTTCCCGTTTGCATCGATGCACATATTTCCAGTATCGGATAACGATTGATAACGCCATTCATTTATCCGAAGTAAAGTATGACATGGAACAATATAAAAAGTGGTAGCCTGAATGTCTGTCAGCAAATCCTTGTCATAAAAGCAATAAGCTTTGGTTCCGTTTACAACATCAATTGCGTGATGCCTGCTAATGTTGTAAACAATGAGCTTACTCTGGCGACCTGTTTTAACTATATCGACAGTCGTGTAGATTGCTAATACAACCGTCATTGATATTCCGTAGAGTAAAAATCTGGGAAGCCTGTATAAAAGCCACAAGGCAAGCAGGATAATGATTACATAAAGCAGGCATGCCTGTGTAACATCGGTTTTAATATTCGGAATGACCGAATAAGGAAGCCTGGCAGTGTGAATAATAACAACATTCATTCCCCACAACAACAATTGAGTAAGCTTTCCGGCAAAGACGGCCAACAACGACCATTTGCTTGCTACAACAATAAACAGCAAAGCAAATAATATAATTTCTGATAGCGGAACAACAATAAGATTGGTAATTAAAAACAGAACCGGAAACTGGTGAAAGTTATATAAGATAACCGGTAAAGTAAGTATCTGTGCGGAAAGCGTAATACATGCCACCTGCCATACAGCATTCAATATTTTATTTTCAAAATAGAAACATCCGGCAATTGGTTTTGAAAACAAAATAATACCTAATACTGCCATGTAAGAAAGCTGGAATCCAACATCCCAAAGCATAAACGGATTAAAGACTAACAGACAAAAAGCAGAAGCTGCCAGCGTGTTGTAAATATTCGTTTTCCGGTTGATGAGCATGCCGATGGCAATAAAACTAAACGTTACAGCTGAACGCAGAATAGAAGGCACAGCGCCAGCAAGCAGTGTGAAAAGCCACAGTATTAGCAAAGCAGTGATTGGCACGACAAGCCGATACCACTTTCTATTTTTAAACCGGGAGAACAACAAAAGAATAAACCCATATATCATCCCTAAATGCAAACCGCTGATAGCAATGATATGCACGACGCCCGTTTTGCTGTACGACATTACGAGCTGCTTATCCAGGTCATTGCGATAGCCGATAAGCAAGGCTTCTGCTACACTTTGTTCATCTTTACCGTGAATGAATGTTTGCAAGGTTTGTATTACATACCGGCGGGTCGTATTAAGAAATATTTGAAAAGAAGAAGCTTCGATTTCCGGCAAAATTTTATACTCGCCGCTTTTCAAAAATACCTGCCCGGTAATACCCTGAAACAAAAGGAATCGGTTGTAATCGAAGCCGCCCGGATTGCCAGTGTTAGTTATACACTGCAAGGGTTTTGTAAACAGAATCTGCGAGCCATATCCAAGCTGTGTATCTATCTTTTCCTTGCTAAAATAAATGATAACCGTACCGCTTACAGGTATATACTTCTTGTTGCGATAAAGACCTGTTATCGCAACAGTTGCCTTTGCGGTTTTTGGCTTGTTTAGCAAAGCTTCGGTAACTGTTGCCACCACTGCATCACCAGCGCGATAGACCTTAGTATAATTACCCGGTTGATGCAAAGGATTTTTTGTGTAACTCAACATACCGCCGCAGGCAGACATCATTACTAAAATAGATATACCCTGAAAAGCCTGTAGTGTAAACCTTTTGTAGGCTGGCAGAAAAAAGAAGGATGTATAAGCCAATAAGCCAAACGCAAATACAGCAATGAAAGCAAACAAAGAAAAAGCAAAATACCATTGCAGTAAAATACCTGCTATCAATGCAATCAGCAAGCGCACAAAAGGCACTTTGCGACTTTCGATATAGAGCTGGCTGGCGGGCATATTTTATTAAGCAGAAAAAGGAATGCTCTTGGTTTATCTAAGATCTCACTGGTTAAAGTAACGGAGGTAAATATAGAAAAATCTTCTGCAAAAAAGGTAATGGTAAAAAATTTCAACAGGCTCTTATTTTGAGTTGGCTGCTACTTATTGGTATGGCAAAACCTTGTTTTTTATTTAGCCGAATCATTAAAACAAGAGATGGCTATTTAGTTACACATATTTGTAAAAAGGTAAAAGAATAATAGCAAGCCAGTACTCTAAAATTGAATTGAACCTAAGAAAGTCTTTCTATTAGAAACAAGCTAACGGCATTTTGCTTTTTATAATCAATCTCACATTGGTTCATTATAAACCTTCTGCTGTTGATTTTTCAACTTATCAATCCATATTCTTTTGCTACCAGAATAGCCTTTGTACGGTTGTCTGTCTGCAGTTTCTGATAGATGTTTAGCGTATGTGTCTTAACCGTGCTGGGCGAGATAAAAAGCTGACCTGCGATAGCACGGTTGGCTAATCCTTTAGACAATAAGTTCAACACTTCCAGCTCTCTGGCCGAAAGCGGATCTAAATGATAACTTTTAGGAAGTGGCTGATATGTTCTCCGCAAGCCTTTCGATGCATGCCTGTTAGCAAT
Source organism: Ilyomonas sp. (assembly GCA_964658445.1). Taxonomy (GTDB): domain Bacteria; phylum Bacteroidota; class Bacteroidia; order Chitinophagales; family Chitinophagaceae; genus Ilyomonas. Next base: position 4,597 of record CAZZZH010000122.1, read on the forward strand.
TGCATTCCCGATAAATACGGCCAATGTCTTTAGAATCTCCATTTTTTGTAAGCTATATGCATTCTTTGTCAACGTTCGAACCGAAAGCAAACCAATGATTTCTTTATTGATAAACAAAGGAACATACATAAGCGAGGCAGGTTCTATTCCCTGAAAAGGTGTAATGGCTTTTGGCAGGTACAAGTGATATTCGCTTTCGTAATCGTTGATCAGGATTTCTTTTTTATGGGCAAACACCCAACCCGAAAATCTTTCTTCACTATAAGCATAAACCGAGAATGTAGGCAACACATCATTGTTTTCTCTTGCGCCGCTATACTCGATGTGCTCCGTAACCTCGTTGTAGATACCAATGGCAAATGAGTAAGCATCCATTAGCTGGTTTACATGATGATAAACCGTATCAATCATTTGTTCTACAGTAAGCTCAGACAAAATAGATGCGCCAATCTGGTTCAGCACTCTCAGGCTTACAATTAGCGTATCTGCATTTTTATCTTCGGTATCCATATGCAACGTTGTTTGGCAAGTTAAAAAACAGATACCAGAACAGCGAATTACAGTCTATTATTACTTTATTTAGATTAACACACAAGCATTGTAAATGAAGCCTTTAAACAAGTCGTATTGCATAAAGAAAAAATAATGAATCATCTGAAAAAGAGTTTTATCTTAAAGTATAGCAATAGCATTTTAATTATACAGACTGAAATAAACTCTCTATCTTTTGCAATACACATCCGATTCTTCTACTGGATATTTCTTATCAAGGTCAATGTTATTCTCACTTTTGCGCGTTCCCCAGTTAAAGATGCGCTCAAAATAAGGCAACACTTTACTTTCTTTTATCTTGTTTAAAAAATACACTTCATGCTCTTTTTCCTTCATACCCATTTCGTATAAAATGGCATCCCAATCATGAATGCCAAGCACGTTAAAATATTGCTTCATGCGAAAGTATTCGCACACGTTACCGCTCTCCAGTTTACCTGCAAAAAAGAAAGGCATAAACCAGCCAATAACATAGCAACATGCAGCGATGAAGCGACCAATAACAGCAAACTTAATTTCGTTCCATCCTGAGATTTCGATGTTATAATGGTTCATAATCGCCAGCACTTCGCGACGGTGGTTCCACTCATCATTTTCAATCTGCTTTATTTCAATTTTTTCATCTGGCTTTTTAAGGCTGCCAGCATGCCCCTGATAAGCATAGGATGCAGCTTTCTCTGCCGAATAGGCCTTTTGCAACAGTTGTATCAACGCACGGTGTGTTAACGAAACTGGCTTGCCAATTTCTATTACTATGTTTTCTTTGCTATCTGGCTTTTGCATAACTATCACAATCTATATCAGCAAGATGCCGTATGATCAGTAACATCATACGGCATCTTGTCAATCGTTCTTAAAAGATTCAAAAATAGTTTATTTAAACACTCGCATTTCAATCAGCTCGCCTATGCTATTATTGAGCTTTACCAGGTACACTCCGCCTTGCCAGTTACCGGCATTAATCGTTATATTGCTACTGCCTTTGTACAAAAGGATTTTCTGTTGTGCTGCTATGTTTCCGTTTGCATTTGTTATTGTTATACTGATGGTCTGTTCTTTATCAGATTTCACATTCAATTTTAAAGTACTCCCAAGTGGATTTCGAAGCACTGTTGCTGAAAACGAAGCAAGCTTTTTTGGCACATTTACATTCTTAACAACTATCGAGGACATCACCTTGCTGGCATCACCGGCATACAATTCGTAACTGTATTTATCAGTATATCCATTGAAGAAAACCGTGTTGCCATTTGCTGTTATATTGTTTATCAGGCTTACCCCATTCAAGCCATTGTCAGACACCACATGCGTACCCGCTTCTGTGCCATCCGATACCCATAAAAGCTGGTTGGCATTGAAGAAAAATTTACCATCGGCAACGCAACGGGATGATAAAAGAGAATAATCGTTTATACTAATAGAAGCTATCAACACAGTGCCTGTTGCAGTGCCATCAGACTTCCAAAGCTGGTCGTATAAAGCGCTGAAAAACACAGTGCCGTTTACATCTGTAAGATAAGCGGGGCTTGCATCCGAAGCATCGCCGGTTAAATCTTTTACCAGCACTGTACCTGCAGGCGTACCATTAGTTTTCCATAGCTCGTAGCCAGTGGTGGCAGTGTAAGCATTCAGGTATAAAATACTATTTGAAACACAAAAGTAATTTTGATAATCGTAGCTGTTGCTATAGATGCCATACGGTTGAATTGTCTTTAGTTTTACAGTGCCGGCTGCTGTGCCGTTAGAACGCCAGAAGGCAATGCCTGAGCCATCATCAGCACCGAAATAAATATTGTTTTTATATACGGTTAATGAATATGGATTCGAACTTCCACTGCCGGCATTAATGTCCTTTACTTGCTTTGTACCGGCTACACTGCCATTCGATTTCCAAAGTTCGACTCCGGCTTCATCGTTAGCTGTAAAGTAGGCGGTATTGCCAACCGTTTTTAAAGCAAGATTACTATTCACACCGGCTGCTTTATCGCTCAACAATAGTTCTCCTGCTGTTGTTCCATCGCTACGCCATAACTCCTGTTTTCCGGTGCTGTTATTAAGCCTGATATAATATACCCAGCCATTATCTGCCACATCATAAGTGAAGATATACGCATTTTGCAAACGGGTGATGGCAACAACATTACCAGTACTGTCGGCTTTATAAATAGAGTAATACGTATACCCGGAGTCAACTGAACTTGCGATAAAATATACGACTCCGTTCCTGGTAAGAAAAGTAGTAGGATCAGAGCTGGATTCACCGGGAATGATATCTTTTACAAGCGAAGTGCCGGCGCTGGTTCCATCTGTTTTGTAAAGTTCATAACCGCTCTCAGGTTGCGTGGCAGAGAAGTAAAGCCATTTACCTGCCGGGGCGCTTGTAGCTCCCATAAAAGTATTAGCGAAAGCAATTCCATTGTAAAAGTTAGGACCCGAATAAGAAGTACTTGCTTTGTTGATTTGGGTTACCATTTTTGTATCACTCTCGCTTCCTGCCGACTGCCACAACTCAGTTCCTGCATTCTTCGATGCCGCATTAAAATAAAGCATTCCTTTTACGAAAGTCAGGTCTTGCGGGTAAGAACTGGTTGTACCCGAATAAATATCTTTTACCAATGTTGTACCGGCTGCCGTGCCGTTGGTTTTCCAAAGTTCCTCGCCGCTCTCTGTTGTTCTCGAAACGAAATACAACAGCCCGTTGCCGGGTGTAAGATTATCGAAAGACGAAGTGTTATAGTCATAAGATTTAATTAGGATTGTGTTGTTAAAACCATCGGTAGCCCATAGCTGGGTTTGCTTTGTCAGTGTATCGCTGTAAACAAAAGCGATCTTACCTAAAGCCGGTATGATATTATAAGGATAGCCACCTGCAGCACCAGGTGTTATATTCTTTACCAGCGAGAAACCAGTAACCGGATTATAACGATATAATTCCTGTCCTGTAGTGGATTCCAAGGCACTCATATACAGGTTATTGCCTTGCACGGCAAAAGGTTGGTTCGTAAAAATATAGCTGAAGTCGTTATAGACTGTAACGTCGGCAGAACCTTTCGCTAACATAGTGCCCGCCTGGGTTCCATCGGTAACCCATAGTTTATAACCATTGCCATCGTCGTCTGAAAAGTACAGCTTACCATTGAAGCCGGTAAGCTGCACGGGTCCTGTAAAATAATCTGTACTTGACGAAATATCTTTTACTAAAAAAGTACCTTCTTCTGTGCCATCAGAGCGATAAAGTTCTCTGCCGGTGGCATCAGAAAACAAAGTAAAATAAAACAGTCCTGCCGAGGCGGTATGACCCAACGGACCACTCGAGATATTTACAAAATCTTTTACTGCCGCCGTACCGGCTATAGTGCCATCCGTCTTCCAAAGAACCGGTTCGCTAAAAGAGCCATAGGTAAAATAGAAAACAGAACTTCCAACTGCCGTGAGGTTATAAGCAGTATTCACACCCGGACCCTGACGCTGGAAATCAGCAAGCTTTATGGTTCCCGGCGCGGTGCCATCACTTACCCATAATTCATAGCTAAATAACGTGTTGTTTTGAGTAACAAAATAAATCTTGCTTCCTGCAATAGTAATTTCATGAGGATTGGAAGAAACAGAACCAGCTATTACATCTTTTAATAAATAAGTGCCGGCAGCCGTGCCATCGCTTCGCCAAAGCTCTGTTCCATGAACACCATCGTCGGCAGAGAAATACATAATGCCGTTCAGAACAGCATACGGTTTATTAAAAATAAAATCGTTATTCAGCGGGTCGGCATCCGTTTGTGTGTTGATGTCTTTAGTAAGATGAAAGTTAGCAGTTCCGCTTGTAAAGGGAGAAGCCATCGGCGGCTTTTGCAGCCGGTCATCTTCAGTAAACCATTTTATCTCGGCTCCGTGGTTTCCCTTAATTGTAACAAACCGGATATCTTTTTTATCTTTTAGTAACTGAGGCAATGAAGCATCGTGAATATCTTTTAAAGATGATTGATTTTGCGCAGCCAATGGCAACGACAAAAAGATAATGCCTGTAATAGCAAGCAAGGAAGTAAAAAAGCGTTTCATGTCATGTGTTTGGTTGGTGAAGCAATCTGTTAGCAGAGTATGATGCAATATTTAAACATTGCGTTGCTTAACCGATGAATTAAATTCAATCGGCTTCGATTCTTCACCAACCATCACCTGTTTCAGATAGCTGCCTGCATGAGCTGGGCGCTGTTTCCAGCCATTATTTCATCGGCTAAACGCAACCAGCCTTTTTCAACTTCGGTCCATTCGCCTAAGCGCGTTCTGGTTTCAATAATATTATTGGCAGCCGCCACGGTTAGTTTATATCTATGCGTCATAAATGATCTTAGCTCTTCTTTTGGAATTCCCTTTTTTGGCTCGGAAAAAAAGAGAAAAGGAATAGTATCTAACCAGCAAGCGGGTATTTTTTTATTTGCTGTTAATGGCTTTTCGTAAGCCTTCCCCATTAAACCAAAATAGCTTTTTTGAACAACAGAAAAGTGCATGTCTGTATAGTTTAGCAACGTGTCTGTTACTACATTCATCGTTACTTTTTTATACTTCATAATAAAACGGCTAATAGTGTATATATGTTTCGGTTCCCGATAAGCAGATAAAAAATTAAGAGCCAGTTGAAGAACTGTTTCCTGCTGCCATTTGTTTTGCAAATCCCACTCGCGAAGCTGGAATAAATGACCGTCCAAAGGTTTAATAAGACTGGTACATTTCTCAAGATACTTCAGGAGTGTTTTGCGAGGTACCTGCTCACCGTTATGTAAAAGGTATTCGACTATTTCGTCAACATGGCAGTGGCGGTTTCTTTCTGTTATAAACTGCACAATAAGCTGCCTTCTCGAGCCAACCGCTACTTCTCTTTTCGCACGAGATTTTCCATTCTGCACCTGCTGCATTTGCAAGTGAAGCAACAAAGGCTTAGCAAAAGAAAACAATTGCTGTTGCTCAGTTTCAGAAGGTACGTGTTTACAAAAAGGCAGCAGCAACTGAAGTAAAAAATATGGATCGTCGAGCTTTATTTTCAGAGAAGCTTTTTTTTCTACTATGGCAAAGAAAGAAGGCGTATCGAACCAGCTTTCGAGAACTTTGCTTACAAACAATACAAACTGGTTTTCCTTTTCTATCCGGCAAAACATTCTATATGCGGGGTTAAGCGAAGAGAGTATAGGAAAAAGCACCCGGCTGGTAAATGGTGTTTCAATAGCCGGAGTATCAGTTGTAAAAAAAAGATACGGCGCATCTGCCAATACAAAGGCAGAAGGTGTAACCAAACCTTGAGACCGAAGTATTTTTAAACCCTGCGATATCTGGTTATAAACCTGGCTATGTTGCCCGTTATCCTGATATAACCGCCTGAACTTAAGACCACCAATGCCTAACTTCTTAACCAGTTCTTTTGATGGCGGTAAACCATGACGATAAAATAAATCGGAAGTAAGAATAGTATTTCTGTAAATGGGCTTCATTGAATGATCGCAGCGGAGTAATAAGCTTACAAAATCACTTATCGGAAAATCTCCTGTTTCTAGGCGGCTCAATTGTTCTTTAAGAAAAAGCGTCATACGCTCGTCGGCAGCATGTGTAAGCTGCGTCAGCTGCTGTGTCAGTAGGTTTAATTTAAAATCTCTTACGGTAGCAGTCAGCTCTTCGCCCGAAATGGCGCAGGTTAACTTATCCAGAAATCCGGAGATGTCAATTCCTTTAGCCAGAAAAGTGCGGGTAAGCAAATCAAAAGCACTGGGTTTGATTTGCAAACCGTTAATAAGCCCTGCAAGACTTTTTGATTTATAAAGAATAAAAAGCGCACGGATTACGCGACGGTTCAAGGTACACACCAGGTTGCCATAGATATGCTCAGCAGCGCTGCGGTTGGCTTCCGGAATTTGCTGATACGCAGCAATAACCGCATATGGCTGTGCCGGTATCGCCATTTCAGCAGACGAAACCTGCGCAGCAGCGCCCGTTTTTATAAGCTGCGGCGCAGCATTGCAACATAGCTCTATTAAAGTTTGATTTGTTTTGCCACCCATTTGCGGCAGCATCATAAAAGTACCATGCGCCTGATAATGCTGGTAAATGGAAGTGAAAGTAAAAAGGCGCGAACGTTTGCAGATGTTCATGGCCCGGACAGAGATAAGTCCTCGTCCCGTCAGCTCATCAACGCTGATGTTGTCTGATGAATAAGTCATAGTATATTGGATTGGGGTCAAAGTTATTACCTAAATGGAAAGTAAAAAACACTACGACAAATTCTAAACTTTTTTTAAGGCGACTGTCAGTTACCTATTGTCATTGTTTAAAACCAAAAATCGAAATAAAATATCCGGCTTGTATAAAATGATTTGTTGCTTTCATTTCTCCTTTTCGAAAGGAAGTGACAGAGCTAAAAACCAAACCCATCAAAATCTTACTGATAATTGTTTATTGATTCAATTACTTTTTAACAGGTATTATATTAATGCTTAGTCTTCATTCGTTATACTTTTGAAACAAGGATCTACCATCCCTTTCATATAACTATCAAATCACTTTACAAATATTGTCACGCTTCGCTCCTGCCCTTTTTGTACCGGCATAAAATCAAATTGTCCGTTGTTTTATTACTTATCATTTGGTTTGCCTTTTCATTGCCGCATCACCTCTTCGACACACCCACTTCTTTTGTAATTACAGATAAAAATGGCAACCTTTTAAATGCCTCTATCGCTGCAGACGGACAGTGGCGTTTCCCTTACGATAAACAAGTTCCTTACAAGTTCAAACAATGCATTATAACCTTTGAAGACAAACGTTTCTGGCATCATCCGGGCGTAGACCCGATGGCTTTATCGAGAGCTATTTACCAAAATATCAGGAATCGGAAAACGGTTAGTGGCGGCAGCACACTTACCATGCAGGTAATGCGCATGAGCCGCAACAATACACATCGTTCTTTCTGGAATAAATTATCAGAAACGATTCTTGCGGTGCGGCTCGAGTGCTCATACTCTAAAACCAGCATTCTTGCGCTGTATGCTTCTAATGCGCCCTTTGGGGGTAATATTGTTGGGTTAGATGCAGCCGCCTGGCGCTATTATGGTCGCAGTCCGCAACTGCTCAGCTGGGGCGAATGTGCTGCGTTAGCGGTGCTGCCTAACGCACCTTCTGTAGTTCATCCGGGAAAGAACAACCACGAGCTGCTGCGGAAAAGAAATGCTCTGCTGCGCTCTTTACTTGAAG
>CAZZZH010000123.1:0-12241 GCA_964658445.1 Ilyomonas sp.
CAACGCTGCTACTTACCATTACGGGCAAGCCGCAACTCATCGCTTCAAACACCGCTAATCCCCAGCTTTGATCAACATTAATAAACATAAAAATATCTGCATCTGCATGCAGTTGTTTAAAAATACTTTCTGCCACCTGTCCATGAATGTTTACTTCCTTATCAAGGTGAAGACTGCGGACAAGATTGATGATTTTATCTGCATATTCTCTGTTTAATTCAGTTGAACCGATAATGTCGAGTTTTACATCATAGCCCTTGTCCTTTAAAATCTTTACCACTTCTATCTGGGTTTCATAATTGCGGTAGGGAAAGAAAACACCGCTGGAGAGAAGATTGATTTTGCGAGACCTGAACCTTTCTAACGAAGCCTGAGTGTTTCTGTTGATATCAATTGCTTCGATGCCACAATAAAATACGTCTGCATTCATCTGGAAAATATCGTGAACCCGCTGCTTGTTTTTTGTAACATTTACGGCAATGGCTTTTACAAAATTGCGAATGCTGAACCGTAAATATTTTTGCATCATACGGGTGCTAAAACTTACGCTTTGATCTTTATGAATACCAACCCGAAAAACTTCGGGCAAATCATTTACCTGCCAAATGATTTTTTTATCACGGAAAAAAGGGAAATACAATTCAAGTCCCAGGTTATGAACATTCAATACCCGTGTGCCTTTCAGCGATTTTTTAATGGCCAGAATAAAAAGAAAAGTTGAGTATAGTTTTAATGGCAGCGACTGGTGACTTTTTTTAGGGATGAATACAATGGAGCTTTGATACCGGCTAAAACCTTCATAAGTCTTATCATAGTCCAGTTGTGCCGTAATCACTTTGAAAGGCTTTTTATTAGCGTCAAGGTAGTTGAGCAAATGCAAAAGCTGCTTGTGTGTGCCGCCTTTTATATCCAGATCTTTTATAAAAAATGCTACCATGCTATAAGTAAACTGATTCAAAAATTTGTTCGTTGTAACTACTGTGTTGCTGGTTTAAAACTGATCTACTAATACGATTTTAGTTTCATCATTGACTGAATAAGCGGATTTTTAAAGATCGTAAATTGGGTAAGCAGAAAAGTCGCCACATACACCACACTACAAGCTGCTAGCAAATACAAGTCTTTTATGTAAGCGGATACCGTTTGGTAAAAGACAACTGCTACCAGAATGCTTATAAATATCTGGAGCAACAATTTGTAATCAACCAATATCGTAACGAACTTTCTGGCAGATAAATAAACAATGATAAGCACTGTCAATTCTGCCAGAACGCAGGAGATAGACGTGCCGATATAAGATAAGGAAGGCACCAACGCAAAATTAAAAACAAGGCTTACTACAAGACCGCCAACAGTAGCATAAAATATATATTTTTCTTTGCCGATAGGCAACAAAAACTGGGTGCCCAATACATTGCATACTCCAATTATCAAAGGTACAAAGCCGAGTATGCGCAGTGTATTATAGGAAGCAACATACTGCGAACCTGCTAAAAAACTCAGTATTTCTTTCGGGCACAACAAGCACAAAACAGCAAAGGGTATCGTTAATAAAAACACGAGGCTGTTCGATTTTTTAATCAGGTCTTTTACCTGTTCGTTATTGCCGCTGGCTACCAGCTTAGACATTCGGGATATCATAACTACACCAATGGCAGCACCAAATGTCCAAAACGCTTTTATAAACTTCAATGGCACGCTGTACATGCTTACATCGGCCGGCGTTTTTAGCATACCTAATATGATACTATCAAACAAAGTATAAACACTTATTGAAACATTCATGCTGAACAATACCAGCAAGGGTTTCATATGCCTGAAGAGGCTTATTTTTTCATGACTTTTCCGGTAATGGTTTTTTAGAAAATAGCCAAAGTTCACAATGCCATTAAGCATGATGCTTAATACCGTAATAGAATAATAAACTATGTAATCGGCAGGTGTTTTTACAAGGCAGAAAATTAATACGGCAGTAATGATTTTAATAAGGATGGTTCTTTGCGCAATGAATTTAAACTTCTCTATTCCCTGATAATACCATTCAATCATAAAAGAACTGAACAAGATATAGCTGCAACCAATGTAAACGAGACTTCTTTCAGCCTGAAGTTTGTGTAAAAAAAAAGGAAGTGTAAGAAAAACAAGAGAAAAAATAACGGCTAAAGAAATTTGTATAATGAAAAGCTCCATCAATATCTGAGAACCTTCAACCTCGTTGTCTTTTCGTTTAGCAATCTCTCTGATTCCGTAATAGGGAATGCCGATAGACGAAAAAATAATAAAGTATTGCGTAAAGGCATCTACCAGCGCTACTTTTCCGTAATTAGCCACGGATAAAGTTCTGGTTATATAAGGGAAAATAATGAGCGGAAACAAAATACTGCTGGCTGACAGTATAGAGTTGCTGATCAGATTTCTCTTAATGCTCATGTGGAAAATGGTTTTCTATATCTGCATATAAGGAAAGACTTTTTTCTATACAGATGTCCATATTGTAATACTGCCACTCGCCAAACCTGCCTAGTGTGTGGATGCCGATTTCAGACAGGTACTCTTTTATTGCAGTGGTAGCTTTATTATAATTCTGATCGAACACCACATAGGCATGTTCCGAAACAAAGTAGTCAACCGGCCTTAACAGAAAGCTGTCTTGCTTTCCGTTCGCCACCATCTCATCGTATGTTTTTTCGCCAACCACTTCGGTAATCGAATAGTTTTTTGCCGGCTTAAAAAAGTTGCCGATGTGGATATAACGATGAAAGAAGTTATTTCCCTCTGGTACATAAGTCCAGGTTTTATCAGTACCCTTGGTTTCCCAAAGCATGGTTGATACTTTGTTGTACTTCAGTTGGGCTGCGAAGTTTATAATTTCAGGCTTAGTATTCTCAATTAAAAAAGGAATAACATTTAATGGAAGCGTGCTGACGATGATGTCATATTCTTTCTCATTATTGATTATCCACTTGTTACTCTTATCATCCCGATGTAAATGAGTAACTGGGTAATTATAAGTTATAGAAAGTTGGTTTGCCAGGGCTTCTATAAAAGTATTCTGGTTGTTGGTGTTGGGGTAATAAAACGTACTGTGCGGCATTTTATCATCTTCCTTGCTGATAAGCCCTTTGAAGAAAGAGCGCTTATCCGGGATTGGCAGCTTTCCCAACACCCAGTCGGGACTCATGTTTTTAGGTTCGCAATTCCATATTTTAGTATTATAAGGAATTAGGTACTCTTCCGCGAGGCTATCTCCAAATTTTTTACGAAGCCATTGTTCCAGATTAGCATATTGCCCATTATCATCCGTATTCAAGAAATCGCGTGTTATGCGTATTGCCAGTTCCGGATCGAACGAATGAATCTGTTGTATTGAATATTCGATTGGATAAGGTATCTGGCGTCCTTTAAATTGAATGTCCGCATTGCGTTTAATACAATGCCATTGCTCCTGCGGAAGTATTTGGTTAAATACAAATTGCATTACTTCGTTATTTTTCGAATTAAAGCAATGACCACCGGTTACATGATAGGTAACACCTTCAACCGTGCGCGTGCGGGCTATGCCACCCGGTACGCCTTTGCTTTCCAGCACTTCTACTTCATGGTTTTTAAAAGCCAGTTTGGCAAAACTTAAACCCGAAATGCCAGCACCTAATACTCCTATCCTCATAATTATGTTTACCAATAAGTAAATTAAACTGCTACGTCAATTGCTTTCCTGGGCATAAGTTTAGGTTTTAGTTTTATAAACTGTATTTGCCCAACCAGAAATAAAATAACAAGAAAACCGCCTATGGCAGCGCCAATAATACCACTGATTAGCCGTCCCGGCTTTTTATCATCAAGCGGCAGGATGGGGCGATCTAAAATCTGTATAAAGGGTGTTTCTTTTCTCAATTGTATTTTAGCCAGCTCAAGATTTTTTATCAGTTCGGGTAGTATAGCATTGTTCACCTGAAGGTTAATCTGTTGTTTCTCTATCGGTATCTGCGAGCTTCTTTTTGATGGGTTTACATTAATATCTTGGTTTGTAGCAATGTTGGCCAAATTGCCTGAAACCCTGCCGTTTATCGAGTCTACTTTATACTGCAATATGTTTACATTTTCCTGCAGCTTAGCAGTTTTATTTTTTATATAAATCTTTGTTGCATTGTCTACAAGGGTCTCAGTAAAATATTTCACCCAATCCTGATCGCTTCCCAAAACATCTATACTTATAATAGAGAGTTTCTTGTCTGGTTTACCAACAGAAAGCGTGGGCAAAATTTGCTGATAGATAATTTTTAAAGCGCTATCCTGTAGTAGAGTAAAATGACTTCTGTCCTGAGAAAAACGAATGTTTTTTAATGTTCCATCAGGCTTGTTCCAACTGTCTTTAAGCCCCGATGTTTGCAAGTAATAATCTACCAGCAGTTGCTGTTTGTTTTTTATCACAACCGGCGTCAGCAAAGTTTGTTCAATTAAAGATCTTGTCTTTAAAAACTCAATCAGGTTATCTCCTTCAAAAGCGTTGTCGGTAGTGCTTATATCTATGCCTACCTGTTGCATCAACATCGAGTATGGGTTGCTGTTATTATCGCCGTTAGAAACAAAAGTCAGTTCTGCAACATACTTATGACTTTGAAACGTGGCATAGACAATACCAAGTACACCAAATAAAATGGGTACGATAATCAGCCATTTAAAGCGGGCTTTAAAAAACAAATAATAATCAAATACCGAATTGTCCATTTTTCACGTAAGAATTATTTTCAAGAGTAAATTTCTTTTGCCATCAATAGGTAAAGGAAGACTTTTTACTTCACAAAATTCAGCAGTGCCACTACTACAGCCGCCAGCGATACCACACTGCCGGTGATGGCCACAATTTCAGAAGTCGTCAGCCGGTTCCTGTCTCTTGCCTGTTCCTTTGGTACCACCACTTCAGAGCCAGGTTCAACATCAGGTAAGCGGCGGAAAAACAGGAAGTGACTTATTTTCTTCGCTTCACCATTTGGGTATAGCACCAAGGTGTTTTTACGTTTGCTAAAGGGTGCATAGCCGCCGGCGCGGTCAATATAATACAATACCGATTTGCCCGGTTCATACACAGAAATAGAAGGGTTGTAAACCTGGCCGCTCACTTTTACGTTGTTGTTTAGCTGGTTAATGATCAGGATATCACCCGGTTTCAGCACTACATCCTGTAACGAATTGGGATGGCTTCGGATAACATTCAAATCCAGTATAAACTTATCATAGGAGCTGAGCATGTCGTTGGTAATATACACCTCTTTGTCGTTGCTGGTAATGGCTTCCAGGTGTCGCCTTCTTTCTATTTCCGTAGCATTGTCTCTCAACCGTAAAATGTAGGCCGAGCCTGCGTTTGCAGTAGGTAGCAAGCCGCCGCTTCTTGAGATAAGTGACGAGGCGGTTTCTGTTTTTGTTTGCAGCGTATAACTGCCTGGGTACAATACTTCACCATTTACCACTACCTGCTGTTGTAGTATAAACGACGGATTTGTTTTTACTAATATCCGGTCGTAAGGTTCCAGTTTTACGCTATTGCCATTGGTAAAAAAAGCAGAGTCGTATTCTACTTCAATAATCTCTGAAATGGCAGCGCCTGTATCTAACGGATTACCGTTTTTGGTTCGTCGCGAAATCTCGATTTTGTTGCTGGCAGCCAATGTGAAACCACCAGCCTGCAGGATGGCGTCCTGTAATGTAAGGTTCTCAACATACGCAAGACTATCGGGTCTGGCTACAGCACCATCTACATATACACTAAACTGCTGGCGCAGATCGAAGTTGGATAAAATGACAACCGAATCTTCTTTCTGCAAAGGAATATCAAACTTGCCGTCTATCGCGTCTTTTACATTAAAGTCAACAGCTACGGGCGTATTATTGCTTTGAAGCCGCCTTATATAACCTTGACTAAGATAGGCATCTTCTCTTATGCCTTTTGCCTTCTGCAGTAGCTGGTTTACAGTCATGCCTTCGTGCCAGGCATATACACCGGGCGCAAATACAGCGCCGTTCACCTGCACCCGGTTCTCATAGCGGTTTAATATCGTATTTACGGTATACTGGTCGGCATTGCTGGGAACAAATACTGCAAACTGGCTTTCCGGTATATCTGTTATCCGTCGCTGTGTATTGGTAAGTTGTATTGCAGATATAAAATCAGTAGCCGCCTCATCGGTAAAGCCGCCCGCAAACTGAATGACATCCTGCAGGGTTTCTCCGTTAGCAACTTCAAAGATGCCGGTGCGTTTAAAAGCGCCGTTCAGCGTTACACGTTTGGTATAAACCGGTATGCGGATAATGTCCTGGTCGGCCAGTAAAATATTACTGTGCAGGTCGCCCCGGTTCAGGAAAGCATAAATGTCAAGTGTATCAATAACCTTATTGCCACGGATCACCTCAATGTTTCGGAATGAGCCTCTGTCGCTTGGCCCGCCGGAAGCATACAATGCATTGAAAACGGTCGCTAACGACGGCAGCGTGTAAGTGCCCGGCTTCTTCACTTCGCCTAACAGCGTTACTCTTATACTGCGGATAGAACCCAGCGTAATATTGACCTTGGTAAGACCCGTGCGGATGTTGGAATAACCATTCGAAGCCAGCTTGTCTTGAATCCGTTTTGAAGCCTCTTGAAACGTAAGACCCGCTACATAGATAACCCCTACATTGGGTATGGTTATAAAGCCTTCGGGGTTTACTTTAAACCGATTGTTATATTCCTGATATCCTGAGATGACAACTACAATTTCGTCGTCGGGACCAATGATATAATTGACCGGTGTGGCAATGCGAAGGTTAGGCTCGAAAGTAAGGCTGCTGTTACTGAAAATATCGGCACCATACAACAGCGATGGCTTCGGTGCTGTATCTCTGCCCGAATACCGCAACTGCGATGTGTCGCCGCCATTAACGATACGCATGCTACCCGTATCGCTACCTCCGTTTGATTGCGCAGTATTCAAAACAGAAGAAGACATTTTATTAATCCTGTCCTGTACGGCTTTGGCTTCCGTAGCATTCATACCCCGCGCTATCGCTACTTCAAAAAACTGCTCGGGCTTGTAGCCCGCTGCCGACATGCGCTGTACAATAGCCGTAAGTTGGGCATCGGAAATAGAAGCCGAGGTAAGATTGGAAAAATTGATAGGCAGGTTTTGCGAGTAAGAAAAAAAGCAGAAGCAAGCAATGAATAAAAAAAGAAAAAATGATTTGATTTTCATACAGGTAAAATAATAGCCGGAAGCAGTCAGAACAACCGGTAGTCCTTACCATTACTGTATCTCTTATCGGCAGCAATTATTTTGCAGGAAGAGAACAGGAAGGTAAGTCTGTTATGTATCGTACACAAAGTGACAAATGTATAGCATTTACCAAAGTAAGAACACTAAAGAATGTGAAAAGAGATGGACAATTGCAGTAAGCAATCGTACAAAACCCATCCGCTGTTCGCTGCTTCATCTACTTATTATAATACATGAATAATGGTAACCCTCCATTTCCAACATTCCATTCATACGTCTGTGGTTTACCACAATTAGCCGTTTATTTTACGGGAATAAAACTTATCAGGCAGACAAAAGGGAATCAAACGGGTAGAAAACCTTTCAAGTACATTCGAAGTTGACAAAACAGCTCAGGGCGTCCACTATGGTTATAATGGAATGAAGAAAGGCTGGCAGGAACTTATTACAGTAAAGAAATAATTGCAAACAGGGTTTTACATAAAAAATGCGCCCTGAGAGGCGCATCCTTCATTACACAAAAACAAGAAAAATTACATAACAATAAACGGCGTAACAATCGCAATCACTGCATCGTAAGTAAGTGGCTCGTCAAAGGCTTCTGTAGCTGCATTAGCGCTGATGGTACCTGACACGCCGCTAAGCGTGGTGATGGTAACGCCTCCCTGCACAGTAGTATCTTCACCGGCATAACTGGCGGCTACAGCGCTTAGGGTTGGCGTGCTGCCGGTAATCCAACCTTTGATGGTCGTATCATTGTTGCGGATGCGGCGTACATAACGCACATGCGATGCATGGCGCGCTTCTACGGAATGGATTTGCAAAGCAGCATCCAGCACTGCATTGTTCGCCATCAGCTTGGCGTTGTTTGCCTGACCTTTATAAGCTCTTACGCCAGTATCTTCAAACGTTTGCGATACCGCCAGAAAAGTATCATAATTGGTAAAAACATCTGCAAAACTTCCGCCTGCCGTAAAGTCAAAATTCGGCTTAGCTGTCGGCGTACCGCCTAAAGAAATGATGGTGGCCTGTAGCTGCGCTACATGTGCTACCTCATGATCTCGGATGGTTGTAAAAGATGGCATTTCTGAAGAGGGAATCAGGCTGGCGGCGCTCACTGCGGTTTTATAAAATTCCGATTCTAAAAACTCAAGTGTAAGAGCATAGTTAAGGATAGACACCACATCTGGCAGCACTGTGCCTGTTGTTTGGCCATACGCCTTCTTAAACATCCCGCCTAAAGCCAGTGGCAAAGTGGTGAGCGCTATCTTTTTTCCGATGCCGGAAAAGGAGCGAAGTGAAGCCCGGCGTGTATCCAATCTTTCATATACTTCCGGGTCAACTTTTTCTATTTCTGATAAAATATGTTTGAAATTCATTGCTATAATTTTTCCTGGTGAAAGATGAGATTAACTGGTAGGTAAATTGGCACCTGATATTTTGGTGGTAATAAATGGCTGTGCGGCAGCCAGCACCGTAGCAGGATCGTTGATCGAGTCGAAGCCGGTAGTTGCATTAACAGCAGGTGCCGATGCAAAGGAACCATAGCTAACAAGGTCTCTGATAAAGGCTGCATGGCGTGCTTCTACCGAAACAATTTTACCGGCAAGCAGCAGGTAGTCGGGGCTCACAATCAATTTGCCGGCGCCATTATAAGCCGATACGCCCAGGTCTTCAAACGTCTGGGCAGTAGCTAGGACACTTGTTCTGTCTGTAAAGGTGATGGCTGCAAAGTTTACAACCAGCGGGGGAATGCCTTTGGTTCCTAATGCTGCTTTCAAAAATTCGCGGTGTGCAATTTCATGATCCCTGATGTCGGTAAGTAACGACAATTCGCCAGCGGTAAAGGCAGACCCCGAATCGGTAACAACTTTGGTATAAAAAGCCGCTTCCAATTGCTCCAGTGCATATGCGTAATTAAGAACGCCAACGTCACCTCTTCCAAGGTCTACAGAGCCATCCGCATTTACAACTGCACCATCATAAGGCATGCTGTCATCGTTATTGTTGCAAGCAGCTACCACGGCAACCACCGAGGCGCTTCCTCCTAAGATACCCAAAAACTTTCTCCGGTGCATTCCGCTGGAAGATGCCTCTTCCGTTACGGAAATTTTTGTTTTTTCCATGCAATTGGTTTTTAAAATGAAAATGTTTATATTGTTTTACTAACTACGAGAATGATTTACAAAAGGGTTTTATTATTCTTTTTATTCGTGACGGAATAAGCGGTTACCCAACAAGCGAGCCAATGATTTTTTTTCCTATTCTAAAAAAAAGTACGATTATTGACCTGTCAATCTGGTTATATAGAGAAACTTTTTTTACTGACCTCAAACAACAGATACTATGGACAAATCAAAAATGATTAAGGCTTATTGTCTTAAAACCAAAGAAAAAAATGTACCAATGGAAGAAGCCGTGATAACCAAAACCGCCAAAGGTGGTTACATTGCTAACGGTAATGATGGCAAAGGCAATAAGATGGCAGCTATTCTCAGCGAAGCCAAAGCTCTGCAGGCCATCGAAGACGGTGTTGCCAAAAAAGGTTTTTAATTTAAAAAGGAGATGGCTTTCCGGTTATCTCCTTTTTGTTTCGCCATATCATTTTCCTTTCTCACTACGTTATTGATGGCAAACTAACTGTATGCAGCTACTGAAAGCTTTGGCGGGTGTGATGCTGGTAATGATAGGGTTCGGATGCAAAAAGCAATCAGAAACATTGCCGCTTTCTTCTTTAGAAAGTTATTACCCACTACAAACAGGCAAATATTTTATCTATCGTCTCGACTCTACACTTTACCTTTCTTTTGGCAGCGTTGCCAGGGTAAATAGCTACCTCGCAAAAGACAGCATTGTCAGCACTTTTACTGACAACGATGGACGCATTTCTTACACAGTTTATCGATATACAACAGACACATTGCAGCAAGCTCCTTGGCAATTTAAATCCACTTATTACATCACACCAACGCCCCATTCTATAGAAGTTGTGGACGACAACAACTACCGCTTTATTAAGCTTACGCAGCCGGTAACGGAAGGGCATTCATGGCAGGGTAATTCTTATCTCGATACACGTTCCATCTCGTCTGATATTCAATATTTGAATGACTGGAATTATACTTATCAGAATGTAGATGCACCTTATACCACACTCGCTGGAACGCTCGACAGCACGGTAACCGTGATGCAGCAAGACTTTGCAAGCCATCCTGACGGTTTTGATCCTTCTATTTTTCAGCAGCGCGACTATTCGGTGGAAGTGTATGGCAAAGGTATCGGGTTAGTGTATAAAGACTTTCTTCATTGGGTATGGCAGACCGACCCGCCGCCTGCACATTATGAAGATGGCAGCTATGGCATTAGTCTGAATCTGATTGAACACAATTAATACTGTGTGTTAACAAATAGCGCGGCAAACATTGTGTCCGCTTTTTTATGGTAGCCTTTTATTATTTCTGCTTTTAGTAAAGTCATTTTGCTCACTTGCTGTATGTACTTTACCCTCTCTTCATTTTCTTGTATAAAAACAGAACAGGTTATGTACAGGAAGTAACCATTTGGCTTCATGGCTGCCATTGCATTCGTTGTTATTTTCTTTTGCAGTTCTGCGTAGTGCAATAACTTTTCTTCAGTAAAAAAACAAAGCTGTTCCGGTGTGCGGCTCCAGGTTCCCGAACCACTGCAGGGTACATCGCAAACTACAAGATCGTATTGTTGTTTTGGTGAAAATTGTGGTGCAGCTATATCGGCAACAAAAGATTGGTACTGATGAATACCGGCTTGTTGAAAGCGCTTCTTTAAATTTTGAATAATCGACTCCCTGATATCAGAAACGGTAAGTTTTAGATGAGTAAAATAATCAGATGTGAGTATTGATTTTCCACCACTTGCCGCGCAGCAATCCCAGACTGTGATTGCATTTGATGGTTTTATCAAAGGAAAAAAAGCAGCAATCTGTTGTGATGAAAGATCTTGCACAACAGCTTCCTTATTCAGGTCAATGATCGCATCAATTTTCGTTGCGTTATCCAGTGCTAAACAGTCTTTGTTTATCGGTTCAAAAACAATGTTGTTTTGACTAAGTTTATCGATAACGATTTGTGATTTGCCAGGCCGCAGCCGGATGAATAAATGGGGTTGAATAAGGTGAGAAACATTGAAAGAACGGGTGTTTACTTCATGACTCAGCCAATCGTTGTTGACGAAAATATCGTCTGGATTGAATGGATATAACAATTGAATAAAGCGTATGCGCAAATCTGTATTTTCGTCGTAACCAACTTGCCAGTTTTCGTTGTAGAGTGAAAGCCAATTGCCTCGTTTATCACTACATAAAAAGATAGCAACACGTAACCTTTCCTCTTTTGCTAACGCTGGCAATGCAAAGCCCAAACGATAAGAGCAGTAGCAAAAATGTGTGATCCACTTTCTGTCTTTCGAGCCATGTTTTTTATGTAGAGAAAAATACGTTTTCAGGTAAACACTCAGAGGCTGTTTACCCTCATAATTGTTGATGAGTTGTAAAGCTTTTTCAAAATACCGGTGGAAATATTTCTGCATAAATCAATGAAACATTGAATGGTTTGCAAATAAAAAAGCTGTTGACAGTTGCAACAGCTTTCCCTTATTATTTTGAGTAAATTATACTTCCAGCAATGTTTTCACCGGGTCTTTACCAAACAATAGCAACTCGGGGTTTTCGAGTAATTCTTTTACTCTCACCAGGAAGCTTACACTTTCCCGCCCATCAATGATACGATGGTCATAGCTCAGCGCTACATACATCATCGGCTTAATTACAACCTGCCCGTTGATTGCCATCGGGCGTTCCTGTATCTTATGCATCCCCAGGATTGCACTTTGCGGAAGGTTAATAATCGGTGTACTCATTAAACTACCAAATACACCGCCGTTTGTTATCGTGACAGTTCCGCCGGTTAATTCTTCCATTGTCAGTTTGCCATCACGGGCTTTTCCTGCGAGCTCAATTA
>CAZZZH010000124.1:0-3006 GCA_964658445.1 Ilyomonas sp.
AAGATTGAAAAAATCGTCCAGAGGGATATGCAAAGAGGAAACGTCCATGTAAAATCGAAATCAGCGGGGCAATATTACATCATCAGTCAGAATAAAAAGGTCTTAAAGCTTTTTTTAATCACGTCTTAAGGTGAATAGGTTATTTTTTATTGCAAATGCAAATGTGAATCATCAGTTGACATAAGCACCAATAAACCTGCTACACTGTTTCTATTTCACGCAGAGCTTAATGAAATTACATTCTACTTATTTATGCTTCACTTAAAAAAGCATATCGATAATCTCTTGGCGGGTCAAATGTTTCTTTAATAGTTCTTGCACTCAGCCACCGGTAAAGATTTAGCATACTGCCTGCTTTATCGTTGGTGCCACTGGCACGCGCGCCACCAAAGGGCTGTTGACCTACAACAGCGCCCGTAGGCTTATCGTTTACATAAAAATTACCAGCAGCATGGCGCAGCTTGTGTATAGCAAAAGAAATAGCTTGTCTGTCCTGCGAAAGAACCGATCCGGTCAATGCATAAGGTGATGTTGAATTAACGACTTCTATAATTTCCTCCCAATTATTTTCGTCGTATACATAAACGGTAAGCACGGGTCCAAATATCTCTTCGCACATGCTTACATACCTTGGGTTTGTGGTTTCAATAACGGTTGGTTCTACAAAGTATCCTTTGGTTTTATCATAATTGCCTCCGGCAATAATCTTTGCATCTGCACTACTCTTTGCAGCATCAATATACAGACTGATCTTGTCAAAGCTCTTTTCATCAATCACTGCATTAATGAAGTTGGTAAAATCTTCAACGGTTCCCATCTTCATGCTCATAATATGTGCTTTCAATTTTTCTTTTATGGCATCCGCAATGTTAGACGGTAGGTAAGCCCGCGAAGCCGCCGAGCATTTTTGTCCCTGAAATTCAAAAGCGCCTCTTGCCAGCGCTACCGCAGCCACATCAGTGTCGGCGCTTGGGTGTATCAGCACAAAGTCTTTTCCTCCCGTTTCGCCCACAATGCGCGGGTATGTTTTGTACTGGCTTATGTTTTCTCCAATCGTTTTATAAATTGCATTAAAGGCACCTGTTGAGCCTGTAAAATGAAGCCCGGCAAAGTCGGGATGATTAAAGCAAACCTTGCCCAACACAGGTCCATCAGTATAAATAAGATTAATAACACCATCCGGCAAACCCGCTTCTATCAGTATGTGCATAAACATTTGTGCGCTGTAGATCTGTGTGTAAGCCGGCTTCCATACCACCGTATTGCCGCACATTGCCGGCGCGGTAGGCAGGTTGCCACCGATGGCTGTAAAATTGAAGGGTGTTATTGCCAACACAAATCCCTCAAGCGGACGCCACTCCATCCGGTTGTGAACGCCCGATGCATTCAATGGCTGCTGCTTATAAATTTCACTTAAAAAATGAACGTTGAACCGTAAGAAATCTGCCAGTTCGCAGGCGCTGTCTATCTCTGCCTGGTAAGCATTTTTACTTTGCCCCAGCATCGTCGTTCCATTCATGTAGCCACGATATTTCCCGGCCACTAAATCCGCAGCTTTTAAGAAAATATGTGCCCGGTCTTCCCATGGCATATCTGCCCACGCTTCTTTAGCTGCCAACGCCGCCTCTACTGCTTGCTGTACGTGCGTTTCATTTCCTTCGTGAAAATAACCCAGTGTGTGTGCTGTCTCGTGCGGTGGATGAATAGCAATTTTGTTATCCGTTCTTATTTCGTTACCACCAATAAACATCGGTATATCTGTCTCTTTGCTTTTCAGATCTGCCAGCGCTTTCTTCAAATTAATTTTTTCGGGAGAGTTGGGTGCATACTGATGAACGACTTCATTAGCAGGTAAAGGATAGTGGAAATAGCCGATGTTCATGACCTTTTATTTTAGTGCGCAAAGATAAGCGGCTGCACAACGAAGTAAACAGCCGGGAACGTAAAATGCGGTTAGAATTCAATGCCTAACTTTTAGGTTTTGCACTTTCGGTATTCCATATCACTGCTTCTATATAAACTGAGTTTTCTTTAATTATTAAATATTACCTATTAAATAGCACATCTTCTATCCTTTCTCAGAGCTTTTATATTTTTGTAATATGCTGAAGAAGATATTTCCTGTTATCATCGTGTTGATTGCGCTCTCTGTTCTGGGTGTTATCATCCTGCAAATCTCCTGGCTCAACAACCAGTTTATGATTCAGCAGGAACGCTATATTGACAAGGCGGGAATGGCGGCATATAATGTAAAAGAAGACATTGGTCGGCAGGTTATCAGCACACCTTCACGCATCAATCATTTAGGGCAACTGATGCCGTTGGATCTTGAGCCTTTTGTGATAACGCGTCCTTCGGTTACAACTCGTTTCACCGCTATCGAAGTTAGCAATAAGATAAGGAAAGCGCTGAACGATCAAGGCTTAACTGATGTGACGTTCGAATTCGGTATTGCCAATATGCATTCCGATGGCTCAAACGTGCCCATGAAATCCAAAAACTTCACGGCTGCTTATCTCGATACCAATCACAACAAAAGTATTTTCATTCCCATACTACCCGAATCTTCTTCGGAAGCTACCGTGGTAAATGCTGACGAAATTTTATACATCACACTTACCAATTTTTATCCTACAGTGCGCCGCTCGCTGGTACCGCAAATGCTGGCGTCTGGTGCCTTTACGCTGGTGATCTTAGCCGCCTTTTTTTTGATGGTAAAAACCATTCTCGACCAGCGTAAACTGAGTAAGATAAAGAACGATTTTGTAAACAATATGACACACGAACTGAAGACACCACTTGCCACAATCTCTCTTGCAGTTGATGCGTTGCAAAACAGCCGCGTGATTGGCAATGCTGAAAAAAGTAACTACTTCAGTGACATTATCCGCCAGGAAAACAAGCGCATGAATAAACACGTGGAAACCATACTGCAGGCAGCTTTGATGGACAAACAGGAAATGCGTCTCAACCTGGTTCCGCTTCATGCACACGTCATCATACAAA
>CAZZZH010000124.1:3016-12228 GCA_964658445.1 Ilyomonas sp.
GCCCTGCAACTGAATGAAAAGGGCGGCTCTGCCGAACTTCACTTCAATGCTAAAAATGACCTGGTGCGAGCCGATGAAACGCACTTTACTAACCTCATCAATAATCTTGTAGATAATGCCGTAAAATATTCAAAAGAGAGTCTTCATATCACTATCACCACGCATTGCAGCAGCAAGTATTTTGTAATGCAGGTGCAAGACAATGGTATTGGCATGAGTAAGGAAACGGTAAAGCGCATCTTCGAAAAATTTTACCGCGCACACACCGGCAATCTTCACAATGTAAAAGGTTTTGGATTAGGAATGAGCTATGTAAAATCGGTGATCGACGCACATCACGGAAAAATAAAAGTAGAAAGCGTTCAAGGTAAAGGCAGCAGTTTTATTGTAGATATTCCGTTGTATGTAGAAGACTGACGTTGGGTGCTAAACACTTCTCTCATCACTCTGCGGCTGACTGGTAAAACATTCCTATTTTCAAAGCATGATTCAATGGCTCAACTGGCGAAATAGTCTTGCCTTAGTGGCTATCCTGATTGTATCGGGAAGCATTATTTATTCGCAATACTTAGCGAGAAAAATTGCGGCAGACGAAACCCGGAAAATAGAAACCTGGGTGGAAGCGCAGCATACGGTGATGAACACCAACGATCCGCTGAGCCTGACGCTCGCTTCCGTCATCAGCCAGGAAAACGATGAAATACCCATCATAGAAACCAACGAGCACGACAGCATCACTAACTACCGGAACATAGACAGCGCAAAGGTTTCAAAAGATAAGCAATACCTCTACAACCAGCTTGCCGTGTTTAAAACGCAACATTCGCCCATCCGGCTGGTCTTGTCTTCCCATCCTCACATTGCCAATTTTTATTACTATGGACAAAGCCGTCTTCAGCAGGAAGTAAAGTATTATCCTATCGTGCAATTGATCATCGTTGGCTTCTTCATCGCGCTTATTGTGGTGGCACAACGCAGCAGTTATCGCAGCACGCAAAACCAGCTTTGGGCGGGGCTGGCTAAAGAAACGGCGCACCAATTGGGAACGCCCGTTACCAGTTTGCAAGGTTGGGTAGAGATGTTGAAAGAAACGGAAGGTGCACAGCAGCTTGCACCGGAAATAGAGAAAGACGTAAACCGCTTGCTGCTAATTACAGATCGGTTTGGCAAGATCGGTAGTCAGCCAAAGTTAGAAAAGCACGACCTTATCGAGCAGGTGTCACTGATGATTGAATACATGCGAAGACGAGCTGGTGGCAAAGTGAAATTTATCATTGATACCGATGGCAACGATGAAATCGTAGCTCTTATTTCTCCGCCTTTGTTCGATTGGGTAATCGAGAATTTATTAAAGAATGGCCTTGACGCGATGGATGGAAAAGGTACGATAACGATTCACCTCAGCAACACTGCAACACACAATATCATAGAGGTAACAGATACCGGTAAAGGTATAGCCAGAGCCAATCTGGGCAAGGTTTTTAAGCCTGGCTTCACTACCAAAAAAAGAGGCTGGGGTTTAGGTCTTACGCTAACAAAACGCATTGTTGAGCAATACCATCATGGTATTATTTTTATCAAACATAGCGAGCCCGGCAAAGGCACTACGTTCCGTATTGAATTGAAGAAAGCAATATAAACAACAGACAAAATAAAATCGGAGATAGAAGTCGTTTAAAAAGAGCGTATCAACAGTAACCGGGCATTTTATTACTACTGAAATGATTCATGATGACACTGCAGGAACAACTACTGCACGATGCAGTTCAAAACAAAAAAACAGCCATTGCTGTTGCCGAAAAAGCCTGTTCATCTCCCATTGTTTTCGATGAACTGATAACTTGTTTTCTAAGTAATGAATATCGTCTTGCGCAACGGGCTGCATGGAGTTTGAGCCACGCGGTAAACCTGCAACCCAACCTTATTTATCCCTATCTAAAAGTGCTAACTGCACAACTGCTGCGCACTGATGTACATGATGCTGTGATAAGAAACAGCACCCGCATTTTGCTAAAAATATCAATACCCGAAGAGCATCAGGGCGAAGTAATGAACGCTTGTTTTATCCTGGCAGAAAGACCCGAAACACCAATTGCTACCAAGGCATTTTCTTTGTCCATGTTGCAAAAGCTAAGCTTGTTATATCCCGACATTAAACAGGAAGTAAAGACCTTGGCGGAGTTGCATCTGGATAATGAAAGCCCTGCCGTAAGAAGTGTTGCAAAGAAGATCATCGTCTCATTTAGCAAAACTAAATCCCCACGTGTAAACCACTAATCCTACAAAATACGCAAGCATAGGATAGACCATCATTTCACTGCCCGCCAGCAAGCCAATTGCGCTAACAAGCCCTAACAAAAGCAAGGCAGCAGAATAATAAATTACCAGCTTTTTTCGCCTGAGAAGATGCGCAAATTCAAAGCGGCTGGCAGGCAAAACCATCGTTAAGAAAATAAGCGCTGCAAAATATTGATCGCCCTTTGAGCCTCCCGGCAAATAACGCCCAAATACAGCAGTGGCGGCACTTACCACTAACAGCAACGCCACAGCGCCGGCCGTTCTTTTTTCAGCATCAGACAATACATACTTGCCTTCTTTGGTAAACAGCAATACCAGGTTTGCCATAGAGGCACCTACCCACGAAAAGATAACAAACATCACATACAATCCAATGAGTATGTAGGCAAACTTGCCGCCGCCGGCAATGGCAGAAACGCCCGACAGCAGCCGCACAGAAGCCCAGATGATAATAACCGTTGCCCACCGCGCCTGTTTCGATTTCGCCGACAGCCACAGCGAAAACATTAAGAGCCAGCGATAGGGTGGAAGCCTCGCTTTCAGCGATTCTTTGTAGCCTTGCTTGGCGCGTTTATTATTTGGATTAATGCGCAGCGCTTCGCGAAAATGCTGGCGCGCATCGGTATGTTTTCCTTTTTCTAAATAAATCCATCCTACATTGGTGTGAGTGAAGTCATCTTCCGGGTCAACGGAAAGCGCTTCGCGGATAGTTTCAAATGCTTCATCCTTATTCTTTAGTCTTATTAACGCCTGCGAGCGGGCATTCAAACAAGTGAGATCTTCAGCATACACAGCCAGACCTTCATTGGCTTTTTCAAGCGCTTCTGTATACCGGTGCATATCGAGCAAAATGTAAGCATACAAGCCATAATAAGCCGATGCTTCGGGGTTAAGCTCGATGGCTTTTTTCAATTCATCTACGGCAAGGCCTTTATCGCCTTTTCGATAATAGCAAAAGGCTATCAGATAATAGATGCGATGATAGTAAGGCATGTAAGACGCTGCGTTTTGCAACAGCCGCAAGCCTTCATCCCATTGCTTTGTATCGATCTTGCACTCTGCCAGCAGCATCAGCGCATCGGCGTCTTCAGGGTTTTCACGCAGCGCATAGCTAATCTCTTGTTCGGCATCTTTTACCCTGCCTTGCTGAAGCAAAAGCCTTGCACGTTGTATGTGTTGATTGATTGCAAACATTGATAAAAGCAATTCGCCGTTGGCCATCAGCCTTCAGCTTCTGTCAGTAATTTTTGATTCGTGTAGTTAATCTTTCGCAGCTATTTCTTCAGTTTCATGTACTGAAGAATATCGTCGTACAAACCACTTTCATTGGCATACAAAGCATAGTTGCGCGCCGTGCTAAACCATTCCTGCGTGGTGGCTTTGTGTTGCTTTGCCGCTTTTTGCAGGTCTTTCGTTTGCAGTTTCTCTATGCTGCCTTTCATCATGCTTTCTTCCAGTTTTGCTTCCGTAGCGATGTCGATAACGGCTTTCAAATCGGCACCTGAGTATTCAGGTGTCACCTTCGCAATGGCAGCCACATCAATGGTTTCTGCTGGTTTATCTTTTAAATGTTGTTTGATAATTTCGGCTCTTCCGGCTTCATCCGGCGGCGATACAAATACCACGCGGTCAAAGCGTCCCGGCCGGCGGAAAGCACTGTCTATGCTCCACGGCGCATTGGTGGCTGCCAATATCAGCACGCCTTCGTTGCTGTGCTGCACACCATCCATCTCGGCTAAAAACTGGTTGATAACGTGGCGCATACTGCTTTGCTTCAAATCGCTGCGGCTGGCGCCCAGGGCATCTACTTCATCAAAAAACAAAACACAGGGCGCATTGTCGCGTGCCTGCTGAAATACAGCGTGCAAGTTCTTCTCGCTGTTGCCCATCCACATATCAAGAATGTCGTGCAGACCAATGTTGATAAATTTGGCATCAATCTCTCCGGCGGTTGCTTTCGCTAAGTACGTTTTACCACAACCCGGCGGACCATACAACAAGATACCGCCGCCTGCTTTTTTGCCGAAGGCTTTGTATAACTCAGGGTTCTTTAGTGGCTGTATGATTTTTAAAGAAATTTCTTTTTTTATCTTTTCCATACCACCCACATCGCTAAAGCGCATATCGGGTTTTTCCATAAAAAATTCCGGCCCTTGGCGGCGATTGCTGCCAAAGAAACCATCATCATCTTCTTCGCCGAAATCAGACAGGTCGTCTGCGGTGTCCGCGGGGTTTCCCATCGAGGTGGTGCGCAGCGCGTTGTCTATCTCTTCGTCTTTGAAAGACGGCATTTGCTGCACCACTTTTTTATACACATCTACCGCTTCGCTGTACGATTCTTCTCGGATAAGGCAGCGTACAAATTGTATCAGCTCGTCCGTACCCAAGGCATTCTCTTTCTGCAGGGCTTCATAAATAATAATCGCTGCCGAGTATTTTTTTTGACGATAATAAATACCGGCCAGCCCCTTGCGCGCGCCAGTGTTTCCGTAGCTTCTTTTCAGCACTTCGCCATATTGTTCGGCGGCTTCTTCCATATGGTTTCCTTTCATCATCATCTCTGCCAGGTGCAGCCTCAGCGGCACATTGTCCGGCGATACCTGTACAGCTTCCTTCAACTGGTTTATACCTTCGTCCATATCTTTTTACATTGATAGAAAGCAAATATATTTCAATACGGCAAACTCGGTGTTAAGAAGATATAACCGGCAGGTGGGGCGGGATGATCTTCATTCCTTATCACATCAGTTCTCTTCTCTTTCGGCAAAAGCTAAGCAGGTGCAACCGGATATATTTTTAAGTTTATAAAAAGCCCTTTTACCTGACACAACTTCCATTTCAGGCAACAAAATAACTCTGTTAGTCAACACAAGAGCTTAGTTAGTTTACATGAGAGTGATGTCAGCTGTTTTAAGCAATGATAGCTATTAGGAGAGTGATGATAGCTAATTGTGCATTCTTGTTAGTTATTATTCTATTTATTTTACTAAAAACAAATGGTTTAGTAAAGACCGGGCAGCCCGAAAAGAATAAAGGGTAAGAAAAAGGATTTTCTTTTCTATCCATCTTTCATCCGCGCGTTGGTAATGCCGCTCGTCTGGTAAAATTCTTCAATCAAAGAAAGCAGGATGCTATTGGCTATGCTTTTATTAAAGCGAATGGTTACTTCACTTATGCCTTCCATATCGGTTGGGCGAATGGAGAGCTGGCCATATTTTAAATCGAACTTTCTAATCATTTCCTCTATCTGCAGAAGGTTTGTTTTTTGCCGGTTCATCTGCACTTGCAATTCCTTGTGCTTGTCATGCCGCAGCAGCCGGTTTTTATATGGCTTAATGATAACCAAGATAATTAAAACCAGTAAAGTTGTTGCAACTGCCGCAAAATATAAACCGCCACCAACCGCAAGCCCAATGCCGGCTACAGTCCAAAGCCCGGCGGCGGTAGTAAGCCCTTTTATCACTTCGTTCTTTAAAAATAAAATGGTTCCTGCACCGAGGAAGCCAATGCCACTTACCACCTGAGCAGCCACTCTTGAAGGATCGAGCGCATAACCTGCCTTGCCCACCACATCGCTAAAGCCATAGACAGATACAATCATCATCAGCGTAGCGCCAATACAAACAATCATGTGCGTGCGCAGCCCGGCCGCCCAGTCAAGCCGTTGCCTTTCTACGCCAACTAGTCCGCCTAATACTGCGCCGACGATCAACCGTAACAAAATTTCCTGCCATGAAATCATGCGTTTAGAGCTTTAATATGAATAACAAATTTACGCTACAATTAAACTTACCTCTTCCCATTATCTTTGCCGCACTAACAATTGTAAGCATGAATGTTTCCACCGGTGCAGGTTCCCAATGGCTCAACCAACTCAACAAAGAAGTCCTTGAAAAGAAAGCAAAAGTTTATCTGGGCGGTGGGCAGAAAGCAATAGATAAACAACACGAAAAAAACAAACTGACGGCGCGCGAGCGCATTGCCTACCTGTGCGACAGTGATAAACCATTTATAGAGATTGGAACCTTTGCCGGCTACGATATGTATGAAAATTATGGCGGATGCCCCGCTGGTGGCACAGTAGCCGGCATTGGCTATATAAGCGGCCGGCAATGCATAGTGGTAGCCAACGATCAGACCGTGAAAGCCGGTGCGTGGTTCCCTATCACCGCGAAAAAAAACCTGCGGATGCAGGAGATTGCGATTGAAAATCATTTGCCTGTTATTTACTTAGTAGATAGTGCCGGTGTTTTTCTGCCCATGCAGGACGAAATTTTTCCAGACAAAGAACATTTTGGAAGAATGTTTCGCAACAATGCAAAGATGAGCGCAGCCGGCATTACACAGATTGCTGCCGTGATGGGTGCCTGCGTGGCGGGTGGCGCTTACCTGCCGATCATGAGCGATGAAACGCTGATGGTGGAAGGCGCTGGCAGCATTTTTTTAGCTGGTCCTTTTTTGGTAAAAGCCGCAATAGGCGAGACCGTTGATGCGGAAACGCTGGGCGGCGCTAACACGCACAACAGCATTAGCGGCATTGCCGATTACAAATTTGACAGCGAAGAAGAATGCCTGGACTATATAAAGAAATTAGTAAGTAAAATAGGTGCGCCGATTACGGCGGGTTTTAACCGCATCGACTCCATCTCTCCGGCAAAACCGGAAAATTCTATCTATGAAGTGCTGCAGGAAAACAATGCAAAGCCTTATAACGTAGTGGATGTAATAGAATGCCTGGTAGATGCCGGTAGCTTCGATGAATTTAAGGAAGATTATGGCAAAACCATTGTGTGTGGCTATGCGCGTGTAGATGGCTGGGCAATCGGCATTGTGGCTAACCAAAGGCTGGTAGTAAAAAGTGGTAAAGGCGAAATGCAGATGGGCGGCGTGATCTACAATGATAGCGCAGACAAAGCGGCGCGCTTTATTATGAACTGCAACCAGAAGAAGATACCGCTCCTGTTTTTGCAGGACGTAACGGGCTTTATGGTAGGCAGCCGTAGCGAACACAGCGGCATTATTAAAGACGGTGCAAAATTGGTAAACGCGGTGTCCAATTCGGTAGTTCCTAAGTTTACTATCATCACCGGCAACTCTTATGGCGCCGGCAACTATGCCATGTGCGGTAAAGCCTACGACCCGCGTTTGATATTTGCATGGCCTTCGGCAAAGATTGCCGTCATGGGCGGCGACCAGGCCGCGAAAACATTGCTGCAGATACAGGTAGCCTCGATGAAAGCAAAAGGCAAGGAAGTAAGTGCCGAAGAGGAACAGAATTTATTAAATGAAATTAAAGGACGATACGATAAGCAAACAACGCCTTACTATGCAGCGGCAAGGCTTTGGGTAGATGATATTATAGAGCCATCGCAAACGCGGATGATTATTTCGGAAGGTATTGCTGCGGCAAACAACAACCCGCACATTGATGAGTTTAAAATGGGCGTGATGCAAGTGTAAGAGTGATTACTGCAAGCATAAACAGTGAAATACCGAAGTATGAAGAGTGAGGGATGCAAATAATTTTCACACAACAAAGCCACCTGTCTATTGTCTTTCATTATTGACGTTAATTAAGTAAAAAGACTCTCATTGTCAATATTAGAAACAAACTTACAAGTGGCTTTATGTTTATGTTACAAAACCAAGCTTATTAGTAGCGGCATTAACAACAGCAGCCACTAATAAGCTTTTCATAGCTTAATTCAGCACTTCCGTGCTTTTTTCCATCTTAATCTTTTTCTCCTCCTTCAAAGCCGCGTATCCACCGGTAATGTTGCGTAGGTTATGAAAGCCTTGTTGTTTTAAAAGAGACGCTGCAATGACACTACGGTAGCCTGCCGCACAATGAAGATATAAGTTGTCTGTCTCTTCAAAAGCTGCAATGGAAAGCGGGTCAGTCATATTGCCTACCGGTATATTCACGGCATTCTTTACATGACCGTCGGCAAACTCCACTTCTTTGCGCACATCTACAATTATCATATTTTCATCGAATGGCATGTCCATAGCCACTTCATCAGCCTCTACATTTATAATCATGTCGATTGGCTCGCCAGCTTGCTTCCAGGCTTCAAAACCACCTTGCAAATAGCCCTCAAATTTTTGGAAGCCCACACGCGCCAGGCGAATGATGGTTTCTTTTTCCATGCCTTCGTCGGTTATCAACAGTAATGAATGATCGAATGACAGCAAGCTGCCTGCCCACTCGGCAAAACGTCCTTCCAAACCGATGCTTATAGAGCCGGGCACAAAGCCCTGTGTAAATACTTCGGCATTGCGGGTATCGAGAAGGGTTATGTTATCCTTCTTCATTATCTCCTTACAATCTTCGATCGATAATGCTGTCAATCCTTTTTTTAATACGATTTCCAAGTCTTCATAGCCCTTTTTATTAATCTCTGCATTGATAGAAAAATATTGTGGCGGTGCGGTAAGCCCTTCGGTAACTGCCTTCACAAACTCTTCTGTTGTTTGTGGCTGCAGTGCATAGTTGGTTTTCTTTTCTTCGCCGATGGTACTATGTGTTTGCGGTCCTAAATTTTTGCCACAACTGCTGCCCGGGCCATGTGCGGGGTAAACCAATACATCGTCTGCCAATGGCAAAATGCAGCGCTGCAAGCTATTGTATAGTTGTTCGGCCAATTGTTCCGTAGTTACAATACCGTCGGACTGAGATAAATCTGGTCGGCCAACATCGCCGCAAAACAATGTGTCGCCTGTAAATACCGCATAATCTTTTCCTTCCTCATTTTTCAACAGATAACAGGTACTTTCCGGCGTGTGCCCAGGCGTATGCAATACTTGAAAAGAGATATTACCCAAAATAAAAGTATCGCCGTTGTTGGCTTTGGTAAAATCAAAATCGGCTTTAGTTTGCGGTCCGTAAACAATTAGTGCACCGGTGGCTTTGC
>CAZZZH010000125.1:0-12226 GCA_964658445.1 Ilyomonas sp.
GGGCAAACTTTAACACCATGCCGTTAGAGTTATTCTTTTTTAGGAGTTAATTTCGTCTCCCTTTGTCCTTAACAGGCATTATAATTCAATAAACGTTACAAGATTTAAAAGAGCCTTAGCTATAAATGCGAATGGCAACCGATAACTATGGCAACACTTTCTAAGAAGTCTTCACCTGCAAGAACTACGAAAAAACTAAAAAGCGTAAACGAAGCAATCGCAACACAGCCGCTTGCCGATACCTTCACACATAATTACGAAATTCATAAACACCTGCAAGCCAATTTTGGGTTTGAACACTTTAAGGGTTTACAGGAAGATGCTATTAACAGCCTACTGAACGGGCATGATACATTTGTAATCATGCCAACTGGTGGCGGTAAAAGTTTGTGTTATCAATTGCCTGCTTTGATATTGGAAGGGTGTGCCATTATTGTAAGCCCATTGATTGCTTTGATGAAGAACCAGGTTGACCTGGTGAGAGGCTATAGTGAGAAAGATAACGTTGCGCATTTTTTAAATTCGTCTTTAAATAAAGGACAAATTACGCAGGTAAAAAGCGACCTGACGGAAGGCAAAACCAAGCTGCTTTATGTAGCACCGGAAACGCTTACCAAACAAGAAAACCTCGATTTCTTTAAAGACCTGAAAGTTTCTTTTTTCGCGGTAGATGAAGCGCATTGTATCTCGGAGTGGGGGCATGATTTTAGACCAGAATACCGCCGCCTGCGCGAAATGATGGATATTATCAACCCAGACATACCAGTGGTAGCGTTAACCGCTACAGCTACGCCAAAAGTTCAGAGCGATATTGTGAAGAACCTGGGTTTGCGTACACCTAATATTTTCATTTCTTCTTTTAACCGCCCGAACCTGT
This sequence comes from Ilyomonas sp., assembly GCA_964658445.1. Classification (GTDB taxonomy): domain Bacteria; phylum Bacteroidota; class Bacteroidia; order Chitinophagales; family Chitinophagaceae; genus Ilyomonas. The sequence goes on from CAZZZH010000125.1 coordinate 878, forward strand.
ATTATGAAATTGTTCCAAAGGTTAAGAAAGATCAGACCATAAAAAGTATTGTCCGCTTTATTACAGGCATGAAAAACAAGAGCGGCATCATTTATACCTTGAACCGGAAAACCACGGAGGAACTGGCGGAGATACTGGTTGCTAATGGTATAAAAGCGGTGGCTTATCATGCCGGTCTCGACGCAAAATTGCGCGCAGAACGGCAGGATTTATTTTTAAATGAAGATGTTCAGGTCATCGTGGCAACAATCGCGTTTGGAATGGGAATAGACAAGCCGGATATCCGTTTTGTTATACACTTTAATGTTCCAAAATCTATTGAGAATTACTACCAGGAAACAGGACGCGCAGGAAGAGATGGATTGGAAGGCAAATGCTTGTTGTATTATTCGCATAAAGATGTTTCCAAACTGGAACACCTGATGCGCGACAAGCCGCTAAGCGAACGTGAGGTAGGAGCGCAGTTAATTAATGAAACACTGGCTTTTGCAGAAACTTCTGTTTGCCGTAGAAAGGTGCTAATGCATTATTTTGGCGAGGATTGGGGCGATGAAAACTGCGGCAATTGCGACAATTGTTTACATCCGAGAGAAAAATTCGAAGCGAAAGACGAAGCCTGCAAAGTTCTAAAAGTAGTGAAGGCTTTGGAAGAACGTTTTCCTTCCGATTATGCAGTAAGTATTTTAACCGGCCGGCTAACGCCGCAGGTTGGAATGTATCGCCACGAAAAGCTAGATGTTTTTGGCATTGGAAAAGACAAAGACGATCATTTCTGGAATAGTTTGATCCGCCAGATGTTGCTTTCCAATTTACTGCGCAAAGACATTGAAGAATATGGTTTGCTGAAGTTTACTGAAGGAGGCAAAAACTTTTTAAAGAAGTCGCATTCTTTCCAGATTGTGTTGAACAATTTATTTGAAGATGCGAATTATGATGATGAGGAAGGAGAAGGTTCCGGTGCTTCCGGTGGTGCAGCAGATGAAAAGCTATTGGATACTTTGAAGGATCTTCGTCAGAAAGAAGCTAAGAAAAAAGGGTTGCCGCCTTTTGTTCTTTTTCTGGAGAATTCACTGATTGATATGGCAACTATGTATCCAACTTCAATGGCGGAATTGGAAAAATGCCAGGGCGTAAGTAAAGGTAAGGCGTTGAAGTTTGGTCGCCCGTTTATTGATTTGATTGAAAAATATGTGGAGGAAAATGAGGTAGAAAAGCCAGACGATTTCATAATGAAAAGCGTGGCAAATAAGAGTAGCAATAAGATTTACATCATTCAGAATATTGACAAAAAAATTCCGTTGGAAACCATTGCGCGTAATAAAGATTTGCGTTTGGACTCTTTGCTGGAGGAGATGGAAACTATTGTAGCCAGCGGCACTAAACTAAATCTAAATTATGCTATTGAGAGCATGTTGGATGAAGACGATCAGGACGAAATTATAGATTACTTCCGCGGTTGCCAGACGTCTTCGCTGGAAGCGGCACAGGAAGAAATGGCAGACAGTCATTATAATTGGGAGCAATTGAAAATTATGCGTATTAAATTTTTGAGTGAATATGGAAATTGATTGATCCATTTCAATTTTTTATAAAAGCCATGAGTGTTTTAATCTCATGGCTTTTTTATGGAAATCGATTGGGCATCGCATCCTAGCCGAAAGCTTTTTTATGGCCGATATACAAAGTTCAATAAAAGCATCAAAGGCTGCAAAGCCAGTACAGAAGCGGCTTTCCACGCGTGTCGATCTAACACCAATGGTCGATTTAGGCTTTTTGCTAATTACCTTTTTTATTTTTACCACAACCCTTATTCGCCCGAGTGTGATAAAGCTGAACCTTCCTGCAGAAGGTCCGCAGATAACATCTGGAGAAGAAAAAACACTAAACCTCGTACTGTGTAAAGACAATCGAATTGGCTATTATATGGGTGCCGATGCGAGTACGATGCAATTCACCAATTACTCATCTACCGGACTTCGTTCTGAAATAGAGCAGGCACAAAATAAGGTAGCTCTTCGCTTTGGCGATAAACTACAATTATTTGCGGTAATAAAACCCACCCCTCAGTCTTCTTACAAAAACGTTGTAGATGTTTTGGATGAAATGCTTATTAATAATGTAACCCGTTATGTATTGACAGAAGCTGATGAGAAGGAATTAGAAAAATCAGGGAAATAATGACACACTAATTTTTCGGCAGAGCCGCTTGAGCTTGGCAGCCCGAGTTTTTAATAAGAAAGCAAGATTATTTACTCGTTTCAACTTTCTTCGTTTTGAACTTTACCGAAATTCATTCGCTGAAAAGCGAACTAGCATAGTGCTGGCACATGCTTTGAAAACTATTTTACTTATCTTAAAAAAGACTCCTATGCTAGTTCAGAACAGTACATTGAAAAACATCTTTACCTCTTTTGAAGTTGCTGCCAATTTTGCGGGCAACAATATAGTAGTTAAAGTTCTGGACGCCCAAGGAAGAATAGCTAAGACGATACAGCAGACCATAGAAGAAAATGTAGACAAGGTTCGCCTGAATGTAGAAGATCTGCGGAAAGGTAGATACATCATTAATATATTCACTGACGGCAATTTTACAAAAGCTGTGAGTTATGTAAAAGACTGAGCAAGTTCAATAATTTTAAAAACCCGCTTCCGAAAGCGGGTTTTTTGTTGTAATGAATTTTACATTTACACATTATTTACAAAGAAAAACCGCCTTTGATAACCAAGCGCCATATTCCGTTTCTTAAAGCTGTTTTTTTACATAGCATTTCGGCTTTTGGCGGTCCCCAAGGTCACTTTGGAATGATGCTAACAACTTTTGTTAAGCAAAGAAAAGATGTAACTGAGCAGGAATTGACAGAATATATTGGTTTCTGCCAAATGCTTCCAGGTGCTTCTTCTACACAAACGCTGACACTGATCGGTTATAAAAGAGGGGGCTTACCACTAGCCATTCTAACGCTTATTATTTGGATTTTGCCGGCTTGTATTTTAATGAGTCTTTTGTCTTTCTTGTTGCGCTATGTAAACATTCAGTCATTTAATATACACATTTTTAACTATATACAACCGATGGCAGTTGGTTTTATTGCTTTCTCTGCCTTTCGCCTTTTTCGAGTTTCAATAAGGAATACCATTACGCGGTTTATCATGGTCTTTGTTACCGTATTGACTTTTTTATTTTTTAAAACACCATGGATTTTTCCGGCTGTTTTACTAGCTGCCGGTATAGTAACTAATTTTAGCGATAAACGTTACCCAGATAAAAAAGAACCTAGGAAAAAAATAAAATGGGGAAACCTCATTATTTTCTTTTCCATTTTCATAGCCGCTGCTATTTTAAGCGAAACCGCGCGAAAACAGGAATGGAAAGCCCGAGGACCTTACAATCTCTTCGAGAATTTTTATCGTTTTGGAAGTCTTGTTTTTGGTGGGGGTGATGTGCTGATGCCAATGATGTATGAGCAGTATGTGGTACGCCCACAAACCGATTTAATCAAGCTTAAGAATCCAAATGTTCTAAGTATGAATAAATCCGAATTCCTTACGGGTTCTGGAATAGTGAGAGCTATTCCAGGTCCGGTATTTTCTATTGGTGCTTATGTGGGCGGGATGGTGTTAAGCAAGAAAGGAATTGTAAATCAATTAGTTGGCTGCTTAATTGGAGCAATTGCTATTTTTTTACCAAGTGCTTTATTGGTTCTATTTTTTTATCCGGTATGGAATAATTTGAAGAAGTATACTATTATCTACCGCTCTTTGGAAGGGATTAATGCTGCCGTTGTTGGAATTATTACAGGCTCCTGCATTTTTCTGATCAAAGACATTTTTGCAAACACTGTAATCCCTATTACTTATTTATCTTTTGGATTGGATATAGGCGTCATCTTGGCAACTTTTGCTATTTTATCTTTTACTAAAGTAAGAGCGCCTTTTATTGTGCTTGCTTGCTTGCTTCTAGGCTTACTTTTTTAAGATCGCTGGTAATACCGGTTATTAATGATTTCTTGGTAGACCTTTTCCGGAAGCATATATCTCACGCTTTTTTTATTAAAAATTTGCTCGCGGATGTAAGTAGAAGAAATTTCTAAAATTGGTGATCGTAACAAAGTATTTTTATTTGTGAGCAGGTCAGAAACTTTAAATTTTGGTCTTTCATAAATAAAAAAAGAAAAATTATCTAGCAACCAATCTGCATCTTTCCATTTTTTTATATTTTGAAATCCATCTGATCCTAAAACAATATTAAATTCATGACTTCCGTATTTTTCCTGCAAATGCCTAAGGGTATTCGAAGTGTACGATGGCAGGGAAAGCTTAAACTCAATATCTGAAACTTTCAAACTTGCATTTCCCTCGATCGCCAGATTCACCATATGCAACCGATGATAACTATTTAGTAGAGATTCCTTTTTTTTAAAGGGGTTTTGTGGAGACACTACAAACCAGATTTGCTGAAGATCTGTGTTATTACAAACATACTCAGCAATAATAAGATGTCCAATGTGAATCGGATTAAATGAACCGAAATATAACCCGATTTTCATATTAATTAATTTCCTCCACAAAGATATTGGCAGCTTCTTCCTTTCGTAAACTTAATAAATAGCCTGAAATAGCTACAGAAATAGGGTCTCCTAAAGGTGCAATTTTATCGATATAAATAATCTCCCCAGGTACACATCCCATTTCCATTAATTTTATAAACAATTCATCATTTGCAAAGTTCATAATTTTCGCACTTTTTCCTATCTGCATATCCGTAAGTTTCTTAACCATCCAACAAAAATAGAATTACATTATTTTTAAAAGTTCATGTTTCAGTAAAATTAACTTGTGCGCGATAAGTAATATAAGTTTGCAGAATGCCTTCGGTAACTTTTCATAATGCAGATGTACTTTTTAAAATGGCACGCAAGCATGAAATTAAATATTTCATTCCTTATCTTTTTTCTGAGGAAAACATATCCTTTCGTGCTATCAATATCATTTTTTGCTCAGACAACTATTTACTTACTATCAATAAAGAATTTTTAAACCATAATTATTTTACAGATATAATTACTTTCGATTTATCTCATATTGGCAAGCAAGTTTCTGAATTATATATTAGTATCGATAGAGTAAGAGAAAACAGTGTAAAGCAAAAAAATTCTATTCAAAGTGAAGTGACCAGAGTTATACTTCATGGCATCCTTCATCTTTGCGGCTATCAAGATAAAACTAAACAAGACAAAATTATTATGACTCAAAAAGAAGACAAATATCTGGCGCTTTTCGAGTCGTTTCACGTGAAACAAAAAGAGAACTAATGTTTCTGGAATATGATGTAATTGTCGCAGGTGCTGGACATGCCGGTTGCGAAGCTGCAAGTGCTGCAGCGAATATGGGAAGCCGCGTACTTCTTATCACTATGAACTTACAAACTATTGCTCAAATGAGTTGCAATCCTGCAATGGGAGGGATAGCAAAAGGGCAAATTATAAGGGAAATAGATGCTTTAGGTGGAATAAGTGGGATCGTAACAGATAAGAGTTCTTTACAATTTAGAATGTTGAACAAAAGTAAAGGACCTGCTATGTGGAGCCCGCGAGCACAATGTGACCGATTGTTGTTTGCACAAACGTGGAGGCAATTATTAGAAGAAAATAAGAATATAGATTTCTACCAAGATACTGTTCAAAGTATAATTACGAAGGATAATAAAATTTGCGGGGTAGTTACAAGCTTAGGGAATAAAATATATAGCAAGTCGGTTATTTTAACTAGTGGAACATTTTTAAATGGTGTTATCCATATCGGAGAAAAAAAAATGGGCGGAGGGAGAGTAGCTGAAAAAGCGGCAATCGGAATTACAGAACAACTGCTTAGTCTAGGTTTTTCAAGCAGCCGCCTAAAAACGGGTACTCCGCCTCGTGTCGATGGAAGGAGCTTGGACTACACAAAAATGGAAGAACAAAAAGGCGATGAAGAAATTATCGGTTTTTCCTATTTACCGACAGTTAAATTAAAGCCTGAAAAACAATTGAGTTGTTTTGTTACTTATACCAATTCAAAAGTTCATGACATTTTAAAAACCGGATTTGACCGTAGCCCGATGTTTACAGGTCGAATTGAAGGAACAGGACCTCGCTATTGCCCCAGCATAGAAGATAAAATCAATCGCTTTGCAGATAGAGATCGTCACCAAATATTTGTTGAACCCGAAGGTTTTCAAACGATTGAAATTTACGTAAACGGATTTTCAACATCTTTACCCGAAGAAGTTCAACACGAAGCGCTTAAACAAATGCCGGGTTTTGAAAATGCAAAAATGTTTCGCCCGGGTTATGCAATCGAATACGATTATTTTCCGCCAACACAGCTAAAAGCGACATTGGAAACCAAACTCGTGAACAATTTATTTTTTGCTGGTCAAATAAATGGAACAACCGGTTACGAAGAAGCCGCCTGTCAGGGGTTGATTGCAGGAATAAATGCTCATCTAAACATAAACGAACAGGAACCTTTTATTTTAAAAAGGAACGAAGCTTATATCGGTGTCTTAATCGACGATCTAATTAACAAAGGAACAGATGAGCCATACCGCATGTTTACAAGCCGCGCTGAGTATCGAACTTTACTTCGGCAGGATAATGCAGACTTAAGGCTCACTGAAAAAAGTTATCAGCTGGGCTTGGCAAAAGAAGACCGCAGGGAGTTGGTAACTAACAAAAAAGAAGAGATTAAGAATATTATTCGATTTCTCACCACTCATTCACTCGAGCCATATGAAGTGAATGGATACTTACAAAAAATAAATTCTGCTCCAATAGTCGAAAAGCAAAAGTTATCTAAACTCTTATTGCGGCCTAATGTTTCTTTACCCGGCTTAATGGATGCCGTATCTCACCTAAACTTATTTTTCAGCAACTATCAACAAGAAACTCTACAGCAAAGTGAGATTCAGATAAAGTATGAAAGATATATTGAAAAAGAAGAGCAATTGGTAAGTAAGCTGAACGAAATGGAGAACTTCATTATTCCTGATATTTTTAATTACGACGGCATATCAGCCTTAAGTAATGAGGCATTACAAAAGTTCAAAAAAATCAGACCCAGAACTCTCGGACAAGCGAGCAGGATTAGCGGCGTTAATCCAAGTGATATACAAATCTTAATGGTATATATGGGGAGATAAAACATTGAATCCTATGTAATTATAAGTGGTTATAAAAACGTAGATGCCAAATTGTGGTTAAAAACCAACCGATCGTTTCGCTTCAAAAATCTTCATTGTAATATTACATATATAAACACACGATAAGCTTGAAGTTTGCTTGGCTATACTTTATTTTTTTCTTTTTTTGCTGCCAGGTTGCAAAAGCACAGATTATACAGATTTCCGGTTCAGTATACGACTTTAGTAACCGGCTACCAATAGAAGCAGTAGCTGTACAATGCACATGCGGCAGCGGAACTCTTACTGACTCTAACGGACATTATTCTATAATAGTAAGAGAAAACGATTCCATATTCTTTTCGTATTTAGGAAAAAGTACTATAAAATATCCGGTTGATACAATTAGATCACCCGAAGATTTTGAAATCGGCTTACACATAGATGTTAAATGGCTTCCTGAAGTAAAAGTGCAAACTCATAACTACTACATGGATTCGGTGGAAAACCGCCGTGCCTATGCTAAGATATTTGATTATAAAAAACCTGGGCTTGCACTCAACAGAATTTCTCCTTCTACTTATGTACCGGGTTCGGTTACTGTTGGTCTGGATCTGGACGAACTCATCAACATGTTTCGCTTTCGCAGGAACCGGCAATTGGCTTCTTTCCAAAACCGACTGGTAAAAGAAGAACAGGATAAATATATAGACCACCGCTACAGCATTAGATTAGTAAAGCAGCTAACCAAGCTAGAATCGCCGGAACTGGAAAAATTCATGGCTGCATATCGGCCCGAATATAGCATCCTGCAACAAATGAATGATTTAGAACTCGGTTATTATATTGAATTATCGTATAAAGATTATCAACTTCGCAAAAACACCACAAACACCAGTGAAAGGCGAATTTTGGGAGCTAACTAAATGCTCATATTATAGGCAAAGCTAAACTACCCAATCAATCCTGCTTTCCGGCTAATATCCAGCATTCTTTCAATGGGTTTTAAAGCAGCCATCCGCAGTTCTTCCGGCATGGTTAGTTCCGGCGTTTCGTACTTCATACACAGATATACCTTTTCAAGGGAATTTAGCTTCATATGCGGGCAATCGTTGCAGGCGCAACTGTTATCAGGAGGTGCAGGAATAAACGTTTTCCCGGGTGCATCTTTTTGCATCTGGTGAAGAATTCCTGTCTCGGTAGCTACAATGTACGATTGTCCTTCATCCTGCACGGCATAGCGCAAGATTTGTGTAGTACTGCCAATATAGTCTGCTACACGCAATATGGCTTCTTCACATTCGGGGTGGGCTAACACTTTAGCTTCAGGATGGCGCATTTTCAGCTTTGTTATTTTTTCCAGGCTAAATATTTCGTGCACCATGCAGGCACCATTCCACAACAGCATATTACGCCCGGTCTTTTTGTTCAGGTAAGCGCCCAGGTTCTTATCCGGTGCAAAAATGATGGGCTGATCCTCCGGCAGGCTTTCAATAATCTTCATTGCATTGCTGCTGGTGCAGATGATATCGCTCAGGGCTTTTATTTCAGCAGAACAGTTTACATAGCTCACCACCAAATGATCGGGGTGCTTTTCTTTAAAGGCTTTAAAGAGAGGTGCCGGCGCACTGTCGGCTAAGGAACAGCCGGCGTTCAGATCGGGCAGCAATACCTTTCGGGTGGGGTTGAGGATTTTTGCCGTTTCAGCCATGAAATGCACCCCGGCGAACACTATCACGTCCGCGTCGGTTTTAGCGGCGTATTGCGCCAGCCCGAGGCTGTCACCGATATAATCGGCCACATCCTGTATGTCGGCATCTTGGTAGTAGTGGGCCAGCAGCACGGCATTCTTTTCTTTTTTCAGTTTTTCTATCTCTTTAAACAAATCAAGTGTCGGGTCTATATCAATATCCAGAAAGCCGCGTTTCGAGACTTTCAGTGTAGCTTCTTCTATGTTCATAACTGCTGTAGTATGTATTTAATAATACTTATTTTTATTTAAACAAACTATTACTATTAGGGCTGTGAATATCGTGATAACTTACTTATTCACACCTGCAAAAGTACATACCCGCACCATTTTCCACAGGTTTCTGCACAAAGCTTTAACAACAGGGAATAAGACACAGCCTATATCCCGTGCTGTTACCCACAATCCAAAATTTTAGTGCCATTTTAATTCACATTTACCTGTTCACATTTCTTTCACTGTTTGTTCAGAGAGCACAAATGGTCGGTAGTTTTAAGTTTTTGGGCAAACCCGATAAAAGCTGACTATTTGTTCTTCTTCTTTCCACAAAACAAAAGAGCGCAAAGCAGCGTTTTACACCGATATCAGACCTTATTCACACAACTATGTGAAAACGGAGTAGGCACACCTGCCCATCCCGTTTATTTTTGCAAACGAAAAATTATTTTGAATGAGAAAATTGTTTTTGATTACTGGTTTATGTGCAGCACTCGGTATTAGTAGCTGCCTGAAAGACAACAGTGGCAGCACCCCCACCGTCGATTGTTCCACCATCGCTACGGCGGCGCCCTCTTCCGAAATATTTCCCTTGAAGACGTATTTAGAAGACAGTGGCATTAATGCCGTGCAGGACTACCGCGGCTTTTTCTACACTATGGATTCTACTGCCGTGCCCGACTCGATAACCAACCGGGCAAAGGTTTGCTCCAGCGTTGCCGTTACCTACAAAGGATATTTTGAGAATGGACATGGTTTCGATAGTAGCGTTACCCCTGTTTCTTTCCCGCTTTCCACGGCCATCACCGGCTGGCAGGAAGCCCTTCCGTTGATGAAAAAAGGAGCTACCATGACGTTGTATCTGCCACCCAGCCTAGCCTACGGCTCTGCGGGTTCTACCGGCTCGCCGCAGGTTATTCCGCCCAATACGCCCATCATTTTTACCATCAAGCTATACGATTATCAATAAGAAATGTGGATAAAAGAAAAGGCGATGCAAACTTTGCATCGCCTTTTCTTTTATAATCTTATCCTTAATATTTTTCTTTCTGAAAACCCCACACCCGGCGTTCCTGCTCAAAGGTATCAGGATAATTGGCTTCCAGCAGCAGCAAAATAGCGTGCAGCACGCGGCGCAGCGTAGTGCGGGTTTGCACCAGGCCGCTTACGCTATCCGAAACTGAGCCGGCACCTGCTACGGCTTCCTGCAGCGCCGCATTATAGCGTGATACCAAATCTTCCCAAAAAGCCGAGCCATGCGCTGCATCGCCGCCAAAGCCGTTGGCAGCTACAGCGTCTGCCATCATCCGCAGGGCATCTTTACGCTTTTGACGGTCTACCGGAAAGCCGTAATGATGGTTGCGATGCTCCATCCCAAATTCAGGATAATAAGCTACAGCCTTATCGGGACCCCACTTGCCACCAATCATATTTTTCATAAACGGCAGGGCATCGTCTGCCATTACATCCAGGTCGTCCAGCGCCTGGGTTTGCTGGCCGCGCTTTCCGCCCACGGTATTGCGCTGCTGCAGATTTTTTTCAAAATCACCGGTCAGCTTTGCAAAGTCGGCCTGTGTTTGCCAGAGAAGGGTAATGAACGGGCTGATTGCCCATTGGCTGCTTGCGGTTTGGCAAACGCTCAGCAGAACAGAATCTTTGTCGGGCACATTCTCTAAGTGGCGGGTGTGCGTGTCAGTAATGGGGGAAGATGTACCACCTGCGCCATCGGTAACATCGGGTGCAAAAAGGAATGGTTTCATTGGCAGAATTTTTCGGGATTGAAAGTAAAAACTTCGCTGCAATTAGCCAAGAAAATTTAGCATAAAATAGCCTCAGGTGCAACCAAGGCATTCCGTGTGGTAAAACAGGTTGGTAGCACGTGCTACCTGCCCGTTCCGCATAGCGAAGTAATAAGATTACAGGTGTAACCAGCCCTTTTCGCATTACGGAACGACATGGTTGCACGTGGAACCTATAGACTCCGTGTTGCGGAATGGGGAGGTTGCACGTGTAAGTGGGTTAATTCGTGTTTTTGTGTTGTAGGTGGGTTGGTTATTTTTGTTTTGTAATTATGAAATTCTTACTCACTATACTTGCTATTTTACTTTTGTCAGTTTCTTGTACAACAGTTCATATTTCTGAAAGAAAAAACCATAGCAGTGACAAAAAGCTCACGAGCGACAACGTAAATGATATATCAGGAGCTTATTTAAATACAGGAGTT
>CAZZZH010000126.1:0-12170 GCA_964658445.1 Ilyomonas sp.
ACCACCATTAATGACACAACTTTGACCCACACTTTACAATCAAAGAAGCGCCTTTCGAACAGAATTCTCCTCTTGTGTAAAAAGCTCCATAGTATCTTTCAAACTCCACCTTAGTTATTAAAGTATTAGTCTAACACTACGAAAAAGTTTTTGCCTCACATTGCTTTTCTTTATTACACTTTGGAAATTCGTTTCATCCTCGATCGAGCAGTGAAGTGGCACGGCACATCTGTTGATGCCAATTGTGTAACACTTAAAATTATATCGTGAACATTATAAAAAGAAAAAACAGATCGGGCGACAAATTCGTTTTTTATTACGACTTGGGTCGTCGGGCAGGACAGCGCCCTTCAACAGGAATTTTTATTTATTCGAAGCCTAAAAATCAGATTGAAAAGAATCACAGTAAAGAGGCGCTGATTCTCATAGAAGTTAAGAAAAGTCAGATTATAGAAAAACAATCAATAGGGAGCGCATACATTCCGAAACATAAGTTTAAGTCGAATTTTTTGGAGTATTACAAAGATTATGTAAAGCTAAATCTGCGAAAAGGCAACCGCCATTTAATTAACAGTCTGACTCAATTCAAGCTTTCATTAAGTCTGATATAATTTCATTTATTGATAACAGTGAAAACTTCTGTAAACGTTTTCGTCAGTTCCTTTTAGATAAATACAACGGCGAAACACCTGGCAATTACTACTAGCGGTTTAAATGGGTTGTAAACACGGCAACTAGGGACGGTCATTTTCATCAAAATCCAACCGAAGAAGTTGTTGCAAAGTCAAATTCTTTGACCAAACTGAAAGATAATCTGGAGGTGGAAGAATACTTGAAGTTACTGAATACTCCTTGTCTTAATGAGGATGTGAAGAGCACTTTTGTCTTTGTTGCTACACTGGACTTCGGTGGGTTGATACAAAAAAATGGAATGGAGTAATATAAAAGATGGAATCACTATGTCTTGGTAAACCAACTTATTTATTTTAGTTGGAAGTTGAGTTGGTCTATTGATTGGCTGAAAAACGTTACTAAAGCTGAAGATAACAACAAATGGCTAAATTGATGAAGTCAAGCTGTAACGATTGCTGATATTGATTCGTAGCGATGAGTACTTCGTAAACCAGCCTATTGCCAAACCTATTTATTAGCGGCTGTTTGTTGAGACAGGTTTTATGTAATGTGTCATAAGACTACCACTAGCTTAAACTTAGCACAACAATACCACATAGAATGAATGCACTGGCTATCAGCCTGCGTTTTCCATCTTTTTCATCAAATACTTTTGACCCCATAAAAACTCCTAATAATATACTTGTTTCTCTTGCCGGTGCTACTACTGTTAGCGGTGCATATTTTAAAGCTTCCAACACTAAAATGTAAGCCGCGGGGCTTAAGAAGGCAATCGCAAGAATGATCCACTTATGTAATTTTATTTCGCGCTTTAGTTCAGTTTTTGTCCTGCCACGAAAGGGAAAAGTAACACAGCACTAAACATATTGGTAGCAAGCGTAAGTAGTAGTGGAGATAAGCCGTATGATTTCACGGCAACGGTATCATTAATCGTATAGAATGCAATGAACAACCCGGTAAGTACTCCATAGGTAATACCTGTAGTGATTCTGCTATTGTTTTCCCTTTTTATACTTAACCCGGTAATCAGTAAAACTCCTGCGATAATTAAGAACAACCCAAGCATTGAACCTAATTTCAATGGCTCATGTAAAAACAAAATCGCAGCTATTGATGAAAACAGAGGACCTGAACCCCGGGCTAGAGGATAAACAACGGATAGGTCGGCACTTCTATAACCCTTTTGCAATACGATAAAATAACCCAAAAGCAGTATTCCACTACTTAGCGAAAACCATAAAAGTGGTTGTGAATAAATGGAACCATCACCATTTTTTTGAAAAAATAAAAAGGGCAGGTACAACAGATTACTTGCAACGTATTGCAGCCAGATAAACGGAGTTTTGCCTTTTGTTTTCTTTGCAAGTAAATTCCATGAAGCGTGAAGAATAGCAGCAGTAAGTACTAAAAAAAGAACATACAAGTTCATAAAATTCAAAGATAAAGCTGCTTAGGTTTTCTATCTTTCAAATCGTTCTTTGTTTATAATAAGGTAAGGTCAATAGCTGCTAACGTACAGGGCTTTGTGCAGGTGGGGAAATAGTATTTCGTCCGTCTGTCGCTGCTTCTCAATTGTAGAGTGAAGTTCATTGTTTGTGCTGTTGTCTGGAGTTGCTTGTCACGATGGAACTACACTTAACACTTGCACACAGCTAATGATTGTAAGTCCAGCTCCACTTGCACAAAACCATGTTGCCTGCTGGAATACCAGGTCAAAGTCATACTTCTTACATCAGCTATTTGGTCCAGTCAAACCCAGCCAATTTTTCGCTAAGCATCCACAGTTGCTCTGCCATTGCAGGATTGATTGCCCATCTGCGAACTCCATTAACTTGTAGGCTGTCGTTTTCTACAATGGGTGATACATCGCAATCTGCACAGTAAACACCACCTATGTTATCTAATTGAGGGCTTGTAGCACACCAAACCGTTGTGGCTGCACCTTGTTCAATTGATTTTATATAGGAAGGTACATAGTTTGGAATGGTAGAGGTTGCACTAGTGGCAGTTGCTTTTTCTTCATCACTCATAAATCGGTTCAGGTCAGTCGAAGTGATTCTCCCGGGATGAACTGCAAAAGCCCTAACACCATATTCTTTTCCAATCTTGTCTAAGTGAACAGCAAAGAGTGAATTGGCAGTTTTAGATTGTCCGTACGCTGTCCATTTCTCATAGGAATGTATATTGAAATTTGGGTCTTCAAATTGAATACCGCTGAACCGATGTCCTAATGAAGATAAACAAATCACGCGGGCTTCAGATTTTCGAAGCTCATTCCAAAGATTAGCTGTTAATTGAAAATGTCCTAAATGGTTTGTTGCGAACTGCATTTCATAACCTAAGCTATTGCGTAAAAGAGGTGTTGCCATAATACCAGCGTTGTTGATTAAAAGGTCGCACCTGTCAAACGATTTACGATACTCATTTGTGAATTTATTTACTGATAAAGGCTCTGATAGGTCAAGCTCGCTAATAATTACATTTTTGATTGCTGCAAGTGTTTGCCTTGCTTTTATTGTGTCACGGGCACCAACAATAATTGTTGCACCTGCTTCTGAAAAAATTTTTGTCGTTTCAAGCCCGATTCCAGAGTGACCACCCGTTACAATTACTGTTTTTCCGTGTAGGTCAATTCCTGAGATGACTTGCGAAGCTGTTGAAGTTTCACTAAACCCTGATTGAATAGGTTGCTGTTGTGTTGTCATTCTTTACAATGTTGTTTTCGTTTATGTTTGGTGTGTCGTAAATGTTTGCTGCTAACGGTGGAGCATTTACGCTGGCATAGCAATATCAAACCGTCAGCTGGAACAAATGTGTAAATAAAAAATAAAGTTGAAGATAACAACTTATGCTCAACAGCATATTATGCCGGAATAAAAGCCGATAAAGGATTGGTAGTTAAGTATTTAATGTCAAGCCATGCTATTGCAAATGCACTGTTGGCAGTAGTTATATTTAACGTAAAAGCCCGTTTTCAAGCGGAAATATACCTGGCTTTGGCAATGGCTTTCTTGGCATCATTTCTTTTTGCATGGCAGTATTATATACGAATGTAGCTACGATAGCAGCGCATTGTTTTAAATCATCCATACTCAGACGGTCATACACATCCATATTGCTGTGATGTGTGCGGGTGTCATAGTCCATCGGGTCTTGTATAAACGGAAAAGCAGGAATACCGGCAGCATCAAAAGACTGCTGGTCGGAACCGCCTGAGTATTTGTTGCTTACCGTAGAAGCACCCATGTCTGCAAAAGGTTGTAGCCAGTTTGCAAATATTTTCCCTGCACTGTCATTATTCAAGGTATAAATGCCTCTTATTTTTCCGGTTCCGTTATCTAAATTATAATAGGCAGAAATACGGGCTTGTTCTGGTTTTAGTTTCATATCAGCCGGGTCAGCAAAGTGTTTTTTTACATACCCTACTGAACCCAGTATCACTTCTTCTTCACCGCCCCACAACGCTACGCGAATCGTTCTTTTCGGTTGAACATTCAATGCTTTTAAAATGCGTATTACCTCCATCATTACTACGCAGCCAGCGCCATTGTCGGTGGCGCCGGTAGCGCTTGTCCACGAGTCTAAATGAGCGCCAAGCATTACCACTTCGTTCTTTAAAACAGGATCAGTGCCGGGTATCTCAGCCACTACATTATAGCCGGTTAGGTCATCTGTATAGAGTTTGTTTTGTACATTCATTTCCAGTGTTACCGGCTGACCATGTTCGGCAAATCGCTGTAGCTTTAGGTATTCCTCGGTTGTCAGTATCATCTCCGGCAATGTATTCTCATATTGCTTTGCATAGCCAAGAAAAGAAGACACAAACAC
This sequence comes from Ilyomonas sp., assembly GCA_964658445.1. GTDB lineage: Bacteria > Bacteroidota > Bacteroidia > Chitinophagales > Chitinophagaceae > Ilyomonas. The sequence goes on from CAZZZH010000126.1 coordinate 4,462, forward strand.
AGTTCCATCTCTTCCTTTGCCATTCAGCATTGCAAGCGCACCTTTTTGCTGCAGGTATCGTTTTATATTGTATAGGCTTAGCAGCCGGGTTTTATAATTGACAATCGCTGCATCAGACAGCATTTCCCTGTCTCTCAGTTTTAGTTTATTCAGGTCGCTGTCTTCATATCGCCAGGCATCGCCTTCAAAAGAAGGTGTAACCAAGGTATCTTTCTTCCTGATCATTACAAATTTTCCCCTCAGGTCATTTCCGGCTTTATCAATACTGGCAGAGTCTAACGCATCCAGCATAGTGACATTCGCCGTAACGGTGCCATTTGTACCATTCGTCCAGGGCAATGCATACGCAATTATAGGTTCATGATAGGGTGATGTCATTTGCAGAGAAGTTGCTTCATTGCTCCATCCTTTTCCATATTCTCCCCATGCTTCCGGTGCGGCGTGTATCTGCCAGTTGGTAAACTGCTGTACTGTCCAGTTTACGGCTTTGTGGTAGCCGGGCGAGTTGGTGAGTCTGGGTCCGCACACATCGGTTAAATCATACGCCAGTTGTGGTATGGCGGAGTGATTGAGTGCCTCATCCTTGATATTTTTGATAACAATAGTATCTGTCTTATACTGAGCCGATAAGATAGCGGGCACACACAAAAAAGAAACTGCCAAAAGACTTAACTTAATAATTTTAAAATTCGTGTCAATGTTGGTTGGTGTCAGTGATGATTAGTGCTAACGTTAAAGTGTTGATGAAGTTGCAGCATTTGAAAAACGTCAGTTCAATTAACTTCAAAAGCAAAATAGTGATTCATAGATGAACGCTCATTCGTCCAGCCACAATTTTATAAATATACTGTTGTGCGTTCGAGCTTGTCAAACCACCTTGTTATGGTTCTTAAAAGATTTAATTATTCCTATTATCGTTGGAATTAGTAAAAGTCCTTCAGTTAATGGTAAAAACCAAAACCCTAATCCATTGCTCACTCCAATTGTGGTCAAGTAAGTAAAAAGAATAATCGAAGAAAAGATCACCAGAATAGCTAATTTCAAAAATCTATACACTCTTGTTGCAATAGTATATTGTCGTTGAGCATTATCCTCAGTAATTTTTGTCATATAATTAAAAATGTGCGGAAACTTATTCAATTGTGTCAATACAAAATAAATTATTGTCGCGAGTACCGATAATATGACAAGTGTTGCTTTGTTGCCATAACCGTCTGTTTGTCCAGAAGCATTAAAATGAGTTGGAGTTGTTGTGGGCAGTTTTAAAAAAGCATAAAGTGTCAAAACCCACATAACAACTAAAAACACTTTACATGTCGTCTCTAATAAAGTGTCAAGTGGTGAGAGACTAAGTTTACTTTTTGGTCTTGCTTCGATTTCCATGATCTCTACTTTTAGTTTAGCATGACGCACAACGAACAAGTATTGCCGCAGGTGGTATATTTTATAACGTCCAACCCGGAACCCCTGCCCAATTGAAATTTGTAAAGGTGAAGTCAACAACAAAAAGCCAAATGGCAACTCGTCTGCCTGGACAAAAGTACAGCGATACAAATAGCCGAAGTTTCAACGTCCAGCCCCACTTGCGGCAATACCCATGTTGGTGGCAGCAGTTCATTTTTTGGCTACCGCCACTCTATAAAATTCATAACCATTCTCACTTTTGGTTGGTAAATATTTGCGTCGATATTCTGTTGCACCTAAGTCATCAATTAGTGTCAGATCAAATTGTTTTAAATAATTTGACAATTGATCAGGTAAGAAGCCAAACGTCCAAAGCTCTTCATTATGTTCAAGGTCTGCCAAAAGTTTGTCTCCGCCTAAAAAGGAACTTGGGTTATCAAGCACTTGCTTATGGATGTATGTAAAAATAACATAGCTTCCTTTAGGTAATTTTGCAATGAATGAAAACGTTTTATTGACGGCTTCCTCTATTAAATAATTAGTAACTCCTTCCCAAATTACTGTTGCTGGTTTTGTAAAATCAAAATTGTTTTGTGCAGCCAACTGTTCAAGACTTTGCTTATTAAAGTCAATCTTGCAATAGGTAATATTTTCAGGAAGTTTTCCAAGGCGTTTTTTTATAATGCTCGTTTTAAAGTCTGAAGTGTTGGGGTGGTCAATCTCAATTGTAGAAATTGACTTTAAAAATTCCAGTCTTGAAGCCCTTGTATCAAAGCCAGCACCTAAAATCACTACTTGCTTAACGCCGTCAGTAATCGTGTTCTGTAATAATTCATTTATATACTTTGTCCTTGCAATCCCCGATGAAAATGCACCTGGAATTCTTTTTTGTATTGTCTTGGTTATATAACCTCTGACAAAAGGAATTTTAGATGCTCTTGTTACGATTCTTAATTGTCTGTCCAAAAAGTAAATTGCGTATGGGTCTAGAAACAACCTGTCGTCAGCTTTTCGGTTTTTTTCAAGGGCAAATCTTCAATTGAAACTATTTCTGAAATCAGAAGGCGATAAATCTGTCTTTTGTTTGAATAATCTGCTGAAAGATTGTGGATATTCAAATCCCAGCTTGTAAGCTATTTCACTGGTGGATAATGTTGTCGTGCTTAATAATTCTTTTGCTTCTTCAATCAAAAAGTTATGAATATGCTGTTGGGCATTTTGCCCCGTCAGTTCGCGCAACATATCGCTGAGATAGCTTGATGAAATATGGAGTTGGTCCGACAAATATTTTACCGTCGGCAAACCTGTATTCAAAGTATTTTCTGTAAAATAGTTCTTCAGCAAACTTTCCATTTGAGCCAATAAATCATCGTTTGAATTTTTGCGGGTGATGAATTGACGACCATAAAAACGATTGGAATAATTAAGCAGCACTTCTATGTGCGATACAATAACATCCTGCGTATATTTATCGATGCTGGAACTGTATTCCTGCATAATATTTTTCATTATTGTAATGATGGCTTTTTCTTCTTTTTCTGATACGAACAATGCTTCGTTTACGGCGTAAGAAAAATAACCATACTCTTTAATAGCTTTCGCTAACGGATACTCTTTTATAAAATCGGGATGAAACACCAAACCATAACCGTTATTAGTCAGTTGATGATCGCTGCTAGACAAAACTTGTTTAGGCGCAATAAAAATCATTTTGCCTTCATCAAAATCAAAATACCCTTGCCCGTAACGTATCTTTCCTTTCACATCCTTTTCCAGCCACACAGAATAAAAATCGAAAACAACACCGGTCATGTTTTCGGTTCCGGTGCGTTGCATATCCTTTAAATCAATAACACTTACCAACGGATGTTCAGGCGCAGGCAGGGAATACCTGCGATGCAATTCAGCGATAGAATTTATGGTAATGATATTATTTTTCATTTTCAGCATTAAGAAATACCGGCATAATAAAATATGCCGGTATGTAAGATTAATCAAGGTTTATTAATGCTCTTTGCCTTATTGAGAAAAACAAACATTCTTATAATTTTATCTTCTTTAAGCGTGAAGAAGTAATCAAGATAAAGTGGGTCCGGCGCTTTTGATTTATCATAGTCGCCATTGGTCAAAGCAGTAACCATGTAACTGCCATAGTGCACCGTTACGTCATCGGTTTCAAAAGTAACTTTATCTCCGATTATTTCTTTATCGCTCCATTCTTTTATCGCTTGTTTGCCCCAAAAATTTCTTGACACATCATTAACGAGCGCATCATCTGTAAAAGCATTCATGAATGCTTCTGAATTATGCGAATTGACGGCGGAAATAAAATCTTTAATTAACTGCGGAAGTTCAATTTTGTTTGTCATTTTTATTTGCTTTTTGTTTATACAAATGTCAAAACAGTCATGCTGTAAAGTATAACCGGATTGAGGGATGTTGTAACCAAAATGACAAGTTAGATTTGAGTTTTTTTATCTCCGGCTTTTTGTATGGGTTGGTGAGGTCCTGACGGGTAGAGAAAAGCCTACGACTTTACTTCCATCAACAAAAACCACCCTTAACGCAGTTAATCACCATCAGCAAACTACCCTTTGTTTGTCCGCGAACTCCCCGAGAAGAAAAAGAAAAGAATGTGCGCCGGAAAGGCTTGCAGCCTTATCTTTATCAACCACATAAATCACTAACTTTTAGGTACGCTACGAGCCAATGAGCGAATTGATCGACCAGAAAAAAGCGTTCAGCACCGACCGGGTGAAAGCCCTGTCAGATGGCATTTTTGCCATTGCCATGACACTTCTGGTGCTCGATGTAAAAGAGGCTGCGCAGCAGGCGGGCAGTTTTTCTCAACAGTTGCAGCCCATTATTACCAAGCTCTTTCCCTACACCATCAGCTTTCTCATCCTCGGCATCTACTGGACCGGTCACCACTCGCAGTTTTTCTTCATCAAATGCACTACCCGCATCCATCTCTGGCTTAATGTAGTGCTGCTTATGTTTGTTTGCCTAATCCCGTTTTCCGCCTCCTTGCTCACCGAAAAAAAGCTCAGCCGGTTTTCTGTCCAGATATATGGCATCAACATCATCGCCGTATTGGCTGCCTTTTACCTGCAGTGGTGGTATGCCACCTACAAGCACCGTCTCATTCATGCCGGGTTAGATCCACGCATTGTGACTGACGTAAAGAAGCGAATGATTCTCCAGATGATCGGCTTTTGTGTGGCGTTTGCCGTTTCTTACTTCAGTTCCGTCATCAGTCTTCTTCTGTTTCTGCTGGTGCAGCTTACCTACCTGTTCGTTTCTGTTCAAACCGTTACCGGCGCTCCGAAAGAAATAGAAGAGAACGTGACTGAAGAACAAACCGAGAACGAAGCCTGATTCTCCACCTCAGCGAAGCATATCGCACAGAGTACTCAGCAAACGTTTACCACTTGGCTTTATTTATCCCAAAGTCTGCGATTTTATCCTCACGCACAAAAAAAGACCCCGCTATCCGGAGAGTTCTGCTGGGCTCTCTGGGTGTTTCATCAAAGCGAGTCTTCGACTGGCTAATTTCCCCTATCTGGCATACTCATCCCGCTTATGTTCACTTTTTATTCTCTGCGATGTTTCCGCCCCGGCACATTGCAGCGCTACCCTACCCTACTGTTGCATAGAATAACCCATTCCCCTCGTGCCTGAAAAAGAGATCGCGGATAAAGAAGGTGTTTATATTACCACCTTTACCTGCACCCATGGGTTGACACTACTCGGCGTAGTCTCCCAGAACGTCGTCTCGTTAGTAATCGCCGGATTTATATATCCGTTTAGCCTACCCGCTTCCACCCAAATCCGCACAACCACTGTTCATTATCGAACATCTTTTTTCCATCCTTTTCCTAAGATGCCCTGTAGCCAATGCTTTCAGCGCTGGCATTGCTATTGAACAGCCAAAGGCGTAACGAATCATTTCCTGGCTACTTATACCAATAAACGTTCTTTATGCTTACCAACTATTTCAAAATTGCGTGGCGCAACATCCGGTGTCACAAAGCGTATTCAGGCATCAATATCTTGGGGCTAGCCATCGGCATTGCCTCGTGTTTGCTCATCCTGCAATACGTATCGTTTGAGCTGAGCTATGAAGATTTCCAGGCGAACAAAGACCGCATTTACCGCGTAGAGCAGGACCGCTTTGACAATGGCAAACTGAGCACGCAATGGGCGGCGGGCGCCTATGGGGTGGGCAATGCGTTTAAAGCCGGCATACCGGAGATAGACGACTACGTAAAACTGCAGCAAAACGGCACTATGATCGCCAGTGTGAACAACCAGCCCCTGAAAATAGAGAAGCCGTTTTATGCCGGGGCTTCGTTCTTCAACATCTTCACCTTTCCACTCGTTGCCGGCGACAAGAATACAGCCTTGAAAAACGTAAACACGGTCGCCCTATCGGAAACCACCGCGAAGAAAATATATGGCAGCGTAAACGTGATCGGCAAACTACTGGAGCTGAACGGCAACCATACCTACGTGGTAACTGCCGTGTATAAAGATGCACCACAAAACACGCAGCTGCAACCCGACCTGCTGCTTTCGTGGGCTTCGTTTTTATCGGAGGCGACGAAGAACGGCTTTGACGCGGAGAATGCCTGGACAAGCGATGGCTGTCTTACCTACCTGCTGCTGCGCCCGGGCGCCGACCCGAAACGGGTGGAGGCAAAGTTTATTCCCATCACCAACAAGTTTGTAGGTGAACAACTGAAGCAAATGAATGCGGGTGTTACCTACCATTTGCAGGCGTTGCCTGATATTCACCTGTACTCGCATTATATGTTTGAGCCGGGCGAAACCGGGGATGGAAAAACCGTTTATTTATTGCTGGGCATTGCCCTTTTTATCGTGGTGATCGCCTGGGTAAACTATATCAACTTAGCCACTGCCAGAGCCATTACGCGGGCAAGAGAAGTAGGCGTGCGCAAGGCTATCGGCTCGCAACGGAAACAATTGGTGATCCAGTTTCTCACCGAATCTGCTATGCTGAACGGGCTGGCTTTGCTGCTGGCCATCATTCTTGTGATGGTAGCGATACCCGGCTTTGATGCGCTGTCGGGTAAACAACTTTCATTCTCCCTGTTTACCGAACAGGCGTTCTGGGGCGGGCTGGGATTGCTGTTTGTAACGGGTGTATTCTTTTCGGGGCTGTACCCGGCGTTTGTGCTGTCGGGCGTAAAACCGATTGATGTATTGAAAGGAAAAATGAGCGGCACGAAACAAAGTGCAGGGCTGCGCAAAGGGCTGGTGGTGTTCCAGTTTGCAGCATCGTTGTTTTTGCTGATTGGAACGGTAACGGTGTACCGGCAAATACAGTTTATGCGTAAACAACAATTGGGTGTAAACATAGACCAGACACTGGTGATACAACCGCCAACGGTAGGAATTGACTCAGGCTTTGCCCAAACGCTAACGGCGTTTAAAGAGGAAGTAAGCCGCCACCCTTTTGTGAAGAACGTTACTGTTTCGACTTCTGTGCCCGGCGATGCCGTGCAATGGAATGCGGGCGGGATCAAGCTGGTGGAGCAGGACATCTCGCAACAGAAACAATACCGGATCATTGGGGGTGACTATGATTATATGAAGACATACGGGCTGCAGATGGTAGCGGGTCGTGCTTTTTCGAAAGCGTTTGGTGCAGATGACAGCAATGTGGTGTTTAATGAAAAAGCGGTGGAGCTGCTCGGCTTTCGCAAACCGGAAGAAGCGCTGAACCATAGCATTGATTTCTGGGGCGGGAAGTATACCATTATCGGCGTGGCGAAGAACTTTCACCAGCAATCACTGCGGCAGGATTATGAACCCCTGATCCTGCGCTGTATTCCGGATGTAAGAGGACCGATATCGATCAAGATCAAAGCGGCGGATGCCGCGGCGGCGATTGCTTCCGTGAAAGCCCAGTGGAACCGGTTTTTCCCGGGTAATACCTTTGAATACTTCTATCTTGACGAGCATTTTAATGACCAGTATAAAGCCGATCAGCGCTTCGGTGGCGTGTTTACTTTGTTTACCTGCTTAGCCATAATGGTGGCTTGTCTGGGTTTGTTTGGGCTGGCTTCGTTTACCACGCTGCAACGCACGAAGGAGATCGGCATCCGCAAAGTGCTGGGTGCTTCTACCGGCTCTATCCTGCAACTGCTGTATAAAGAGTTTGCTTTGCTGCTGGTGGTGGCATTCCTGATTGCGGCGCCGCTGGCGTGGCTGTCTTCATCGAAGTGGCTGCAGGGATATGCGTTCCGGATTGATGTGAGTCCACTATACGTGTTGTTGCC
>CAZZZH010000127.1:0-12124 GCA_964658445.1 Ilyomonas sp.
CAAATAAAAGGCTAAAGGCAATTACATCTGGGTTAGTGACCATCCAATTTTGTCCATACATACCGATGCCAAGGAGGATAATTCCTTCAATGGAAACCGGAACTGTGTACATGTAGTTTTCGTTTTTCCGCGACACCATTTCCACTAAAAAGCTGGAGACAAACGAGCCGGCAAAAAAGAAAAAGATGTATAAAAAATACAAAAAGCCTTCGCGGAAATGCAGCTTGAACACTTCGTCTATCAAAAACGCAAAATGCCCGGTAATGTTGGTAGTTAATCGCTGCACGGCCAAGAAACCCGTTACATTCACACTACCCGCAATGAAAGAGAGCAGCGAAGCTATTTTTAAATTGTGGCTTAAGGTACGTGCCTTACCCTGGTGTCTGAACATGTAAACCCCTTTTTCAAAGTTTAAACGTCTTTATCACAAACAAAGCCTCATGAAGGCTTATGCTTCCACCGCTGTCGGCTTGATAAACGCGCCTTTCACTTCGTCTCCTTCAATCTCTACTTGAATATAATCTTCTTCTGTAGTCGCTACAGAAACGCCCACATAGTCTGGCTTTATGGGAAACTGTTTGTGCATTCTTTCCACCAGCACTAATATTTGCACGCGGTTGGGATGATAGTTCAGCAAAGGCTTTAGCGCATACATCAGCGTTCTTCCGCTGTTGCTTACGTCGTCTACAAAAATCACATTCTTGTCATCGAAGTTCACCGTTTCGTTAAATGAAATGTCGGTGGGATAATGCTTGTCCAGCGTTATCGTCAGCAACTGTACATCTGCTTTTATATAAAGCTTCAAAAACTCCTTTATCTGCCTTGCTATCACCATTCCGCTCTGGCGTATGCCAATGAGCACCAGCGGTGTATCTTCTTCACTAATATCTTCTGCTATTTCAAGTGCCATACGATGCAGTTTTTCCAACGCTGCCTCGCGCGACAGGACATAATTCTTTTCAGCCATTACCGGTTGTTTAATGGTCAAATGTAGCAACATTAGCGCATCTTCATTTATCTTGCGAGCCAACTTTCATATATGCAGATTGTGTCGCAGGTTGCCTTTATTGTACTCGTTGCCCTTTCTGTTTTTTTATTTTACCGCAAAGCGAAAGAGATACGGTCAAATATATTGCTGGGCAGAGACGAAGACATTTCTGACGAGCCGGGCAAACGCTGGAAGAACGTGTTCCTCCTGGCATTGGGACAAAAGAAAATGTTTCGAAACCCGCTGGTAGCCGTGCTGCATTTGTTTATCTATGTAGGCTTCATCATCATCAATTTCGAAGTGCTCGAGATAGCACTCGACGGCTTGTTTGGAAAGCATCGTTTGTTTGCCGGCACACTCGGCAGTTTCTACCCTATCTTTATAGATGGTTTTGAAATACTTGCGTTGTTGGTGCTGGTTTCATGCATTATATTCTTAGCCCGTAGAAATGTGGTTGTCATCAAACGTTTGCGCAGCAAAGAACTGATAGGTTGGCCAAAAAGTGATGCGAATTATATCCTGGTTACTGAGATCATTTTGATGACTTTATTCTTAACCATGAATGCCGCAGACACCACTTTGCAGCAACGTGGTTATGGCGAATATGGACTAACGAAAACAGGCAATTTCCTCATCTCCTCTTTCTTACAACCTTTGTTTACCAACATGAGCAGTTCATCACTTGTGTTAATTGAGCGCACTTGTTGGTGGCTGCACATTACAGGCATTTTTGCCTTCTTAAACTATCTGCCTTACTCGAAGCATTTACACATTATTCTTGCGTTCCCAAATACTTATTTTGGCCGGTTGATCCCAATGGGAAAAATGCGCAACATGCCTGAGATTCAGAATGAGGTTTTGTATGCGATGCAACCGGAATTAGTGCCAACCGGCGAGGTTGCCGCAGAGACAAAAAAGTTTGGTGCGAAAGACATTTTCGATTTAAGCTGGCGCAACTTAATGGAAGCCTACAGCTGCACCGAATGCGGACGTTGCACCGCGGCATGCCCGGCAAACATTACGGGAAAGAAACTAAGCCCGCGCAAAATAATGATGGACACACGCGACCGCATGGAAGAAGTGAGAAACAATATAAAAGTGAACAACACCTTTGTTGACGACAATAAATCATTGCTTCGCGATTATATTTCTGAAGAAGAACTGCGCGCCTGTACCACTTGCCAGGCTTGCGTTCAGGAGTGCCCGGTAAGCATCAGCCCGCTGGATATTATCGTTCAGCTTCGCCGGTATTTGATAATGGAAGAAAGCAATGCGCCGCAGGAATGGAACGGCATGTTTAACAGTATTGAAAACAACTTTGCACCCTGGAAGTTTTCACCAGACGACAGAGATAAATGGACAGAAGCATAAAGGTCTTATTTGCTTTTTAGCATCGGCGCAATTACTACTTTGTAGAGTTGTATCAGGGCCGTTAAAATAAACACTAAGCCTACAAATTTATTTACCCCGCTCTGTCCTGCTTTTAGCTTCGTAATAAGCCATTTGCCTGCATAAATATAAACCGCCAAACCAGCAATGGTGCCTGTTCCCGCGCCGATGGTAAACGCATTGTAAGAAACATCATTGGTGGCTAAAGCGCCCGACTTGATAAACGCAACGCTCCACGTAAACCAGAAAGGTATTTGTATCGGGTTCACAGCACTCATGCTTAGTCCTAATGCAAAGCGGTTTAGTGTATTGTTTAACAACGGCGGTTTTGTTTTTGGTTTGGTCTTATTCGCTTCTACCAAAGTAAAAATACCCAGCCCAAGAAACAGCGCAATGGCAAGCCAGTTCAGCACTTCAAAGAAAACAGGATGCGCTACTACCCAGCCCATACCCGACAAGGCTACGCGCAGGTAAATAATCTCTACGATAGCTACACCAAAGCTGAACAACCAAGCCTTACGCACACTTTCGTCAACCGCAATTTGTGTAGCGGTTACGCTGGTGTTTCCAAGCGGCAGCTGACCTAAAAAACTAACAAGCCAACCCAATAAAGCTGTGCCGATAATACTCATACTTTGCAATGATAAGATAAAGAAGATGGCTGTTATAGGTGAAGTTTTAAATCCATTTTCCGCAGTTGCGCATACCAGCGGTAAGTGGCGCGCAGATGTTTTCTACCGCGCTGATAGCGCCAGTAATGAATACCGTTTTGTTTATTGATTTTGCCAATGCGATACATATCCCGCCAATGCTGTGCAATGGTTTGTAAAGCCCGGAAATAGCTCATACCGCAATCGTAAATATGGTTCGGCTCGGCACCGGTACCATTGTACTCAAGTATCTGTATGTTTCGCCCGGCTTTAAGGTCTTGTAGCGAAGTGCATTTTAAATCATAGCGGCCGTAATAGAATTGCGGAGCTGCCTCGGAAATAGCATCAAATACGTTGCAAAGCGACTCGTCTATCTCGTTGTGAAGATTAACGAAACGTGCGCCCCGGTTGTGGTTACCCATGATGCTGAGGTAATATTTCTCACCATTGATAATGATGCTGGAGAGCTGTTGTTTATGTTTTACAAACATCTCTTTTGCGCGGTGCTTTGCTTTGTCGTGCACCGTTATCAGTTGTTGCAAAGTAGAATGTCCGTCGCCGGTTACGGCTAAATATTCTTTCAGGATTAACCCGGTTATTTTCCCCTTTTTCTCGCCGGGGTAACGAATGTAAAACACGCTGTATTCTTCCGGTAAATCGACAAAGGACTGGATGACATAATCGGCACCAATGAATGCATGATAATCGAGCAGCTCTTTCGCTGTATGAATCTGGCGAAACAGCAAACCCTGTGTACCAATATCGGGCTTTGCAATGAAGGGAAAATGGATGCCGGCTTCTTTAAGATGAGTGGTAATATGAATCGGCTCTTCATTAGCAGAAACATAAATGGTAGCAGGATAAAGTGAGGGTGGCAACTGCTGGTACATCTCCTTCTTGCGCTCGCCTTCAAAACCGGAGAACGTAAGTGTAGGATTGACGTTGGAGAAATACCAGATCGCTCTTGCTTTTAAAATGTAATACAACCAAACAAACGCCAAGGGTGCATAGATGAGATTGAACGGCCACAACTCCCAGTGCAACCAACGATGAACAAAACGTTTCAACAAATACAGCGGTTAAGTCGGCAAACATAAACAAGATTGTTACATGATGAGCTTGCCATCATTGCTTTGTTCTCTGCAAAAACAAACCTTTTACAAATAACTAAGCCACCACTGATGATGTGTTTTACGGTAATTATCGAACCACTGGCAGGGCTTGTACAACACTATAATAACAAACAGCCAGATAAGATAAATTACGGGTAAGCTATACCCAAACGACGTGGGACGAAACAAGAAAGGAGATTGCGGGTTTACAATGTCTTTGCTGCCATAGCCATTGGCATAAAAGAAAATAACCAGCAGCGTGTGTATGAGATAAAAATGCAGAACATAGTAAAAGAACGGAACGCGCCCATACATCTGCAACACACGGCTGGCGCGGTTTTGCGCGGTTTCTATCCCGCTAAGAAGTAGCAGGGCAACTCCAATGGTCATGCAGGAATAGAGCAGCGATGGCGGGTATTTGCTCACATTAACAAAAGACAATAGTGTATACACACCACTGCGTTGCACCGACCAAGGCGAAGGATCGCCATAGACATTGACGAAGCGCAGTGCGACGAAGAAAACAAGAACAGCAAGCCCGGCATACAAAATCTTTTTCCTTCGCAGTTCGGGCACCGGGTTTTGTTTATACACATTGCCAAAAGCATAACCGAGAAACATAAGCCCCGTCCAGGGAAGCACTGAATAAAAGTCGAAGATCAAATGCGTTTTATCGAGTGGCAATACCTTATCGGAAGTCGTAATGAACAGGCTGATAATCGAATGCAAAGCGCCTTCTTTTGGAAGCGGAATGATGTCTAACACATCGTGCCCAAACACCAGTATAAAACCAATAACCGCAATAACGGTTGTATTGGTAAAGGAGAACAATGCCAGCAGCACCATACTGCTGCCAATAGCCCAGATGACCTGCAGGATAATGACATTGTACATCGGGTTGAACGTAAGCCCCAGCGTAATGACGGCTACTTCTACAACAATAAGCCAGATACCACGCTTGAAAAGAAACAGCCCGGCTTCTTTCGGGCTTTTCTTTTGCGAAGCCAAGAACGCTGAAGTGCCCGAGAGAAAGACAAAAACGGGCGCGCAGAAATGCGTTATCCACCGCGTAAAAAATAAAGTCGGAGTGGTAGTTTTCAGGTCCAGCGGGTCAGCCGTCATAGCGGTATTGTGAAAGAAATCGCGCACATGGTCGATAGCCATAATGAGCATAACAATGCCGCGAAGCATATCAATGGAATGGATGCGTTGTTTGGGTACGGCAAGATTATCCATAGCAGTCGATTGGGTTGGAAAAATAAGAAAAAAGCGGAAATGTCGAAGGGCATTTTGTAAGCGGAATATAGTGAGTGAAGTTTGTTCCTGCAATTTTCTCCGACAGTGGCGCGTTGTTGCCTACATTTTGCCGATTGAAGGAAGGTTGCAAAAGAGAAAAAAGCTTCGTTGACCTAGGAAAGGTGATAGATCTTGCTTCTTTTCCCTCCCCTCCTTACTTTTTATGATGAGAAAATCAAAGATCATCATTTCCAGACTGAAGAGAATGATCTTTGGTGCAGAGATAATGATCTTTAAAGCAGAAATGATGATTCCATTCCTATTCTCTTTAGAACGACCTTCGGGCAGAGAAAAACGGGTTTTGTGCTAATAAACCAAGCTTCACTATTTATGAACAAACCTTTTGGTGACAAAAAAATAACGCCAGCTATCAGGCACTTGCTGCCGTAGCGGCTGACCGCACTCAGCCAGCGCGAACGTTTAATTGAACGTTTGTTTTAATCCAATCTCAAGCTTTGCCGGTTCGCCAAATACAAACGCCAGCACGCTTTCTGTTTCCAACCCGACCATCAATTACGATAGTATTAATAAGCTTTTCTGCAAAAGATGCCCGCCGGGTCTTATCATTAATAATTACGAATCCGTTAAGGCATCAGGACAGAAAGCTAACCTTGTAAATACAACCCCATGGACATCTACGATTTGATACCGCTGTACCAAGTATTTTGCATAAGCGTTATCCTCTTAGTGCCGGTGCTTCCTGCCTGGTGCCTGTATAAGATAACGCCGAAAGACAAGTTTTTAGCTAAGGGCAGCTTTGCCGGTTTCCAGATTAATGCCACCGGCGCTGTTGCTATATTCATCGTACTGTTTGCTTCTATCTATGCGAATATGGATTCTATCAACCACTCGATTGTGAACCTTGAACGTTACAACACAAAGATCATGGCGCTGACGGCGGAAGTAGATTCCCTGAAAAAGAAACAGCCCTGGAAACTGCAATGCCAGGTGAAGATTGTGAAGCGAGATATACAAGGTACGGTCGATAGCCTGGGTAATAACAATGAATACTATGCTTGCCTGAATCCGGATTCGATTCAAACGCTTCCAATGTCGATCAATGTGATTCCGGGACAGCGGCTGGTATCGTTTTATGTAGATGATGATGTGCTGAAGACTTATGAAAATAGTTACAGCATCACCTTGCCCGGCGGCTATGGAAGCACGCGGCTGAAACTATCGCCAACAAAAGCCGACAGTGCCGACAAATCGATATCGGTTACGGCTGTTATTTACAAAAACTCCAGCGATCCGAACCTGCGGGGCAATAAAGGCGAAGTGCTGAAAGTGTACGATACATCGCAGGGTATTAATCAATTACCGATGCTTTCTTCACACTAAATATACCATTATGAAAAAAATGATAATCATAGTTGCCAGCCTTGTATTAGCACTACAAGTGAGCGCTACCAACCTAAGAGGACAACTATTGCACAGAGATGCAGGCGGCAGCCAACCCCTGGCTGGCGTACGTGTAGACCTGATGATATGGAACGGCACGCAATGGGTAGATATGGCCTTTGCCATTACCGATACCCACGGCTTCTACTATTTTCTGAATTACGACCCGAACAAGAAGTTCTTTGTATCCGTCGCCGGGAAGTATTACCCGCCACAGCCCATAACCATTTTAAACATTGAGCCACCGCAATACCAGGATATACCGGCTATTACTAATTGAATGGAAAGATGTGTGGCTTGGCGTTTTCCCAAGAAGTAGAGTGAAGTCGCCACGACAACCTCACCCTATTTTTACTAAGTTCCTTTATTGTGGGTACTTAGAAGCTTTTACCCAACCAAAGGGAACAACCACTTGTAAAATTGGGAGAATTTATCGCGCCAGCAGGTTTCGCAATGCTCGCCTTCGGCGTCAATCGTTGTCTTGATAGTGTAAAGAGGATATTTCCTTAAAAGCTCAACTACATTCAGTATGTTCTGAACCATGTTGCCACCTTCGTTTTCGCCGCCGTAGAAGAAGAACTGTTGCGGGTAAGTGGTGTTGCTTTCCGTAATCGACTGAATCTTTTCTAACACACCCGGCACAATCCACAGAGCCGGAGAGAAAATGCCTGCTTTGCTAAACACTTCCGGATAATGAAGACCGCCGAACAAAGAAATAAGCCCGCCCATGCTGCTGCCCGCCATAAAAGTATTGTCTCGGTCGGGCAGTGTTTTATAGCGCTCATCAATATAAGGCTTTAGATTCTGAACGATAAAATCGAGGTAAGCCTTTCCTTCGCCGGCGCCATGCTTTTCGTTATCGTAATAATTGTATTCGATCATACGGTGTTCGTCGCTTTCGATGCCGATAACGATGCACTGAGTTGAAAGGCTTTGCAAGGTTTCGTCAATTTCCCACTCTTTATCGAAAGCGGTAGACTCATCGAACAAGTTTTGACCATCGTGCATATAAATGACCGGGTAGCCTGTATCGGATTGCTCATAGCCTTCGGGCGTGTACATCCAAATGCGGCGCGTGCGGCCAAGTTGTGGCATGTAAAAAGCGTCGTGAATGAGTGATACGTTTACGGTTGTTTGTTGTGTAGTGTTTGCCATAATGCCCACGGTTTATCAATTACTGCACCAGTAAGTAAATAGAACTCTGGAGAGTGCACCTGTAGTCTGAGCGTTGCGTGATTACAACATTTGTTTTAACACTTCACCGTGACTTTCAAAAAAGTGGCAGGAATAGCAATGACATTTTCTTTTTTGCTTTGATTCTGGCTGTTAAACAACTGTTCCATTTCGCTTTGCAGCGCCTCTGCCTTGCCATTCTTTCCGGCAGCTTCAAATGCGTTCATGGTAGGTCCATAATAATTTCTGAAACGGCTGACTAGCGCAGAAGGGGAATCATCAGCCCGAAAGATGAATGTCTCTTTGGAAAAAGAAATGTTATGCTCCGGAAGGCCAGCGCTTACAAAGCGTTTTATTACTTCCTCTTCAACGCCCCACAACATGGGGCTGACAAACCCTTCGGGCGGTGGTGGTGTATAAGCCGAACTGATCTTTAATATTTGAGCAACCAGCGTTGGGTCGCCGGGTATCCAGTTGCCCATGATAATGCGGCCGCCTTTGCGGGTAACGCGTACCATTTCTTTAGCTACATCATATGGTCGGGGCGCAAACATGGCTCCGAAGATGCTTACCGTGAGATCAAAATTTTCATCTTTTAATTCGTTTAGATCAGAAGCATCGCCTTCCTGAAATTTGATGTTGGTCAGACCTTCCTGTTTTGCTCTCTGGTTTCCAGCTTCTACCAGATTGCTGGCAATGTCTACGCCCAGCACCGTAGCACCCAGCCGGGCTGCGGGTATAGCAGTTGTGCCATCGCCACAACCCAGATCGAGAATTTGTAAACCGGGTGTGATGCCCAATGTGTCAACGAATCCGACACCACTTTCGCGCATGGCCTCGGCAATGCGTGTAAAATCGCCTTTTTCCCACAAGG
Source organism: Ilyomonas sp. (assembly GCA_964658445.1). Taxonomy (GTDB): domain Bacteria; phylum Bacteroidota; class Bacteroidia; order Chitinophagales; family Chitinophagaceae; genus Ilyomonas. The sequence continues at coordinate 8,884 of CAZZZH010000127.1, forward strand.
CTTTGTTTTGATTCATAGCAACTATTTTTTTGTTTTAAAAATGATAACCATTCGGTTTTTGACACTGCAAAAGTAGAGGTGCCGAAAATAGTTGTCGTTGCTGTAAAGTCCTCGTATTTTGCTCAGAAGTTCAAACGTTGGAAGGTTGCCGCGCTGCCGCGGGCGACATGCCGAAGCGCTCTTTGAAGGAACGGCTGAAATGCGATAGGTTTTCGAAACCACTCTCGAAAGCCGCTTCGCTTACAGTTTTGTTATTATGTTGCAACAGGAAAAGAGCTTGTTGCAGTCTCTTTTCCAGCAGCCATCTGCCGGGCGTGGTGTGGAAGTGTTTTCTAAAGTCGCGTTTAAACGCAGAGAGGCTCCGGTGGCTAAGAGTCGCATATTGTTCCAGCTTCAGGTTGAAGCAGTAATTATCGTTCATTATGCGTTCTAACGAAATAGATTGCGGTTCACTCATCAACGAACAGAAATAAGAAAGCGCTTCTGCATTGTCGCGGTTATCGGCAATGCTCAATATCAGCTCTCTGAATTTTAATTCCAGCAACGATCTGTCGGGAGTAACAGCTTCCCTGAAATAGGCATACATGGAGACAAAAAATGACTTCAGCGTTTCGGTTGCCTTCAGCCGGATGACAGGCTCGTAGGTTTTGTTGCTGTTAGTAATGGGTACAGATCTTCTTTTTAATGTTTCGCAAATGAACTCGTCAGGAATAAAAAACAATACTACACAAAAACCGATATCAAAAAACTGCTCAAGAATGCACGCTCCTTTTCTTACCAGCACACAATTGCCTTCCCCAATTTCGTAAGAAGCCTGCGCAGTGTGCCATACCTTTTTACCTTCCAATACATAAAAAATATAATTTTCGCCAGACCACAGGTCGGAATATTTGTTTTTCATTAGCCGGGCTTCCGGAGGGCAGGTAAAGATGGTAATTAATGAATCGCCGCACGATAGCTGACGGCAATATTGCGGGTAGCTCAGTACCCGCTCCTGAAAGTTAACCATAGCACTGTAATAAGAACAATAAAAGTAAGAATTATGCAATGACAAGAAGAAGCAATTCTTTGTATGGCATAGAGCTAGGTTGAATAGTAAATCTGCTATTTGTATTACCGGTTTGTGCTTTATTTCTTCACCCAGCCGTTGTCTACTAGCCAGTCCGCAAGCCGTTGTGGCCAGCCTTTTAGTGTTGCTAATGTTGATCGGTAACCCATGTTGAAACCGTGGCCGCCCTGCGAATATAAATGAACTTCTACCGGAACTTTGGCTGTTCTGTATAGGGAAAGAATTTTTACAACCGGGGAAGAACAACATGAGTCGTCACTGGCGGCAAGCAGAAAAGCAGGTGGTAGTGTCAACGTAACATTGTCTGGCACTGCAGCCGGGCCTGGATAAATGAGAATGGAAAAGTTTGGTTTTGCTGTCAGTGCGTCAATTGCATCCGGCTTTACCGTATGCGACTGATTGTAACCAAAAGAAACCCAACCTGCCAGTTCGCCACCAGCTGAGAAGCCCATTATGCCGATACGAGCTGTATCTAAGCCAAAAACAGATGCCTTGCTACGCACTAATCGCATGGCACGAAACACATCCTGCTTTGTGTTTTCAACGGTATAAACCGAACTGTCTTCTTTATACAACCTGTATTTTAATACGAAAGCCGTGATGCCAAGGTTGTTTAGAAATTTAGCCGCATCTACACCTTCAGCTGTATAGACAAGCGCTTTGTGCCCGCCGCCAGGGCAAATAAGAATGGCTGCGCCGGTAGCTTTTTCTTTAGGTGGAAAAAAAACGGTGAGGGAAGGATTGTTTATGTGTTTCACCCACCATTCTTTTGCTTGCTCAGACTCGTTCTTTCGCTTTTCAAAACCCGGGGCGCCGTTTTGCCACAGCGGAATTGTAACAGAACTATCCTGCGCGTTCGCAGCGGTGGCTGTAAGCAAGGCTGCAATGGCAATAAGATTGTATAAAAATATCTGTCTTTGCCACCGGTGAGCGTTGTTCTCTGTTTTCATAATTGACTTGGCTTTTTATATAACTAATGATTAAAAGAGAAGTACAAGATTAGTTTGCGCCTGCTTCAATCTTTTGCAATCTAAGCCTAAAGGAAATGCCGATCTGGAGACTGGAAAAATTTCTCTTTGAACGAATGATTGCTGATAGTGGCTTGCCGACAGTAAGCTTTTTGCACCCTCACCCATCAGTTTATCCTTAACTCTGCCCAATCCATCTTCTAATGCGACAGTCCATTATGGTTAGCATTGTCTGCCCGTTCGTTGCACAGCAACTTGCATCAAAAATAAATACAATCATGAAAACTTTCTTTCTCCTTGCACTCTCCTTTTCTGCATCCATCGCTCTTTTAAGCTGTACTAAAAACAACGACAGCGTTAATCATTCTGTTTCCTGCGATTTGCCCAGCACATCTGTGCCTTCCGAGCTGGTGGGCAACTGGTCTAATGGTTATAACTCATCCACCGATCTTGTAGATGCCTATTCCGGGCTATATACAGGCAATGAATTTTAGAGCTGCAAGTATTTTCACTTTGCTGCCGATGGCAAATACGCCGAGTTTTACTACATGGCAAACGCTGGCGTTTCCGTCAGCACTGCCACGAAGGCTGTCTGAACGGTTGAGTTTCTGGACGACAATTCCTTTATCTTTCATGCCTGCAATGCACACTACAAAGGCTGGGAAAACGGCGTTCTTATTTTCGACCGCGACGCTACGGACAGCGAAGTGGCAAGCCCGGGACCAACCCAAAAATAATATTACACGATGGAAACTTATAGTGACCTCACCTACATGGTCATTCGCTTCGACCCTACTAATGACAGCGGTACATCGTTTGAAAATGTGCCGTAGTGAATGACATTCTCGAAGGATAAGTTTAACACATAGAAACGCTGGTTCGGCCATAGCGACGAGACAATACAACAAGCCGCCTCTTAACGCAGTGCCAACATCTTTTGCCGGCTCATCTTACTACCTTTGTGCAGGCTTAGCAAGAGCCGGAACAAACGATGAACAACACAACACAAAATTATATACCCGTATCTGTACTAGACCTCGCACCCGTGGTGCAGGGCACTACGCCGGAGGATACATTTCGCAACAGCCTTCGCCTGGCACAGCATGTAGAAAGATTGGGCTATAACCGTTACTGGCTATCCGAGCATCACAATATGGTAAGCGTTGCCTCTGCTGCCACCGCTGTGTTGATTGGATTTATTGCG
>CAZZZH010000128.1:0-12095 GCA_964658445.1 Ilyomonas sp.
TTTGCGGGGTCGCGGTGGTGCCGGTTTTCCAACCGGTTTAAAATGGAGCTTTATTGCGAAACCCGAAGGTGTTCCGCGCCATTTGGTTTGTAATGCCGATGAAAGCGAGCCTGGAACATTCAAGGATCGCTACCTGATGGAGTTTCTTCCACACCTTTTAATTGAAGGATTAATCATCAGTTCATTTGCCTTGGGCAGTAATGCAACTTATATTTATATCCGCGGCGAATATGCCTGGATTCCTGATATTCTTGAACAAGCGATTGCAGAAGCAAAAGCCGCTGGTTTTTTAGGTAAAAACATTTTAGGTACTGGTTTCGACTGCGAAATTTATGTACATCGCGGTGCCGGTGCTTACATCTGTGGTGAAGAAACAGCGCTCATAGAAAGTCTCGAAGGTAAACGTGGAAACCCACGCATCAAGCCACCGTTTCCGGCTATCAAAGGCGCGTGGGAAAGACCAACTGTGGTAAACAATGTCGAGACATTAGCAGCTATTGTTCCGATCATTAATATGGGTGGTGAAGAGTATGCAAAGATCGGTGTTGGCAAATCAACAGGAACGAAATTGATTTCTGCCTGTGGCAACATCAACAAGCCCGGCGTGTATGAAATCGACATGACGATTTCGGTAGAAGAATTTATTTACAGCGACGAATATTGTGGCGGCATTCCCAACGGAAAGCGTTTAAAAGCTTGCATTCCAGGTGGTTCTTCTGTTCCTATTTTACCAACCAATTTGTTGTTGAAAACTGCCAAAGGCGAAACCCGCATGATGAATTACGAAAGTCTCAGCGATGGTGGTTTTGCAACCGGCAGCATGATGGGAAGTGGCGGTTTTATTGTGTTTGATGAAGATCAATGCGTGGTTCGTCACACTTATACATTGGCGCGTTTCTATCGCCACGAAAGCTGCGGACAATGTTCGCCTTGCCGTGAAGGAACCGGCTGGATGGAAAAGATTTTAAAGAACATTGAAAACGGGAAAGGAAAGCTAAGCGATATTGATTTGCTGTGGGATATCCAGCGCAAAATAGAAGGCAATACCATTTGCCCGTTGGGCGATGCAGCAGCTTGGCCGGTTGCGGCGGCGATTCGTCATTTCAGAGATGAATTTGAGTGGCACGTGTTGAATCCTGAAGAGTGTTTGACACGCAATTATGGACTCGCTCATTATGCAGATGCACGAGAAGTAATGGCATAAGAAAACAGCCATTATGGGACGAGCTTTGGTGACTCCGATTGGTCATCTGTTGTGTCACTCACTTGTACGTTCGGAAATTAATTGAGCTACACTGTAGCTTCCATTAATATAAAAGATTAGGGAGAAGAATAAAAGATTACAATGGCAGAAGCAGCTCCATTATTCAAAGTAACCATCGATAATATTTCCGTAGAAGTTCCGGCAGGCACTTCTATCCTCGAAGCCGCACGTAAAATCGGCGGCGATGTAGCGCCTCCTGCTATGTGTTTTTACAGCAAGCTGAAAGGCAGCGGTGGCAAGTGTCGCACATGTTTAGTGGAAGTAAGCAAAGGTTCTGAAAAAGATCCGCGCCCGATGCCAAAGCTAGTTGCATCTTGCAGAACAACGGTGATGGATGGCATGGAAGTAAAGAATTTGACCAGCGAAAAAGTGATCGACGCACGTGCCGGCGTTGTAGAATTTTTATTAATCAATCATCCCTTAGATTGTCCCATTTGCGACCAAGCTGGTGAGTGTCATCTACAAGATTTGAGTTATGATCATGGCAAAGCGGGAACCCGTTACGAATTTCAGCGCCGCACATTTGCGAAGCATAGTTTAGGTCCTTACATTCAGCTTCATATGACGCGCTGCATTCTTTGCTATCGTTGTGTTTTTGCAGCAGACCAGTTAACGAATACCCGTTCACATGGTATTCTTGATCGCGGCGATCATTCCGAAATTGCTACTTACATTGAGAAGAGTTTAGACAACGATTTTATAGGAAATGTAATTGATGTTTGCCCGGTTGGTGCATTAACAGATAGAACATTTCGCTTTAAGAATCGTGTGTGGTTTTTAAAACCAATGGATGCGCACAGAGACTGCCCGAAATGTTCAGGCAAAGTAACCTTGTGGAACCGCGGTGATGAAGTGTTTCGCGTAACGGCGCGCAAAGACGAATGGGGTGAAGTGGAAGAATGGATTTGTAACGAATGTCGTTTTGAAAAGAAACAGACTTCTGACTGGATTATAGAAGGTCCACGCAAGATTGATCGTCATTCCGTTATTTCGCAGGGACATTATGTGGATGCCGTTGAGCCACCGGAATTTTTGCCGGAAGTAATGGATGGTAGAGAACCGAGATTGATGCTTAATATTCATGATGTGAGCAAAGTGAATGAGCCGCAAAATGATTTAAGCTTACTGGAAGGTCCGGCGCATTCAGACGATTTTAAAAAATAAAGACAGTATACCATTCAGATGAATAATTTATCAGCCATACTTCTTGCCTTCGATTGGTCTTTTCTTATTCAAAAATTAATTCTCATTGTCATCATCGTTTCTGTATCGCTGGTGATAGCGATGTACGAAACATACTTGGAAAGAAAAATAGCTGCCTGGATGCAGGATAGAAAAGGTCCAAACCGCGCGGGACCGTTCGGTATTTTGCAGCCATTAGCTGATGGAACGAAACTGTTTTTTAAGGAAGAAATTATTCCAAATACATCGAACAAAGTGTTGTTTGTGTTAGGTCCGGGACTGGCGATGCTGGCGGCTTTGATGACTTGCGCTGTCATTCCATGGGGAAATGTTATACAGTTCGGCGACACTAAAATGCCATTGCAAATTGCAGATGTAAACATTGGAATCTTGTATGTCTTTGGCGTGGTAAGTTTGGGTGTTTATGGAATTATGATTGGCGGTTGGGCAAGCAATAATAAATTTTCTTTGCTGGCTGCTTTGCGTGGCGCTTCGCAAGCGATTAGTTATGAACTGGCAATGGGCATTTCGCTGATTGCTTTGCTGTTTTTGACTGGGTCGCTAAGTATGAAAACGATTGTGGAAGAACAGATGAAAAGTGGTGTTTGGAATATTGTTTACCAACCGCTCGGCTTTCTGATTTTCTTGGTTTGCGCATTTGCAGAATGCAACAGAACACCGTTTGATTTGCCGGAAGCGGAAAGCGAATTGAACATGGGTTATCACCAAGAATACTCATCCATGAAACTTGGATTTTACTTATTTGCTGAGTATATTAATATGTTTATCAGCAGCGCGGTAATGGCAACTCTGTTTTTTGGCGGATATGATATTCCTTTCTTAGATGAGAGTAAATATGACCCGAACTTAATGGCTGTGCTTGGACTAGTTGCTCTGATGGCGAAGATTGTATTCTTTATCTTCTTATTTATGTGGGTGAGATGGACAGTACCACGCTTTCGTTACGACCAGTTAATGAATTTAGGTTGGAAAAAACTATTGCCGTTGGCTTTGGTAAATATGCTGGTAACAGCAGCTGTGTTGTTGACTTTAAATAAGTAACAGGAACTGATATTGATGATGACAGTTCATCATTTATAAGTTGATACCGAAAAAGTCATTTATCAATAAGATAAACTTGGCGACATACATTGAGACGAATACTTTTGTAACGAAAACTGAATAAGGACAGCGATATAAAATGCAATCATTAACGAATAGAAGTAAGGCTGTTGACCGCAAACCGATGACGTTTTTAGAGCGCATTTATTTGTGGGAAATCGCGAAGGGAATGGTTATTACGCTGAAGCATCTGTTTAAGAAAAAAGCAACCATTTCGTACCCGGAGGAAAAGCGACCTTTCAGCCCGGTGTGGCGCGGTTTGCATGTACTGAACCGGGATGAAGAAGGACGTGAACGCTGCACTGCGTGTGGCTTGTGCGCTGTGGCTTGCCCTGCAGAAGCCATTACGATGGAAGCTGCTGAAAGGGAAATAGGCGAAGAGAATTTATACCGGGAAGAAAAATATGCAGCCCGCTACGAGATCAATATGCTGCGTTGTATATTTTGCGGGTTGTGTGAAGAAGCTTGCCCGAAAGATGCCATTTATTTAACCGAAACATTTACGCCAAGCGACTTTGCGCGGAAGAAATTTATATACGGAAAAGAAGATTTATTGATACCGAATCCGGTAACAGAACCGGAAGCATTTGCCAAAGCCAAAGGGGAGAATGAGCCAACGACAGCGGGTTATACGGCTGTAAAAAATTAGCCTGTTCACCAACTACCAACTCCAATTCATGAGCATTACTGAAATTATTTTCTGGTTGTTAAGCGGACTTGCCTTATTAAGCGCCATCATGGTGCTGGTAAGTAAAAATCCGGTGCATAGCGTGCTGTGGCTGATTGTTACGTTCTTTGCCATCTCTGGTCATTATATTTTACTAAATGCACAGTTTCTTGCCATCGTAAATATCATTGTTTACGCCGGTGCAGTAATGGTGTTGTTTCTGTTCGTAATAATGCTGATGAACCTTGAAGCTGCCATTGAACCGAAGCGCAGTATATGGATGAAGTTTGCTGGTGTTATCAGTGGTGGATTGCTGCTCGCAGTGTTGATTTCAGTGATACGCACAGCAACGGATTTAAATGGAAAAACGGCGCAGCTTACTACCGGAGACATTGGCTTAATTAGTAATTTAGGAAAAGTATTGTTTACCAATTATGCGGTACCATTTGAGATTAGTAGCGTGCTGTTTTTAAGTGCAATGGTAGGTGCAGTGGTAATTGGAAAAAAGAATTAAGTAATTTGAAGGTTTGAGAATTAGTAATAGAACAATCGTTATTTGCGAATTTTCAAATTCAAAATTTTCAAATTAAACTCATGCCAATACAGTATTATATCGCATTATCGGCGGCGTTATTTTGCATCGGAATTGTAGGTGTGCTTACGCGTCGCAATGCCATCATTATTTTTATGAGCATTGAGTTGATGCTAAATGCTGTGAACTTGTTGTTGGTAGCGTTTTCAAAGATGCCACATGCCATAGCAGCAACTGCCAACGCTGCATCAGACGCTGTGCAGAGTGGTATTGACGGGCAAATATTTGTGTTCTTTATCATGGTGGTAGCAGCAGCAGAAGTAAGCGTAGGGCTAGCGATTATTGTGATGATGTATCGCAACACACATTCGGTAGATGTAAACTTTTTAAACCGGCTGAAGAATTAAAGGTTAGCTCTTGTTCCTAAAAGTAACAGGAGCAGCATTTTACTTAAATTTAAAACTCCCTTTTGGGCTTAAAGCTTTCATGGCATACTTAATACCACTCTTTCCATTGCTTGGTTTTTTGATCAATGGTTTGCTGCGCAATTCGTTGTCCAAATCTTTAACTGGTCTTATTGGAAGTGGTTCTGTGCTGGCTTCGTTTATAGTAAGTTTAATCTTATTCTTCCAGGTAAAATCAGGTGGCGCTTTGCCGGTTGAGCACTTGTTTACATTCATCAATACCGGCTCTTTCAAAATTGATTTTGCGTTCCAGATTGACCAACTTTCTTCCCTGTTTTTACTTATCATTACCGGTATTGGCTTTCTCATTCATCTGTATTCTACCTCTTACATGCATGATGAAGAGCCACCGCACTTCGCGCGTTATTTTGCCTATCTCAATCTCTTTGTATTCTCAATGCTTTTGCTGGTAATGGGTGCCAATTATGTCATCATGTTCATCGGTTGGGAAGGCGTTGGTTTATGTTCCTATTTGCTTATCGGTTTTTGGTTTACAATTGATAATTACAATGCTGCCGCGAAGAAAGCCTTTATCATGAACCGCATTGGCGACCTTGGTTTTCTGCTGGCTGTTTTTTGGATATTGAATAAATTGGGAACGGTAAATTATGCCGATGTATTCGCCAATTATAACAAGCTTTCTACCACAGATATTACTGCTATTACCTTATTTCTTTTTGTTGGCGCAACCGGAAAAAGTGCACAGATACCATTATATACCTGGCTTCCTGATGCGATGGCGGGTCCAACACCGGTATCGGCTTTAATTCATGCAGCGACGATGGTAACCGCCGGCATCTACATGATTGCCCGCAGCAATATCTTATACACGCTGGCACCACTGACAGAAAACATTGTCGCCATCATTGGTTTGGCTACGGCGATATTGGCTGCTACCATTGCCTTAAAACAAAACGATATTAAAAAAGTGCTGGCGTACTCAACGGTTAGCCAACTGGGATATATGTTTCTTGGCTTGGGCGTTGGAGCTTATACGGGTGCAGTCTTTCATGTGATGACACATGCATTCTTTAAAGCCTGTATGTTCCTTGGTGCCGGTTCGGTTATACATGCCATGGGTGGCGAGCAGGACATGCGCAATATGGGCGGGTTGAAAAAATACATGCCCATTACAAGCATCACTTTTTTATTGTCTTGCTTTGCCATTGCAGGCGTACCACCATTTTCAGGCTTTTTTAGTAAAGATGAAATTTTAGCCGCGGCAGAATTACAAAATCCCATCCTTTATTGGGTTGGCGTTGCCGGTGCGTTGATGACAGCGTTCTATATGTTCCGCTTGTATGCAATGACTTTCTTAGGAAAATTTCGCGGCACGCACGAACAGGAACATCATCTTCATGAAAGCCCGGCTGCGATGACGATTCCGTTAATCATTCTTGCGATACTCGCGGTAATCGGTGGTTTTCTTGGAATACCAGAAGCATTTGCCAAAAATTCACATTGGCTGGAACATTTTTTAGCTCCTGTATTTGCTCAATCAAAATCTTTACAGCCGGAGCATCTTGGTGATTCTTCTCATGAATTGTTGATGATGGGCATTGTAACCGTTCTGGTGATTGCCATGATTGTTTGGGCCTGGACAAAATACAGCAAATACCAAACAACAACTGAAGAAGAAACCGGCTTAGGTAAAGTTTTAGAACACAAATGGTATGTGGATGAAGCGTATGATGGAGCTGTAGTAAAACCGGTAAACGGTTTGGCAGGCTTCTTCAAAAACATAGTTGAAAAATCGGGTATAGATGGATTGGTGAATGGCACCGGCCGCTTTGTTCAATATTCGTCACGACAGTTGCGATTACTGCAAAGTGGTCAGGTGGGAAATTATATTCTGTTCATGGTATTGAGCATCGTGGTATTGTTTATCGTATTCTGGAACCAGGCAGTGATAATATCTTTTGTAGAAAAAATATTTTAGACCTTATTCCAACTTCGTTTTAAACGAGAGAGGTAAGAAAATAGATTATGATTGCACTTTTATTAATCGTTATTCCATTATTTGCAGGTATTGCCTCGCTTTTTATAAAACAGGAAGCGACTGCAAAAGGTGTGACGTTACTTGCTTCGTTAGCCACATTGGCCATTGCTCTGGCTGGTGTTTATTCATCTCAATACACCCAGCTTCATTGGGATAGTGCATGGCTCTCCAACATGGGCAGCCGGTTCTCTTTATCGCTTGATGGCATGAGCAAAATGCTGTGCTTATTAAATGCCATTGCACTGCCACTGGTTATTATTTCTACTTATAAGAATGACTACAACAATGCCGGCAGCTTCTACGGCTTGCTACTGCTGATGCAGTGCGGCATGATGGGCGTTTTCTTAGCGTCTGACTGCCTTGTGTTTTATTTCTTTTGGGAATTGGCTTTAATTCCGGCTTACTTTCTTTGCTCTATCTGGGGCGGTGAAAGAAGAATACAAGTTACGTTCAAGTTTTTTATCTATACGTTTCTCGGTTCATTGTTGATGCTTGTTGGCATTTTGTATTTATACTTTCAAACGCCGGGCAATCATTCTTTTGCCATCCAATCGTTTTATAGCTTACATCTTTCGCAAACCCAGCAGTATCTTGGTTTCTGGCTATTCTTTATTGCCTTTGCCATCAAAATGCCAATCTTTCCGTTTCATACCTGGCAGCCCGATACGTATGAACAATCACCTACGGCCGTAACCATGATGTTGAGTGGCGTGATGGTGAAAATGGGTATCTACGGCGTAATCCGCTGGGTACTTCCCATTTTTCCATTAGCAGTTGCAAAATTTGATAATATTGTTATCATCCTAAGCATTATCGGCATTGTCTACGCATCATTAATTGCTATCCGGCAGGATGATATCAAACGTTTGATTGCCTACTCATCCATTGCTCATATTGGCTTGATGAGCGCGGCTATTTTTGCCGGCAAATCATCCGGTTTGCAAGGCGTGATGATTCAGATGTTTAATCATGGAATCAATGTAATTGGCTTGTGGATCGTTGCCGATGCCATTGAGCAGCAACTCGGTACGCGCAAGTTCAGCGAGTTGGGTGGCTTGGCAAAGAAAGCACCTACGCTTGCCATTTTGTTTTTGGTAATGGCATTCGCCAATGTATCGCTGCCATTAACCAACTCGTTCATCGGCGAATTTTTAATGTTCAATGGCTTGTTTCAATACAACGTTGTTGCGGCGGCTGTGGCTGCCATCAGCATCATCTTAGCCGCTGTTTATACATTAAATATGGTGCAGAAGATTTGGTATGGAAACGCCTCGCAACTGGTTGACAATGCAGCGCACGATAGCAGCACCAACATCAATCTGGCTCTGGCAATTTTAGTTGTATTAATATTGATTTTCGGTTTCTATCCGCAACCGATGATAGACCTTACCAGCGAAACCGCAAAAGCAATGCTGGCACAGGTTCGACCATAATAAAACTCGGAGCAAAGGATTATGAATGCGATTTTACTCTCGGTTATTTTAGGTGTCATCATGATGTTTAGCAGCGTGTTTGTCGAAAACAAAAACTTGTTTCGTCATATCGCTTCGGTTGGCTTGGTCATCCTGCTTGCGGGTTGCATCGCCGATTCGCAAGGCTTTATACTGTGGAATATTGATACCAAAGGCATGTTGCTCTTCGATAATTTCGGAACATACTTCAATATACTCGCTGTTGTTTCAACGCTCATTTATGTTCTGTTAACCGGCTCTGAAATACAAAAGACAGGAACCTATATCGCCGAATATTTTGTTCTCATTTTCTTTGTGCTTTGCGGTATTTTTCTGTTGTCGTCTTACAACAACTTACTGATGTTGTTTCTCGGCATCGAAATTTTATCCATTCCGCTATACATACTTACTGGTTCCGATAAGCGCAACATGAAAAGCAACGAAGCAGCGCTTAAATATTTTTTGATGGGTTCTTTCTCCACCGGCTTAATGCTGATGGGCATTGCGCTCATTTACGGCGCGACAGGTTCTTTCGCGTTAGAGCCGCTGCACCAGGTAGCCACTAATCCGGGTTTGTCAGACAATACCGTTTCCATCCTCGAAGTGTTTGGTATGCTGCTGCTGATGATTTCCATTGGCTTCAAAGTATCGGCTGCTCCGTTTCATTTCTGGACACCAGATGTGTATGATGGTGCGCCTGCCGTGTTCACGTCTTTTATGGCAACCATTGTAAAAGCTGCAGGCTTCATCGCTTTCATCAAACTCTTCGATGCCCGCATGTTGGAAACCAGCGTTGAAAAAAATAAACTCATTGGCATAGACTGGAAGCTGTTGTTTTCAATCATTATTGTTTGTACACTATTGGTTGGCAATGTTACCGCAGTGTTTCAGCAAAGCGTTAAGCGCATGTTAGCCTATTCCAGCATTGCCCAGGCGGGCTTTATGTTGTTCGCTTTATTTAGTTTAAATGATGTGGCAAAAGAAGGGATTCTTATGTACTCAGTAGCTTATAGCTTAGCTACCATTGGCATCTTTGCTATCTTGGTCAAGCTAAAGGATTTCACCTACGATGGATATAACGGATTAGCTAAAACGCAGCCTCTGCTTGCGTTTGCGAATACGGTGTTCCTGCTGTCATTAGCAGGCATTCCGTTAACTGCAGGCTTTTTTGCCAAGTTTTTTATGCTTGAGTCGGTTATTAAAACCGGCACTTATTTATGGCTGGTGATAGTGGCAGTTATCTTCGCAGCTATTTCAGTGTATTATTATTTTCGCGTTATTCAGGCTATGTATTTTAAAACGAGCGAAGGCGAAATGATTGAAGCACCCGCATCCAGCTTTAAAATTGGGATCGTTCTCTTAGCCATTGCCATTATTTATCTCGGCATATTTCCGCAAACTTTATTTGGCTGGTTCTATTTTTAAAATCGTAACAAACCATTTATCAAAATAAAACCTGTTGCCACAACAGGTTTTTCTATTTTTATACAATTGAGTAAAAGATGAGTCAAAAAAAGCTATTACAGGCTGATAAGATAGATTTTATAATTCTCTTGATCGCTCGTTGTCAGCTTGTAAATGCCATCGTCGGTAATCTTACAATGCTTTGTGCCAAATAACATCGACAAGAAACAAACAGACTCACAAGTCATAATTTATCACTTATATCATGGTTTTAAAAGACGTTTTTCAGCAAGCCTACAAAACTGTTAGCAGCAACAAGCTGCGCACGGGCATTACGGTGTCTATCATTGCTTTTGGCATCATGGCACTTATCGGTATTATTACCGCCATACAAGCTATGAATGGCAGCGTGAACAACAACTTTGCAACAATGGGCGCTAATGGTTTTACCATCACGTATAAAGAGCGCAACCGCTTTGGCAACCGTAACGATGATGTAACGAAAGAAACAAAAGGAAGAAAGTTGAAGAAATCTAATTTAGACATGCCGATAACCCTGGCGCAAGCCGAAGCGTTTAAACAGAACTATCATTTTCCAGCAACAGTAAGTATAGGACTAAATGGGAGATGGAGCTACGAGATTCATTATGGTGATAAAAAAACAAACCCCAATGTGCGCATAAACGGCGGCGATGAAAACTATCTGGAAGTAAATGGCTATAGCATTGGCTATGGCAGAAATTTTACGCCTCGAGATGTGGCAGGCGGCACGCATGTATGTCTTCTGGGAAGCGATGTGGCCAACAAATTATTCAATAACAACCCGGCAAAAGCCGTTGACAAAGTGGTGCGCATTGGCACTGCACCTTATATTGTTATCGGGGTAATGAAAGCCAAAGGATCGAGCTCACTGATGCGTGCCGATAACGTGATTGTTACTACCTACAACAGTGTGCGGACACTGGCAAATGCGGCTAATTCATTCACGCTTGGCGTTACGGCAAACAGCATACAGGAAGTGAATGCGGCTGTAGGTGAAGCTACATCTGATTTTCGTTCCATCCGCCGCCTGCAGCCTACTGAAGATGAAAATTTTGCCATTGAAAAAAGCGATGCTGTTGCCACTACAGTGCTCAATTTGCTGAGTAGTATTTCTGGTGCTTCCGGTGTTATTGGCATCATTACCTTAATCAGTGCTGCTATTGCTCTAATGAATATTATGCTCGTTGCCGTTAACGAAAGAACACGGGAAATCGGGTTGATAAAAGCAATTGGCGGCAAGAAGAAATACATTCGGCAACAGTTCTTATTAGAGTCGGTTATCATCTCGGTTGCGGGTTCTTTGTTTGGTATCATCCTAGGTGTATTGGTTGGAAACTTATTTGCCTTGTTTCTCGATACCGGCTTTGTAGTGCCCTGGGGATGGATAATTACAGGCATCAGCATCTGCGCCTTGTTTGGTTTGCTGGCAGGGTTATGGCCGGCAATAAAAGCTTCCAAACTCAATCCCATCACGGCTTTGCGCTATGAATAAAAATAAGCTGATGTAAATTTCATCGGTGCATCTGAATCTATGTATAAATAAAAAAGCCACAGATTTTGTCTGTGACTTTTTACTTATACGTGTAATTAGTTATTCATTTGTATCAGTGGTATCGCTGCCTGTGTTGCCCGATACATTGGTATCGGCAGGTGATTCCATTGGCGATTCATCTGGTGTAGAAGAGGTGGAAGATGGAAGCGAAGTATCCATAGTTTCCGTTGTATTGGCAGGGGTAGCCGGCGCTTGTTTAGCTGCCTTCTTTGCCGCCTTTTTCGGAGCCGCTGTTTTCTTGGCTACGGCTTTTTTGGGAGCCGCTTTTTTAGGCGCTGCTGCCACCTTTTTCGGAGCCGCTTTTTTAGCCGTCTGCGCTTTCTTAAGGTTCTTTACTGCCACCGCTTTTTTAGCTGCTTTCTTAGGCGTTGCTGCCTTCTTTGCTGCTTTTTTAGGAGCGGCCGCTTTTGCTTTTT
>CAZZZH010000129.1:0-12082 GCA_964658445.1 Ilyomonas sp.
GAAATGTTTCCTTCCCTCAAAGTGGCTGTATCCCAGTCGCGCAACTGTTTTGCGTCAGGTATAATCATAATAGTATTGAGTTGTTTTTATAAACTGCCTGACAATATATGTGCTATGTAAAGGCAAACTAAACCTATCTCACTATTCTTTGGCAGCGCTAAGACTGCGCCATGCCAAAAGGGTACTGATGATAAGGAGCAGAGCGCCTAAAACGAAAGGCGCTCCGGCAAATTGAACCGGCGAACTTTTGTTAGTAAAATAATAAAATAAAGACGTCATCAATACAGGACCAACGATAGAAGTAGCACTCATCAGGCTGGTTAATGCACCTTGCAGTTCGCCTTGCTCGTTAGGCGGTACGCGGCCGGATATGATAGATTGCAAAGCCGGCCCGGCAATGCCACCCAGGCAATATGGAATGCAGAAAACAAACATCATCCACGATTGTGTAGCAAACGCAAACAACATCATCCCAAAAGCGTATAAGCCCAGGCCGACATACACACTTTTTTCATTACCTAATTTCGGGTTAATGTAACGTATCAGCAAGCCTTGCACAAGACCAGTAATCAAGCCGACAACGCCCAGGGAATATCCAATCATATGTGAGTCCCACTTAAACTGGTAAGTTGTAAAAAAGCTCCAGTTGCTTTGCACGGCATGTGCTGCGATATAGATTAGTGTAAGCGAAGCTACCAACCCGCTTAGAGAAGAATATTTTCTAAGTAATTTAAAAGAACCTACCGGATTAGCCCGTTTCCAATCGAAGGGACGGCGGTGTTTTTCATCCAACGATTCGGGCAAAATAAAATAACCATACAGCCAGTTGATGAGGCACAAACCTGCGGCGGCATAAAAAGGAAAGCGCGGACCAAATTGTCCAAGCAATCCGCCAATGACCGGGCCAATAATGAAGCCCATACCAAAGGCAGCCCCGATTAATCCGAAATTTTTTGCCCTGTTTTCCTGGTTACTAATGTCGGCAATGTAGGCTCCCGCAGTAGTATAACTGGCGCCTGTAATACCGGAAATACATCGCCCGACAAACAGCCAAAAAATGGAAGGAGCAAAAGAAAGAAACAGGTAATCAATTGAAAATCCAAACAATGAAAACAGGAGAACCGGTCGCCTACCATATTTATCGCTCAGGTTGCCAAGCACAGGTGCAAACAACAATTGCATAACAGCATAACACATATTTAACCAGCCGCCGTAGCGCGCTGCATCGCTCACATTGCCATGAATCAATTCTTCAATTAGCTTTGGCATTACGGGGATGATAATGCCCCAGCCGGTAACATCTATGAGTAAGGTAACGAAGATAAAGCCCAGTGCGGCTTGCTTATTTTGTTTCAGCATATAATAAGATTAGTGAGCTGGTCATCGTCTTCGGCGGGCAAAGAATCGTTGCAATCCATACCGGCAAAACCTAATGCCTGCAAGTATAAACCGTATTTTCCTATTTTCGCAGCTTCAAAAATAATTACCTGATGGCAAGAAAGAAAAAGGACCCGCAGTCGACACCAACACCCGAACCGGAAAGTAAACCCATGGACGAAAAAAAGAAATCAAACGATAAAAAAAAATTAGTCGCGGAAGAAATAAAGCTTGAAGAAACAGAGCCTTCTACCGAAAGCAACACAGCGACAGTACGGGAAGAAGCTGCGCCACAGATAAAAGAAAAAAAGAAACCGGCAAAAAAATCGACTCCGAAAACAGCAGAAAAACCTCAATCAAAGCCGGTTGACGATGATAAGAAGGATGAAGACGTCAACAAGCCGGTGAAAAAAACAGCGAAACGAAAATCGGTTCTAAAGAAAGAAATCACACAAGAAACAGAACCGTTGCAAGAGCCGATAACTTTTACTGAAGAAGCCGCAGAAACGCTTCAACATGTTGAACCTGTAACTGTAGCCGAAGAGAAAAATGAAGCATTTATACATAGGTTGGTTCATGCAGAAAGTCACCATTCAGAGTCAGCCGCCGAAGAAGTACAGCCAACTGCTAAACCGGCAAAGCAAGCGATTCCAGAAGGCGAAATCAAGATTACTTTCATCATTACATACTATACAAAACCAGGGCAAACTTTATATATCACCGGGCAGCATGCTCTATTTGGCAATGGCAATGCAGATGCAGCTTTGCCTATGCAGTTTTTGGATGAACACCACTGGATGACCGAGCTTTCCATTGCTAAAAATGAATTGACGGAAGATGTGGTTTATAACTACTTGCTGAAAGACGAAGACGGAACTTTTCTTTACGACGGTGGGAAAGAAAAAAAGCTCACTCCATCCGCTTATGTAAGTCCTATAGTTACGCTGATTGATGCCTGGGATTTTCCGGGCTACTACGATAATGCTTTTTTTACCGAACCTTTCCAGAATGTACTTTTCAAAAACACTTCGGGCAATGAAATCGCAACAGAGCCTGAAACGTTTACGCATGTCTTTAAAATAAAAGCTCCTTTGCTGCTGCAAGGGCAGGTAGTTTGCCTGACTGGCAGCTCAGCTTCGTTAAAAAACTGGAACACTGATGAGCCATTATTATTAAGCAAAAAAACGGACGAGCAATGGTGGCAGGTAAAAACTCGACTATTGCTAAGTGACCTTCCCCTAAGTTATAAGTACGGTATTTATGACATAGAAAAAAAGAGGCTAGTGCAGCTGGAAAATGGCGAGAACCGGATGCTTACGCAAGCATTTGAAGAAGACAGTGAAACCATTGTCAGCGATGGCTTTATCCGCACGGCAGATAATACCTGGAAAGGTGCTGGTGTAGCGATACCGGTATTTAGTTTGCGAAGCGAAAACAGCTTTGGCTGTGGTGAATTTACAGACATAAAAAAGCTGGTGGACTGGAGCAAATCTGTTGGGTTAAAGCTTATTCAATTACTGCCTGTAAACGATACTACTTCCACTAAAACATGGAAAGATTCGTATCCTTATGCGGCCATTTCTGCTTTTGCTTTACATGCCATGTATCTGAATGCAGAGGTCATGGTATTAGATGAAAATAAGCACTTGTTAGAACCATACCATGAACACGCAAATTGGCTGAACGCTTTGCCAGATTTGGATTACGAAGCAGTGAACGATATGAAATGGAAAATCATTCACGATGTTTATCCGTTACAAAACGAAGCCACATTTGCGTCAGAAGACTACAAAAATTTCTTTCAAAATAATAAGCATTGGCTTGTGCCTTATGCAGCCTTCTGTGTACTGCGCGATACCTACAATACGTCAGATTTTAATCTCTGGAATCAGTACAAAACATATAACGAAGCCGAGGTAAATAGCCTGCTGCAATCGCCCGAACAAAGTGGCAAAGCGGGCATGTATCATTTTGTACAATATCATCTGCATCTGCAGTTGAAAGAAGCAGCCGAGTATGCACACAGCAATGGTATCGTAATAAAGGGCGACATCCCGATCGGTATTGCCCGCAACAGCGCTGATACGTGGCAACAGCCTCATCTTTTTAATATGGATATGCAGGCTGGTGCACCGCCTGATCCCTTTGCAGTTAAAGGTCAAAACTGGAGTTTTCCTACCTATAACTGGCCAAAGATGAAGGAAGACGGATTTGCATGGTGGAAGCAGCGTTTCTCGCAAATGAGTAATTATTTTGATGCCTTCCGTATCGATCATATCCTTGGCTTTTTCCGCATCTGGAGTATACCAGTTGAATCGGTAGAAGGCATCATGGGACATTTTGTTCCTGCGCTGCCAGTCCATAGTGATGAGTTTACACAATGGAATATTTATTTCGACTATCAACGTTACACAAAGCCTTTTATAAACGACCAGGTACTAAATGATTTCTTTGGCGACCAGCAGCAATATGTGAAAGATACTTTTGTAAACAAAAATGAAGATGGCACCTACAGTTTAAAACCAGAAGTGGCTACCCAGAAAAGGGTGGAGACATGGTTTGCCATACACGAAAAAACCGCACATAACGACTGGCTGAAACAAACCTTATTCGACCTTATCAGCAATGTTATTTTGTTTGAGGAAAAAGGCTCGGATGGTAAGTTGTTTCATTTTCGTTTTAGTATGGAAAAAACGGCTTCGTATCAACACCTGGACGATTATACAAGGAAGCAGTTGTATTATTTATCCATCAACTATTTTTACGAGCGTCAGAACGAATTTTGGCGGCTGGAAGCTTTGCAGAAATTGCCGGCTTTAAAACAGGAAACAGACATGCTGATTTGTGGTGAAGATTTAGGCCTTGTACCTTCTTCTGTGCCACGCGTTATGCAGGATTTGGGTCTGTTAAGCCTTGAAGTGCAGCGTATGCCGAAAGATGAAAAGGAAACGTTTACAAATCTTGAAAATGCGCCTTATTTAAGTGTGGTTACGCCATCTACGCACGACATGAGCATCGTTCGCGGCTGGTGGGAGGAAGACAGGAAACTTACCCAAGATTTTTATAATAACCAGTTAGGCCACTGGGGCGAAGCACCGCAACACTGCGAACCCTGGATCAACAAACAAATTGTTGAGCAGCATTTGTATTCACCGGCTATGTGGAGTATTTTTCAGTTGCAGGATTTAATGGGTATCGACAGTGAATTGCGAAGACCAAACCCGGCAGAGGAGCGCATTAATATTCCGGCAATACCCAACTACTATTGGAACTACCGTATGCATGTGACACTGGAAACACTGATTGGTGAACATGACTTTAATGACGAACTGAAAGCAACTATCACGGCAAGCGGAAGATGAGTGTTGAGAATAGAAAATTTTTAAAACAAATGATCGCTTTTGGTATAGCAGAAAGAATGTTGTAAAAATTAAAAAGTAAAATCTTTGCATCATTAAAGCAAAAGATAAAATAGCCAGGTTATATGCCTGGCTATTTTTATTTAACAAAAGACTGCATAGGCTATAAAAAAGCAGTAGCCGACGAGGGGCTTTTTGCAATACTTTTGTATGCGAATCGAGGAAGCATTACAAATGAAAAAATCCCACATCGCAGCGCTTGTCTTAATTGCCATAACCATCGGTGTTTTAATCAGTATGATAACTGATGTTACCGGCTATGAAACAATCGCTTCTGCTAAAGAAAAAGTCGGCAAAACGGTTACTGTTATTGCAAAATTAGATAAACGCACCGTTCAATACGATCCTGCCAAAGACCCGAACTACCTTACGTTTGAAGCTACTGACACAACCGGCGAAAGAATGAAAGTAGCCTATTACTACGAGAAACCTTACGACATGGAAAAGAGCGAGCGTGTAGTGCTGAAAGGCAAGATGGAAAATGGTGTGTTCGAGATTCATGACCAAAAGGGAATCTTGATAAAATGTCCTTCCAAATACAAGGACGACCCTAATGCGGCCAAAGAAAGCTTAGACCAGCAGGCATTGAAACAAAATTGATTTTTTCGGGATGAATTATATCGGTGAACATTTATTGCCCGGGCAGTTGGGACATTTCTTCGCGGTGCTGTCCTTAACTGCTTCTTTGGTAGCCACCCTGTCTTTTTATTTTACCCAAAAAACAAATGATACTCTACAAAAAAAGAGCTGGCTGAACATTGCGCATGCTGCTTTTTTATTAGAAACGGTATCGGTCATTTCAGTTATTGGCTGCATTTATTACATCCTCGCTAACCATTTGTTTGAATATAAATATGCTTGGGAACATAGTGATAAAACGCTGCAAATTCAATATGTGTTCAGTTGCCTTTGGGAAGGGCAGGAGGGCAGCTTTCTCTTGTGGACCTTCTGGCATTGTGTGCTGGGGTGGCTTATTATCTGGCGTGTAAAAAAATGGGAAGC
Organism: Ilyomonas sp.; assembly: GCA_964658445.1. Classification (GTDB taxonomy): domain Bacteria; phylum Bacteroidota; class Bacteroidia; order Chitinophagales; family Chitinophagaceae; genus Ilyomonas. The sequence continues at coordinate 5,799 of CAZZZH010000129.1, forward strand.
GCCGGTAATGACGGTTATTTCTCTTGCGCAGGTATGCTTGGCCAGCATGTTGCTTGGCATTTATATTTTCAGTATTCGCATTGGCAGCAATCCGTTTGTTTTGCTGCGCAATGAAGGCTTGCTGGACAATGCACCTTTCTTTAAAGACATTAACACCGGCGCTATTCGTGCCGATTACCTTTCTGTTTTGAAAGATGGCTCGGGGTTAAATGCCTTGCTGCAGAATTACTGGATGGTGATTCATCCGCCCATTTTATTTCTTGGATTTGCCTCTACTATTGTTCCCTTTTCCTTTGCCTATGCGGGTTTAGTTACGAAAGACCAAGGCTGGGTAAAAGCATCCATGCCCTGGGCTTTGTTTTCTATGGCCGTGCTGGGTACAGGCATCATGATGGGTGCCGCCTGGGCTTACGAAAGTCTTACATTCGGCGGTTACTGGGCGTGGGATCCGGTCGAGAACGCTTCTTTGGTTCCATGGTTGGTGCTGGTTGCGGGTGTGCATACCGCGCTCGTTTATAAACATAGCGGCTATTCGCTCAAGAGTGCTTATTTGTTTTATACACTTGCTTTTCTATTGGTTCTTTATTCTACTTTTCTTACACGTAGTGGCATCTTGGGAGATACGTCGGTACACGCTTTTACCAGTGCAGGACTGAACCAGCAACTACTACTTTTTTTAAGCATGTTTGTATGGCTTCCTTCCTTTACAGAGGCAAAAAAGAAAGGCAGAATTATCATTGCAGGTATAATAGCTATTGTTCTTACCTTATCTCTTTTTCTGAGTGAAAATGTTGTTGCCGGTATCTGGTTGTTTTCGTTATTAGGATTTGTGATTGCTTTCGGCATTCAATTAAATTTAGATAGTTCGATTCCTTCCATCCAAAAAGAAGAAAACACATACAGCCGTGAGTTCTGGATGTTTATCGGATCGCTGGTTTTCTTTTTATCTGCTGTTATTATCATCAGCCAAACCTCGCTGCCCGTAATTAATAAGGTATTCAATTTAAAGATGGCAGAATCTGCAGATGCCGAGTTCTCTTATAACCGCATCCAGGTGTTTATTGCCATCATCATTGGCGCGCTTACAGCTATCATTCAATACTTGAAATACAAGAATACACCCCGGACTTTTTTTATAAAAAAAATAGCTGTACCCACGGTAATTGCTTTGATAATAAGCCTGCTGATCAGCGTGTTTGGAAATATCGATTATGACAAGAATGGTCCAGGGTTTTTAGGCGCCATTCATGTTGCCATTTTTGCGGCTGTTTATTCTGTTGTTGCCAATGCAAGCTATATCTGGCTTGGGTTTTCTGGCAAAATGAAGAAAGCGGGTGCTGCCATTGCGCATGTAGGTTTTGGTATGCTGTTGTTGGGTATTTTAATTTCGTCAAGCAAAAAAGAAGTGCTGAGTTGGAATACAACAGGCATCTCAACTTTGCCGGATACGGAAGCCAGCAACAAGATTGTAGGCAAGCCTGCTGAGAACAGTACCTTATTCAAAGGCATTGCAACTGATATGGGTAAGTACACGGTTACTTATGTGAGGGATACCATCAACGACAACAATCATAAAAAATACTTCGAGGTTAATTTTAAAAGCAAAACAGGTGATGAAAATTTCAACATTTACCCTGATGTAATGCACAATACTAAGGGGCAGGATGGCTTTGCACCCAACCCAGATTCCAAGCATTATTTTAACCGCGACATCTTTGTCTATGTTACCTCCTGGCTAGAAGGAAGCAAAGAAGACACCTCCACTTTTAGAACATTAACATTAAAGCAAGGCGATACAACATTCTACTCTAACGGCATCATTATTTTTAATAAAGTAGATATCGACAAGCCCGGCGTAAAAGGCGTTCAACCCGGCGAAACCAGCATGACACTTGACCTGCAAATAATTGGCAAAAACGGAAGTCGCTATGGCGCTTACCCTGGTATAGCAATACAGAACGACAGCAGTATGCGCAGTCTGCCTGATACTGTAGTTGCTCAAAACCTGGTGCTTCGCTTTAACCGTATTGCCGACGCAAAGAAAGGCGTGTTTGAAATGGGCTTGAAAGAAAGCAATGAGCTAACGGACTTGCTTACGTTGAAAGTTCTTCAGTTTCCTTTCATCAATCTGGTATGGCTCGGTGTTCTCATCATGGTAACGGGCACGCTGTTGAGCATGACAAAATATATTGGCAAGAAAGAGGAAAAAAAGAAACTGGGAAGCCGGCTTTCAATTGTAAAGAAACAAGAAGTAAAGGCATAAAAATTTGGTTATTTTGTTGGTTCAACAAAACGTTTTTTGTGCTAAGCGAACGACTGCTGCAATTTATCTGGCAATTTCAATATTATAATAAACAATCCCTTTATACAACGTCGGGCGAGGCACTGCAAATCTTGATTCCGGGAACGCTTAATAATAATCAGGGACCTGATTTTCTGCAGGCGAAAATTAAAATTGACACCACGCTTTGGGCGGGTAACATTGAGCTTCATATTAATGCTTCTGACTGGTTTTTACACAACCACCAATTCGATGAAAACTATGGCAACATCATCCTTCACGTGGTTTGGAAAGATGATAAAACGATTCAGGATAGAAGCGGAAAATCACTTCCAACACTTGTTATGGAGCCGCTTATTTCTAAGCTGATGCTGTCGCAATATGAAAAGCTAATGAACACACAGGGCTTTGTTCCCTGTCAATCTTATTTGCCGGTTTTATCTACAGTCGGCTGGCAAAGCTGGCTTGAACGATTGCTTATCGAACGGCTTGAAAAGCGCGCTGCCATTGTATTTCAGAAGTTAGAAAAAAACAGTAATCACTGGGAGGAAGTATTCTGGCATTTATTGGCGCGCAATTTCGGGATGCCGGTAAATGCAGATGCATTTGAAAGCCTTGCCCAAACCATACCAGTTTCTGTGCTTGCCAAACATAAAAACAGCATTCAGCAGTTAGAAGCTTTACTATTGGGCCAGGCAAATTTATTGAGCCATGATATTAATGATAGTTATGTAGTTTTATTGCAACGGGAATATCAATTTTTTAAAAATAAATACCAGCTTTCAACATCAGCAATAACACCTCTTTTTTTGAGGATGCGGCCGGCTAACTTCCCAACTATCCGTTTGGCGCAACTGGCCATGCTAATACATCAATCGGAACATTTATTTTCTAAAATACGTGAGGCGAACACCAGAGCAGAAGTAATGGCATTGCTGAATGTAACAGCTAATGATTTCTGGCATTATCATTATCGCTTAAACGAAACCGGCGATTATAAGCCAAAGGTTTTGGGTGATCAGATGTCGGAAAACATTATGATCAACACGGTTGTTCCGGTTGTGTTTGCATACGGCTTGTTTCATAATTATCAAGCTTACAAAGACAAAGCGATAGAATGGCTGATACAAACGAAAGGTGAACAGAACAGCATCATTAAAAACTGGCGTTCATTCGGTGTACATGCGGAGAATGCTTTGCAAACGCAAGGCTTGCTGGAGCTTAAAAAATATTACTGCGATGGAAGAAAATGTTTGGATTGCGCTGTTGGAAATAAAATTTTAAAGCAGCCAATTTAGTTGAGGGGAATAATCACTAGAAAGACATTTTAAAACATCATTTCCATTTTTTTGACGGGCGTTTTAATAAAGCTGGTGCAAAAACAATGTAGTAGAAAAACATCCAGATATCAAATAAAAAGAAAAAAGAAAACAGGTCGCCTTCGTTCATTTTTGTCATTGTTTTTTTCCAGACAAAAGCAACCAGCAACAGCCTTGCAGCAAAAATGATGAGTGTAATCCACCAGTTGAAAAAAAGAATAGACAAAACTGTAATTGGATAAACAAGAAAGTTTGAGACCGAAAACAAGCCCAATAAAAATTTATACTTGGTTTGATAATATTTTGCTGTTGTATAATGTCTCCCTTTTTGCCTAAACCACTCTCCCCACGTGGCTTTCGGTTCGCTGAGTGTATGCGTATCAGCATCCAGGATGATTGCTGTATTTTTCTTGTTGGCTACTTTATTTACAAACAAATCATCATCGCCGCCTGGAATATGATTGATAAAAGAAAAGCCTTTATTATTCAGGAATAGACTTCGTTTATAGCTCAAATTTCTACCAACGCCCATGTATGGATAACCAGCCAAAGCAAAAGAAAAGTATTGCAAAGCCGTTTGAAAAGTTTCGAAGCGAATAAGCTTATTCAACAAGCCAGGCTTCTTTTTATACGCACCATAACCGAGCACTATTTCAATACCCGGCGAATAAGCTTCCTGCATTTTTTGCATCCAAAATTCACTGGCCGGAACGCAGTCAGCATCGGTCAACAAAAGCACTTCGTGTCTTGTGCTTTTTATGCCGATCGACAATGGAAATTTCTTACCTGGAATCATTAATGCTTCCTGTGTAAGCGGGATGATGACCAGGTCTTTGAATGTTTTTTTGAATTCTTCAAGAACATACTTGGTTTCGTCTTCAGAGTTGTCATTTACTACAATTACTTCATGCGTGGTTTTGTATCGCTGCAGCAACACACCCGGCAGGTTGTTGGCTAAGTTACTCGCTTCGTCACGCGCGCAGATCACTACAGAAACCGGGTATTCCTGTGAAGCTTGTTTAACCGGTGGTTTGTAAACAACAAGACGCAGAAAATAAAACGAATAGTAAAACAATTGTATAGCCACAACCACACAAAAAGCATAGAAGAAAAGAAGGCCAAGTAAGGAAGCGTTCATCAGAAAGCAGTAGTGATAAAAGGGGCAAATTAAGAAACCTTATGAATTAGTGGTCATATCATCGCTATCTTTTTGCGCATCTTCTTTCTCGTCGGGCAAAGCGGCTACCAGAGCGCCTTCATTGTTCACGGCAAGCAAATCGCTGGCGACTCGTTCTTCGTTCACGATAGTCGCTTCGGTTGGCTGGTCTGCAAGCACTTCTTTAATTTTAGGTAAATCGCTCACGCTGTTGATGCCGAAGTAATCCATGAAAGTGCGGGAAGTTATGTACAGCAAGGGTTTTCCAGGCAGGTCTTCACTTCTTCCTGAGATAATAATGAGTTCTTTTTCCAATAGCTTTTGAATGCTGTAATCGCTGTTCACGCCACGGATATTCTCAATCTCACCTTTGGTGACTGGTTGTTTATAAGCGATGATTGACAGTGTTTCCATCGCTGCCACCGACAAGCGTTTCAAATACTTTTCGCCATTCAGTTGCACGATGGTTTTATGGTAATCTGGCTTGGTAAGAAACTGCCAGCCACCGCCGGTTTGTTTTATGGAAAATGGAAATTCGGGATTCGAGTATTTATCTTCAATGGCTTTTATAAAATCTTCTGTCTGTTGTTGTGTAAGTGTTTGTTCCAAAAAACCAAAAGCGCCATTAATATACTCGGTGAGTTCCAGCGAGGATAGTGGTCGGTCTGAGGCAAAAATAAGCGCCTCAATATGAAGCGCTATACTAGTTAAATCCATGTTATCAATAAAATTAAAATTAGCCCTGTAAAGCCGCTGCACCACTTACTATTTCGGTAAGTTCTGTAGTGATCGCCGCCTGACGTGCGCGGTTGTAAGATATCTTCAATGTGCGCAACAACTCGTTGGCATTGTCGCTGGCTTTATCCATTGCCGTCATGCGTGCGCCGTGTTCGCTGGCATTGGCATCAAGCACAGCTTTGTACAATTGTGTGTTTAAAATTTTAGGCATTAGTTCAGCAATCAGTTCCTCTTTACTCGGCTCGAAAATGAAGTCTGCTTTCCTTGCACCTTCTTTCGCTTCCACTTTAGGGATGGGAAGAAATTTTTCAACTTTAAAAATTTGCGAAGCTGCATTCTGAAACTGGCTGTATACCAATTCTACTGCATCAAACTCACCTTCTTCAAAAGCCTTCATAGCAGCGGCTGCGGCTTTCTGAACGGTTTCGAATTTTAAATTCAAAAAAACGTCTTTATAGTCTGCGTTTGTTTTGTAGCCCGATTTCGATAAGGATTCATAACCTTTCTTGCCGATGTTCCAGATGGTGACATTGCCTTTGGAAAACTGTGCCGGAAATCTTTCGGCTATTGCAGCCTTTGCAGCTTTGATGATGTTAGAATTGTATGCGCCGGCAAGCCCGCGGTCGCTTGTTATTACGATGAACAATACCTTTTCAACGGGTCGCTCTGTAGCAAGTTTGATATTGATTTCGCTGCTGTCAACATTGCTCACAATGTTGCTTAGCATTTCCTGCAGCTTTTGTGCATAAGGGCGCATTTGCATAATATGATCTTGCGCACGGCGAAGTTT
>CAZZZH010000130.1:0-11994 GCA_964658445.1 Ilyomonas sp.
CTTTCTTATATCTTGTTTCTTCTTTCTTGTATCTTGAACCTTGCCTTTTGTTACTTTTATCGCTTCAAATCGTTGGGCAATGAAATCTATTTTGACCGGTCAGCAGGTAGCACTAAGCGTGAAGCGGCTGGCGCACCAGATATTAGAGAACCATTTGAAACTGGAGAATACCGTAATTATTGGCTTGCAGCCGCGAGGTGTGTACCTAAGCGACCGCATAGTGAACGAGCTGCGCTTACTGCTGGCTTCTTCCTCTATTTTATATGGCCAGCTTGACATTACGTTCTACCGCGATGATGTGCGCAACGCCATTCATCTTGCCAATACCACGAACATTAATTTCAGTATAGAAAATAAGAATGTAATTATTATCGACGATGTGCTGTGGACGGGCAGAACCATCCGCGCCGCCCTGGATGCACTGCAGGATTTTGGCAGACCTGCCAAAGTGAAGCTGTGTGTGCTGATAGACCGTCGCTTTAGCCGCGAGCTGCCTATACAAGCCGACTATGTAGGCAGAACGATAGACACTTTCGCCTCGCAAAAAGTGATTGTGAAATGGAAAGAGAAAAGCGAGGTAGATGAGGTGGTGCTGGTGTGAGAGGGAAGTGATCCTTTATGAATTCAACAAAATTTCTTTTATATCTTTTACCACTTCCAAGTGGTCGGCCGTTATTTCGTTTTGCCAGGCCAAGCCCATTTTCTTAAGGTCATAATTCTTTAATATCGTACCATACTTGTCGGTGCTTTTTTTGTCTTCAAAACCCAAAACATAAATGGAATCGGCCAGCTCTACCGCGAGTTCAATATCATGTGTGCTGAAGATAATGGTATTAAATTCGTTGCTTTGACTGATAAGATTAAGTGCATGTTTTACGCTAACTATGTTACCTACATCAAGCCCGGAAAAAGGTTCATCTAACACCATATAAACACAAGAGCTAAGCACCTGCTCCAGTATTGCAGTACGCTGGCGTTGGCCACCTGACAATTCATTGGGATACTGGTCTTTTACGGCAGTCAATCCCCACTCCTCTAAATAAACCATTATTTTTTCTTTCTTCTCTGCCTCGCTTCCTTTTGTGTTGCGCATAGCATACAGCAATGCCTGGTAAACGGTTTTGTGCCGGAACAACGTGTACTGTTGATCTACAAAACCAACATCTCCTTCCCGAACAATCTTTGCAGGCTGATGCTCATCATGCGCGGGCTTACTGTCATCCGGGATTAACACCCTTCCTGTTGTAGGATTAATTAAGCCGGTCAGCACTTTAAACAAAGTGGATTTACCTCTACCCGAACGACCGAGAAAACAGATAGTTTGCCCCTGAATTACATCTGGTCTTACCGTGTCGCGCTCCTGGAAATTGATGTCTTTAATAATGGTTTTATCGCCATATACCACGCTTATGTTTTCAGCATGAAGAATTATGTCTTTTTGTGTATAGGTATGCAACACGATACTTAGATTTTTGAATAACGGAATAGCCCTTTGCGCAATGTACTCAGCGCCACATCAATGCCAAGACCAACCAATAAGATAACGATCTGCAGCGCCACAATACGTCCCTGATTGGCAAACTTATCGCTGTTTTTAATTAATACACCCAAGCCGCCGGCTGCCACTAAAATAGATTCAACCGTCACAAGCATCATCCATACAATAGCAAGGTTTTGGCGTAATACTTCAATAACATAATCCAGCCTGCCCTTGATAACCACTTCCCATAATATTTCCCATCGTGTGCATTTTAAAGAACGCGCATGGTCAAGCTCTTCCTGCGGGATGTCTTTAATAACACCAAGCAGAGAAGTAATAAAATAAAGGCTCATGAAAATGACCAGCACCCACACCTGCATCGTCCTTGCATTACTCACCATAATGGTGAGATAAAACGTAATGCCGGTTAAGGGTAAATACCTCATACGGCTTAATAATACAGCAAGGGGATGCATTAATGGAACGGGTGAGAGATAAGCAAACAAAAGCGAGAATACAACCGCAATCAGCGTGGCTTTAAAGCATAATGATAAAGAGCTGACGATGTGAATTACCAATCCTTCGTTATACAAATCTCTGAAGCCCTGGGCTACCTGCGAAGGCGAAGGAAAAATATGCCGGCTGCCACTGGTTGAAATGAACCAATAGGAGAGAAACAGTACAACCCAAAAGGCAATAATACCAAGGGTTTGCTGTCGTTTAATAATCTCGAACGGGCGAATAATTTTTTGAAACATTGACTTGACGTTACAGTTCTCTTTAAATTACAAAAGGTGTTTGCAGAGCGGCTTGTTTGTTATTTCAACAAGGTAACAACTACTCTTCTGTTCTGCGCTTTGCCCGCTGCTGTGTTATTATCGGCTATGGGCTCGTCCTGCCCCTTACCTTCTACTTTTTGAAAGCGACTGGATGGAATGCCACGCTGAATCAAATAGCTTTTAATGGCTTCTGCACGTGCTGCCGACAAGGCATAGTTTTTATCTGGCGTACCCGTGTTATCCGTATGCCCTACCAGTTCTAGCTTACTGTCTTCTGCCTGCACTAGCAGATTGTAAATCTGGTCTAACACATCTTTCGCTTCCGGCTCTACCGTTGCTCTGCCGGTTTCAAAGTTAATGTGCCATTCGCCGGATGCCATTACGGTTGTGGCTTTCTTGCTGTAGTCGGCAGCAGTTGCGGTTCCGGTTTCAATGTCTTTGATATTTTTTAAAAATCCTAAGTTCACAGCTTCGTCATAAGGAACAATGCGCTTTACATTTTCGTTAAAGCCGCCAGGGTTCAAGTCTTTCAGGTATTTTGATACCTGATTGTACACCGCTTGGTAGCGATTCACGCCATCGGTAATACCGTAATATTGGTCTGCATCGGCAAGGTTGAAAACTCTTGTACCACCCATGTTGTAAGAGATGCCGCTCTTTTCGCCCTGCTGACCTTTAAACATAGCATACCAGTAATCGCCTGTTTCCTGCTGAAAAGTTTTGGCAACACAGTCAGCCGCTTTTTTACGCCAGTCGTCATATTGTTTAAACTGGTTACAGGCAGTATAAGTGGCTTTAAAGATGCCGGTTACAATGTCAGGATTTTTATCGCACCATTCTTTTACAGCAATCACAGAGGTTGCCATTTGGTTATTAAATTCCTTGGTAGAAACTACGTCGGTAAGACCACCCACGGCATCGAACACCATCTTATCACCGGGCGTCCAGGTAGCGCAGCCATCTACTTTTTTGTTGATAGTTTGCCCGGTAAGCTTTCCATCTTTTACTTCTTTGAGCGGCACAGTATAACCAGTAGTCTGCGACTTAATTACATCTTTTGAAGCCTCGATATAATCATCGTTGGCAGCCGGTACAAAGTTTATTGCTTCGGCATCGTAAGTTGTCGGGTCTGGGTTTACTTTTAATCCATTGGCAAATGCATAGTTTACCGCCACTACCCAGTCGCCATCGCCAATAACGGCAGACAGCAACGCGCCTTTCATGCTTTGCGGGTTCATCTTCCAGCTTGGCGGGCCAATCACTTTGTCTTCCCCATAACTTAACCCAATGCCACCAATCACTTGCAAATGATACTTACCTTTTCCATACTTATCATCAATTGCCTGCTGCGCAGAGCTGATGTAGTAAGGCGCGCCATCACCCATTATCATCAGGGCAAATACACCATCTTTTGGCTGAGCAGTACCGCCATCAAATTCATCTATAAATTTTAGTTGCAGGTTGCGAAGCTCAGATAGTTGATCCTGCCTAATGATTTCGAGGTTAATGCCGTTTTGCTCCATCAGAGAGCCTTCAGTTGTCTTCGGTCCTCCATTAGCGACGATGATACCCGACTGACCATTCCATGCATAGCCTGCCATACGTGTAAGTGGCTTATCAGCTATTTTGGTAGAAAGATTGTCGGAGGGCAACGGCAGTTCTGCACTGTTGCTTACGTTGTTTACGTCTTTGTCGCTGATGTTGATACTATCCAGTTTCTTTGATTCGCCCACACGCAAGCCTGGCGCGAGATAATAAACTGCGGCACCCACCGCACCGGCAACCAACAAGACAATTATCGTTTTGGATAAAAAGGTAAGCTGTGACCATTTCATATTTAGAAGTATAAAAAATTGAAGAAGTTGTGATGTTGTTTTGGTAAACTCGCTTATTAAAAAGAGGAAGTCTCAAGAGTCGATTTTGATTAATGTTTGGTTTCGCGATACGGACAGTTAGCTTCGATTGTGAAGTAATAAATGCTCGACGATTATCACTTCAATTAAAAATATCACCAAAGCCTTTACTGTCTAGCTTATCCTGACTGGTCATTTTGTAGTTCGGATTGCTATATTTTTTCGATTCGGGAATGATATAGTTATCTGTCTTAATCTGATCAGCAAGCTTATCCAGTTTGGTATATAACTCGTCGCTATCAAGTGAATACTGGCTCGTCAGCGAATCCAAATCCAGTAAGTTTTCTTGCGTATTGGCAAGGTCCATCGAAATAGTTGATGTAACTACATCCATAGCGTATTCTAACTCCCATCCTTTGGTAAATAACATGGCGCTTTTTGCCTGGTCCGTGGCTTCCCGTGCTGCTTGTGCAAATGCGTATTCTTTCTTCAACATATCAATGCTCACATCAAAATCGGCAATCTTTATTTCCATGGCAGTATCTACCATATTCAGTTTACGGTCCAGCTTCCCAATAACATGAGCGCGGCTGCCATACTTGCGAACTAAACTGGTGCTTTGGTTCAGCATTTGACTCACCCGCTGACCTTCAGACAATGTTTTCATAAGTCCTGTTTGCAAGTCTACATATTCATCCGTTTCTTTAGCTGCTTCGCCGCCGGTACTTTCCATTTGCAACATTTTGCTCTTAGTAGCTTCGGCTCTCGATTGCAATACCAAAACTTTTTCTTGGTAGTCCTTTGCATCTTTTTCCGACTTCAGACTCTCTTGTTCCATGTTGCTTTTAATAGACTTGATTTGCGCCTTTGCCTTTTTAAACTGGTTGCGATTTGCAATCATTTTTTCTTTTTGCTCTTCCAGTTCACCAAATGGATCGTACTTAATAAGAAGTTTGTGAACCGTGCGGGCAAGGCGTTTCAAACCCTTTATAAGCAGTGGTAAAAAAATAAAAAAGGCAATGACCAGTACGGCAGATGCAATAGCACCCAGCACTTTGCCAACCATAACAAAAACAATGGGCAACACAAAAGTGAACAGCCCCCAGCAGAGTACGCCGAGCAAGATTAACCCGATAAAAAAAGCGATACCTTTCTCGCCCCGGCGCCAATTGTTAGGATTTACTGAAATAGCGTTCTGATCAAAGTGCTTCAGGATTGGAAGCTCCATGATTTTATTCGTTTCCAACTGGCTCATGGCGCTATTTGTTTTGTAAATATTTGCTGATTCCATCTTTAACTGTATTTAAACGTTGCAGGCTGATGTTGTGCGCATTATCGTTTGCATGAAGCTTTGAGCGGATAGTGGTTTCTTGTGGCTTGTATACTTGTTCTACCTGCGACTGCGCGGTTTTTTTTTGTTGTAATTCATTTTCTAAAACAGACAATTGGCTTTTCAATTTGTCTATTTCAGAAACAATGGAATTAAAGTCATCAGCCAGCTTTTGCTTTTCTGCCTGCTGCTGGTTGCTTAGTTCATTTAGCTTTGCCTGCCCCTGCGCTACATACTGATTATAAACCTCATTTATTTTACTGATGTAGAATTCGGCATCGGTAAGCAGCTTTTGTGTGGTGATTGTCCGATCCATAGTCTTGGCCATCTGGAACGCCATATTATATACCGGTTCGGTAGGTGAGCCAATGGCATTCACCGACATATAAAACTCATAGAAATCGTAACCAGGCATGTTAATAGACTCCAAGCCTTTTTCATATACCGATAGCACTTCCAACACTTCTTTGTCGTTTACCTGTGCAGGCATGTATGTAGGGGCAGAGAAAGATGATGCTGAAGATGAGTTTGATGTTGCAGGGAATACGATATTATTTGAATTGGCAGCAGGTTGTTCGCCGGGCTCATTTTCGTCTTTTACAAACAGACTCTTCCAAGACATACGCTAATTGATTTTTAAATTCTAAACCAAAGTAAAAGCATTTAAGAATTACTTTGATAAAATTTCGGAGAAGAGAATTAAGAAACAGCGATGTTGATATTGTGGTCGTCTGCAATCAACTTCAATGCATATTAGAATTGCTTTCGTAAGAACTTTGTATGAGACCAGACAGCGATAATATAATACAATAGTCAGAAAACTTTTTTGTTAGAAAGAACCATCCTGAATATGATGAGAGATTCTACAAAAATTGACAGCCTAATTTATTTAATCTGCTATCTACTGTCGATAGTTCCGATTACTAAAGTCAGGTAATAATAATCACTTATTTATTGTCCGGGCATTACAACTAGAAAGCCCACATGCAATTCTTCATTTTCATTTATCTTCGCCCTTTAATGAAACTATCCACGCCACACCTGCTGGGCATTAAAGACCTCACCAAAGAGGATATCTCATTATTACTTTCCACTGCAGCCCGATTTAAAGAAGTATTGCAAAGACCGGTAAAGAAAGTGCCGTCGCTACGCGATGTGACGATTGTAAACCTTTTCTTCGAAAACTCAACGCGCACGCGTATTTCATTTGAACTAGCAGAGAAAAGATTGAGTGCTGACACACTCAATTTTACAGCCTCGGCTTCTTCGGTTTCTAAAGGCGAGACGCTGCTGGATACGGTGAACAATATCCTGAGCATGAAGGTAGATATGGTGGTGATGCGGCACAGCGCGAGCGGGGCACCACACTTTTTAGCAAAGCACATCCCGGCAGCCATCATCAATGCTGGCGATGGCATTAACGAACATCCTACACAAGCCTTGCTGGATGCGTTCTCTATGCAGGAACGATTGAACAGAAGTCTCGAAGGTTTGAAGGTGGCGATCATTGGCGATATCATGCACAGCCGCGTGGCATTGAGCAACATTTACCTGCTCACGAAAATGGGTGCGGAAGTAATGGTAGCCGGTCCGCCAACATTGATTCCAAAACACATAAAAGAGGCTTTCGGAATACAGGTAGAATACAGTGTAAAGAAAGCCTTGCAGTGGTGCGATGTGGCGAATGTGCTGCGCATACAATTGGAGCGACAGAACCAACCTTTGTTTTCTTCGTTGCGCGAATACAACCTTGCCTATGGCATCAGCAGAAAGCTGTTGGATGAAGTAAATAAAGACATTGTCATCATGCATCCGGGACCCATAAACAGAGGCGTAGAGCTGGATAGCGATGTGGCAGATGGCTCACATTCCATTATACTTAACCAGGTAGAAAATGGCGTAGCAGTAAGGATGGCAGCCCTATACCTGCTGGCGGGAAGAGAGAACTAAGAAAGGTGTGAAAAGTGAGTGTGAGAAAGCGTTAGCCAATCAACTATTATCAATCATCAATAAACAATCTGCATGTCGCGTATTGCTTTGTTTCCCGGCACCTTCGATCCTGTCACTTTGGGGCATACAGATATTATTGACAGAAGCCTGAACCTGTTTGATAAATTGTATATCGGCATTGGTAAAAACGCGAACAAACAACCGATGTTCAGCGATGAGCAACGGTTGCAATGGCTACAGGAAATTTATAAAAATGAGCCACGCGTAGAAGCTTTGATCTATGAAGGGCTAACGGTGGAATGCTGCAAAAGTGTAGGTGCCAATTACATCCTGCGCGGCATCCGTTATGTAAGCGATTTTGAGTATGAAAAAGTAATTGCCGATATGAACCGGAGCCTGGATCTGAATGTTGAAACTATTTTTCTTACCTGCTCGCCGCAATATACTTCTGTGGCTTCCACGCTGGTGAGAGACATCATTCGTCATGGTGCTGCTGCCGATATGTTTTTGCCCGAACCGGTAAGAGCTTCTATTCATAACCACCAGTAGTTTTACTAATAATCACTTCCCATTTTATATTTCTTTCATGTCCATCTGGTTTAAAAAAGATCTCAGGATTGCCGATTTACAGAACCGAGATACCAACACCATGAGCGCTCATATTGGTATTGCATTTACCGAAATCGGTGATGATTATTTGTGTGCAAAAATGCCGGTTGATGAGCGAACCAAACAACCGTATGGCATCCTTCACGGCGGTGCCTCGGCGGCGTTGGCCGAAACGGTGGGAAGCGTTGCCAGCGCATTAGTAGTCGACACGAAAGAATATCGTTGCGTAGGACTGGAAATCAACGCCAATCACATTCGCAGCGTGAAAGAAGGCTTTGTGATTGCTACTTGTAAGCCTATTCATCTGGGCAGGCAAACACACGTGTGGGATATTCAACTGCGCGAAGAAGCTACCGGGAAATTGACCTGCATCAGCCGCCTTACCGTAATGGTGCTGCCATTGAAATAAAAAGTAATTGAAACCCGGATAACGAAGAAAGAATAATTCAGTAAGTACTGCTATTGTACATCTACTCAATTAAAAAATTCTTTGTGAACCTTTGCCTCTTCGCGCCGGGGTGGTTCAATCTTATCCATAAATTGCAGCCTTTACTTCGGGAAAACAGAGGGATGAAAAAAGTTGTTGCTTCGGTTGTTATTATTGTACTGCTGGCTATTGCTTACATCGCCTGGATTACGTTCGGCTCAGCCACTAGGTTCTCTTCGCACCAGAAATATTTATTCCTTTACGATAACCGCCCGCCGAAAGAACAGGCGCAACAGCAGTTAGCCGATAGCGGCTACATCAATCATGTGTGGTGGTTCAATATCTTGGCTAACCAGTTGGGTGTATGGGAACGCTTAAAGCCCGGCCGTTTTGAAATTAAACAAGGCGAAAGCGTATTGGATTTAGTAAGAACGCTTCGCAATAACCGGCAGTCGCCGGTTCGATTGGTCATCAATAAACTGCGCACAGCAAATGATTTTGCGAAGCTGATTGGCAAAAACTTTTCTACTGACTCTATTCATGCTTTCTTGTACTTTACCAGTAACGATTCACTACAGCCATTGGGCGTTGATACCAATACGCTAATGACACTGGTGATACCTGATACTTATATCATTTACTGGAACACTTCTTTAAACAAAATTATGAGGCGCCTGGAAGATGCAAAAGACGCTTTCTGGACGAAGAATAACCGCCTGCAAAAAGCCGATGCCGAAGGCTTTACGCCGCTTCAGGTTGTAACCATCGCTTCCATTGTGGAAGAAGAAACCAACAAAGCTGACGACAAAGGAAAGATAGCCAGCGTGTACATCAATCGCTATCATAAAGGTATGCCGCTGGGTGCTGACCCAACTATTAAGTTTGCGCTGAAAAATTTTGGCCTAACGCAAATTTTTTATGGCTATTTAAATGTGGTTTCTCCCTACAACACCTACCGCAATAAAGGCTTGCCGCCCGGTCCTATTTGTACGCCTTCTGTCAAAACAATTGATGCCGTACTGGATGCGCCGAAGACCGATTATCTTTTCTTTGTAGCCAAAAGCGATTTCAGCGGCTACAGCCATTTCAGCAGCAACTACGCCGAGCATCAGCAGTATGCAAAGTTGTACCAGCAGGCATACGATTCGCTGATGAAAAGCCGTGCAGCGAAACCATAACAGATGACGAAGTTTGAACGCATATTAGTTACTTCTGCACCTATCACCGGCATACGGACTGCGAGCAAGAAAATTACATTGCCCGGCTTCCAGGGCTTGCCGGTTTACGATGTATATCATGCACTCTCTGCACAAATAAAACAGAATGGTTTAAACATACGCGCAGCCGCTATTTCGTTCAATATCATTACAGGCATTCCGGCTATTACTTTGTTTCTCTGTATCCTTGTTCCGTATGTGCCGGGCTCGAAGCAGGTGTACGATCAGCTGTTGCTTTTTATCCGCGATTTTACACCCAATAACGATACTAAAAAGATCATGATACAGTTTGTCAATGATTTTTTTAATAAACGAACTACGGGCGTGTTATCCATCTCTTTTTTATTGGTTGTATTCACAGCATCCAATGCTATGATGGGCATCATCCGCGCGTTCGACCGTTCCATTACCGATAAGCGCAGAACTAACTTTATCAAGAAGCGGCTGCGGGCTATCCGGCTTATCATTACACTCGTCAGTCTGCTGATCGGCACCATTCTTATCTCGGTTGGGCAAGGATATATTTTTACCAAAATTATGCAGTGGGCCAACATTAAAAACAGGGGTATGATTTCACTGATTCAGAACTCTCGGTGGCTCGTCATCCTCTTCCTCTTCGTTTATACCATTGGTTATATTTATAAATACGCGCCTACTTCCAAACGAAAAACCAAACTGTTTACACCGGGCGCTTTTATAGCTTCGGTACTGATGATTTTAATGACGAGCTTGTTTTCTTACTGGGCGCAAAATATTTCTGTGTACAGCAAAATCTATGGCACAATCGGTTCGCTTATCATTCTGATGCTGCTGATTTTTTTCAATTCTATGATGCTGCTCATTGGATATGAACTGAACATCAGCATAACCTATCTGGCAATGAAACGGAACCGGCGGCAGGCTAACCCGTAGTGCTATTTTTTTATCCTTGCTACTATACTCATTCATCCTCTCCACCAGGAATTAATCATCAACCCGACCATCCCTACTTTGCGCAGGAGAAAATGAAGTAAGCCCCTTTTTCAACATCTCATTATACTTCCGCTGCCTACATTTGCGCTATTCCTGTTTTGTTTATGAAAAAAATAGTCGCTGCTTTCCTCCTTCTCTCTTTTACTGCCTGCAAGAGTAACAATCCTGATACGGAGACAACCGTTGCAGACAACAGCAATCCCGCACCGCCCACCCTTTCGTTTCGCATGGTAAAAGAGTACCCGCACGATACCAGCCACTTTACCGAAGGTCTTATCTGGCACAACGATGCTCTCTACGAAAGTACAGGTGAGCCCGGCGAAAGCGAACTGATAAAAACAGATCTAAACACAGGTAAAGACGAGCAGAAAGTAAACCTCCCCGATACAGATTTTGGCGAAGGCATAGCGATTATTGGTGAAAAAATCTTTCAGCTTACCTGGCAGAACCGGAAAGCTTATGTATACGACCTCGCAACCTTTAAAAAGCTGAATGAATTTACGTTTCCCTATGATGGATGGGGGATGACGACGGACGGCAAGCAACTCATCATCAGCACGGGAAGCAGCAACCTGTATTTTTACAACCCCGATAACTTCCGGCTCACGAGCACGCTGGGTGTTACGGATAATTACGGACCCGTCAGCAGCATCAACGAGCTGGAATATGTAAACGGCTTTGTGTATGCCAATGTATGGCATGAAAAAAAGATCATCAAAATAGACTTGCAAAGCGGCAAAGTGGTGGGCGTTATTAACATCGGAGATATTATGGCGCAGGCGGGCAAACCAATAGACATCACGCAGCCCGGCAATACAGAAAAAGTGCTCAACGGCATCGCCTACGATTCTGCCAAGAAAAGTTTTTATATTACGGGTAAAAACTGGCCATCTTTATTCGAAATCAAGCTGAACTAAAAGCACGGTACTTTTTTATAGAAACCAACCATTGTAACCATGACACCTTCCGGCTATTCGGGCACGCCACTCGCTAAGAAGCTGGGTATAAAGGAGGGCTTCATCATTCGTCTTATTCACCCGCCGGATGATTATTTCGGGTTATTTACCGATATGCCGGAGGGCATTACGCTCTCAACGGACACAAAAACAAAAAAGAACTTCATTCATCTTTTTGCCAGGGGCGCAAAAGAAATTCAGGATACCATTGTATTGCTTCGCAACGAGATAAAGGAAGATGGCACCATCTGGATTTCGTGGTACAAAAAATCGTCCGGCATACCAACGGACGTTACGGAAACTTTTATCCGGGAAACAGCCCCCGCCAACGGACTTGTGGATGTAAAAGTTTGCGCGGTAGACGAGTTTTGGTCGGGGTTAAAACTGGTCATTCCCCTAAAAAACAGGATTCAATATAAAA
>CAZZZH010000131.1:0-11872 GCA_964658445.1 Ilyomonas sp.
ATCGTGCGGCTCAATGGCGAAATATTTCTCCAGCCATTCTATATTTAGACCGATAAAGCTTTGTTTATAAGCGGGTGAGTAATGGATGACTTCAACATTTTGCATACAATAAGATGAGGTTGCTTCTTCATTATCGAAATTAAAAAGAAATGCCTGCAGGTTTAAGACTTGCAGGCTTTATCCCAGAAAACATGATTATGAGCTTATTTAACCGGCATCATCTTTAAACACACCGGCATATCAATATCGATCTTAAAACCCGCATCTGTTAGTAATCCATAGTTTTTATTAATGACATAAGCCTGCACCACATTGCTGTCGCGACAAGCCACCAGCAGGAATCGACCGGTTGGATCAATCATAAAATTGCGTGGATGCATACCTACAGGCTGATGACCAACCAAGACCAATTTACCATCTGTGCCTGGTTTGAATATCGTAATATCATTGGCTTTTCCGCGGTTAGAAGTATACAAGAATTTACCGTCTGGCGTCAAGTGAATATCTGCGCTACCACGGTCATTTTTATCACCGGCATCTGTTGAGGCAATGGTTTGCAATTCCGTTAGTTTACCATTATTATAAGCATAAACGGTTACCATACCTGATAGCTCACTTAACAGGTAAGCATATTTTCCATTGGGGCTGAAAGCCATATGTCGCGGACCAGAACCATCGGGCAATTCGCCGTAGGCAGGGTCGGTTGCAGTAAGCGGAGAAGCTGTATTATTTGCATCGAAGCTATAAGAGTACAAGCGGTCATTACCAAGATCAGGCACATACACGAACTTTCCATCCGGAGAAAAGTTTGCGCTATGAGGATGCGGTTGTTCCTGTCGCGAAACGTTTACCCCATAACCATCGTGGGCCAGCGTTTGTGTAGCCGGCTGCAACGCGCCGCCGTCGCCGATTTTAAAAACGCTGATGTTACCACCGCTGTAGTTAGCTGTAACTAACCATTTCTGTGAAGAGTCGATAGATACATAAGCCGGATTATCGCCACCGCTTGGAACCGAATTAATAAAATGCAATTCGCCTTTTTGTTTGTCAAAGCTGAAAGCGCTGACCGCACCTTTATCATCTCCGTTTTCGTTCACCGAATACACATATTTTTGGTCTTTCGAAATGGTGAGATAGGATGGGTTTTCAGCTTTGATACTGCCAACAGGAGTTACTTCTGCCTTATTAGGATTGAACTTATAAACATAAATGCCTTCGCTCTTGCCGGGCGACTTTGTATAAGTACCAACCAATAAATAAAAGATAGGATTTTGTGCAAACAATGTCATAGTAAATAATAGCAATGCAATGGTGAGGAGATAACGCATGTGTTGGAAATATTAATCAGGCAAATATAAAGCACAGACGGCACGGACTATCGTGCTCAGATATCAGCAAGCCTGATTTTATGATAATAAGATGTTTAAGAATGTGACAAAAAGTTACAATCGTTTACCAGTAAAATTTGCATTGCACACGAAGGCATTTATCTAAAAGTGGCACCGAATTCTGAATAAAAAAAGAGCGTTCAAATCTGAACGCTCTCTATAATAAGCTGGATGAAGAATATTACCATCTTCCGCCACCGCCGCCGCTGTTTCCACCGCCGCCGCCGCCAAAGTTACGACGACCACCGCCGCCGCCACCAAAACCGCCACGGTCACCACCGCCGCCACCGCTTGGTCTTTCTTCACGGGGCTTAGCTACGGTTACGCGGATATTTCTTCCTTCTACGGAAGCGCCGTCCAATTCAGCAATTGCTTTGTTGGCAGCAGTGTCATCAGACATTTCAACGAAACCGAAACCACGGCTGCGCTGGGTCATTTTGTCCATAACAACTCTGGCTGAAGTTACTTCGCCATACTCTTCAAAAAAACCTCTTAAGTCATCATCCTGTACGTTGAAGCTTAAGTTTGAAACATAAATGTTCATTCTAAAAAAATTGTTTGTAAATAATACTTGAGACAACAGGTGGAAGAAGACGTATTAACTTTAGCAAGAAGATGCGTGGACGAAAATAACTACTACTTACGATAAACTGAAGAACTCAAATTAACAGTGCAAACATAAAAAGAATCTTTGGATAACTAGAGAATGAAAATAATAATTCTCTGTTAAGTGTGTTTTATCCGGTGAATGGCGGCAGATATTCGGGCAAACAATTCTTATCCCGTTTCCTCGTTTTATATTTACCCGCAATACCTGTGATACTGAAACTGTAGAATGCTGCGATGCTTACCGATATTATTTCTTTGCTTTTTACTAATAGCCGTGCTATCGCTGAAGGCGCAGGTAAGCAACCTGCGAAAGAAAACGATTGCTACCAAAGGCTTTGTCGTGTTAGATACGCTGAGCATTGTGCCAGGCTCTTTGCTAATACCAGACACAGACACCTCGTATTATTCGTCGGACTTCATCAACGCAACACTGAGGTGGAAGCGACCAATAGGGAAAGACAGTGTTTCAATAATGTATCGTGTGTTTTCTTTCCGTTTTAATCAATCCGTACACCGCCTTTCTTACGACAGCATCCGCAATAACTTTATTGTCGAACGACCGAGACATGCAGCCGGCAGAACCGATAATGCCTTTTTCAATTTCGGTAAGCTTGATTATAACGGAAGCTTTGGAAGAAGCTTGAGTGTGGGTAATACGCAGGATGCTGTTTTTAACTCGCAACTGAATTTGCAGATTAATGGCATTATCGGTGACAGCATCCAGCTCTCTGCTGCCATCACCGATAACAACATCCCCATACAACCGGATGGAACTACACAGCAACTAAACGAGTTTGATAAGATTCTTTTACAGTTTAAAAAACGCGACTGGGAGATAAATTTAGGCGACATCGACCTGCGCAGGAACAACGCCTATTTTCTGAAATTTTATAAACGTCTGCAAGGCATTTCTTACGAGCAAAACTTCAACATCAACAAGAACACAAGAGACAATATTTTACTGAGTGGAGCCATTGCGAAAGGCAAATTTGCAAGAAATATTTTAGCGGTTCAGGAGGGCAACCAGGGACCTTATCGTTTAGAAGGAAACAACAATGAACTCTACTTTGTGGTGCTTGCCGGAACCGAAAAGGTATTTATTGATGGCGTTCAAATGCAGCGTGGCGAAGATGCCGATTATATCATCAATTACAACACCGCTGAGATAACGTTTACGCCCAAGCAAATGATAACCAAAGACCGCCGCGTGCAGGTAGAGTTTGAGTATGCCGACCGCAACTTTCTGAACTCGATGTTGTATGGCAGTAACACGGTTTCTTTCGGCAACAAATTTTCGCTCAATGTATCTGCCTATAGCAACGCCGATGCAAAGAATTCTCCTATCAACCAAACATTAGATACAAAGCAAAAACAGTTTCTTGCCAACCTTGGCGACAGCATTCAAAATGCCTACTACCCGGTTGCCGGCATTGATAGTTTTTCAGCTACCAAAATTTTATACCGGCGAACCGATACGCTGGTAAATGGGGTTCACGATTCCGTATATGTGTATTCAACCGATAAAGACAGCGCGAAGTACGATTTATCGTTTATTGAAGTTGGCAACAACAAAGGCAATTATATTCTTTCTTCCTCTGCTGCCAATGGCAAAGTGTATCAGTGGATCGCACCGCAAAACGGCGTTTTGCAAGGCTCTTACGAAGCCGCCGCTTTTTTGGTAACGCCCAAACAACAGCAGGTTATCAGTGTAAGCGGCGAATACAGGTGGAATGAAAACACCGTGGTTTCAGTCGAGTTGGCATCGAGTAAATACAATGTAAATACCTTTTCAGAAAAACAAAAAAGCGACGACATGGGTTATGCTGGCAGGCTGGTTTTTACCAAGAAAAAAACCTGGAAAACAGCCAAAAGCAAACCACTGTTTTTGCTGGGAAGTGCAGGCTACGAATGGGTTGATAAAAACTTCCGACCGGTTGAAAGGTTGCGTGCCGTTGAGTTTACCAGAGATTGGGGATTGCCTATAATTACCAACTATGCTACAGAGCAGTTGCCTTCATTTACACTGCAGGTAAATGATAATAAAAACAACAGCGTGCAGTACAACCTCAGTGCTTATTTGCGCAGCGATGGTTATAAAGGATACCGCAATATCATCACGCATACTTACGAAGCAAAAGGCTGGCACCTCTATGATGTGTTTAACCTTACCAACATCAGCCAGCCGTTTGATAAAGGCTTTTATTTGCGACCGACAATCGACCTGAGCAAGACACTTTACAAGATGAAAAACTATGTTGCCGGAGCTTCGTATGTGCTAGAACATAATGAAATCAAAAACATAATTGCCGATACGGTTACGCCCGTCTCGTTTGCATTTGAAACACTAAGTGCCTATCTTAAAAGCGATCCTTCGAAAGCCGATAAATGGTCGTTCACCTACTTCACACGAAGCAACCAGTTGCCGGTTGGCAAAGCGTTGTTGCAAACGGACAGAAGTCACAATTATAATTTGCAAACTGAATTATTAAAAAACCAAAATGAGCAGTTCCGTCTGAATGTTACGTATCGCCAGTTATTTGTTACGCAGTCGAAACTCATCAATCAAACCTCTGACAACACTTTGCTGGGCAGAGCCGAATATGCCGTCAACGAATGGAACGGTTTTCTAACTGGTAATCTCATCTATGAAATTGGCTCCGGGCAGGAACAGAAACGCGATTATTCATATATAGAAGTGGCGGCTGGTTTGGGTCAGTATACGTGGAATGATTACAACGGCGACGGCATTCCGCAACTGAACGAATTCGAGCTTGCGCTCTTTCAGGACCAAGCAAAATACATTCGCGTTTTTACACCCACGAACGAATATATCAAAGCAAATTACAACCAGTTTACCTATAGTTTTTCGCTTACGCCAAAAGCGCTGGCTTCTAAGATTCACAACAAACATTTCAAAAATATCATCACTCGTTTTTACCTTCAATCTTCGTTACAAACCGGGCAAAAGCAAATTGCCAACGGGCATCCTCTATACAATCCTTTCGGGCACAATGTAACTGATACTTCGCTCTTAGCATTGAATTATATCATCAGCAATACGCTTGCCTTCAACCGCAGCAGCCCGGTGTGGGGTGCTGATATCACACAACTTACCAACTACAATAAATCATTACTCACGTATGGTTTCGAAAGCCATCGCCTGCAACAATGGAACAGCCGCGAGCACCTCAATCTTAAAAAAGTGTATACCATCGAGCTTGCGCAAAGCATCGGCAGCAACAGCCTTCTTACACCATCGTTTAGCAACCGCAACTATTACATCAGTCAGTGGTCGCTACAGCCGCGCTTGTCATACACCGCCGGCACTACTTTTCGCGTGCAAGGCAGTTATAATTATCAGCAGCAAAAGAACGATCCGCAATATGGCGGAGAGCAATCCACCACTCATTCCATCAGTCTCGAAAGTCGCTATAATGCCGTTAGCAACACCAGCCTTACCGCCAAGTTCACAGTCAGCAATATTACCTACACAGGCGCCGACAATACAACCACCAGCTACATCATGCTCGGCGGTTTACTGCCCGGCAAAAATTTTTTATGGAACCTCAGTTTTACCAAACGATTGCTTAACAACATCGAGCTAAATTTTGAGTATGAGGGACGCAAACCCGGCGATTCGCGAACGGTAAACATAGGCAGGGCAAGCGTGCGGGCATTGTTGTAAAATTATTCATTTTATTCCCGGCTTGTTGTCAAGATTTCAATTAACAAATTACTTCTCAGCCATTCTTTCAATTCCGTTAATTTAGTCGCTTCTTAACGAACGATCGGACACGTGCCTAACAGACTACTCGCTTATCTTATTATATTAACGGCCACTTTGGGTTGCACTTCAAAACCGCAACAGCCGCCACTGTTCCAAGTACACGACAGCAAAACCACTGGACTCAATTTTACAAACAAACTTACACCCACCGAGCAGTTCAATGTATTTCATTACATGTACTTCTACAACGGTGCCGGTATTGGTGCCGGCGACTTCAATAACGATGGTAAAACCGATCTCTTCTTCGCCAGCAATCAGGGTCAGAATAAATTGTTTTTAAACAAAGGAAGTCTGCAGTTTACCGACGTTACGGCGCAGGCAGAGATACCCAACGATGGTGGCTGGAGTACCGGCGTATCGGTAGTAGACATCAACAACGATGGCTTGCTCGACATCTATATTTGCCGAGTTGGCAAGTACGAAGTTCTCAACAGCAAGAACCAGTTTCTGATCTGCACCGGCATCGACAAAAACGGTGTTCCGCATTATAAAGATGAAGCTGCGCAAATGGGTCTCGATTTCTCCGGCTTCAGCACGCAGGTAGCTTTCTTCGATTACGATGGCGATGGCGATTTAGATATGTATCTGCTCAATCATTCCATTCATCAAAACGGCACATTTGGACCCCGTAAACAAATGCTGGCCACAGCCAGTGCCGTGTCGGGCGACCACCTGTATCGTAATGATGGCAATGGTAAGTTTACCGATGTAACAAAAGAAGCCGGCATCAACAGTTCCGTCATTGGTTATGGTCTTGGCATTTGCGTGGCTGATATAAATATGGATGGTCGCCCCGACTTGTATATTGGCAACGATTTTCACGAAGATGATTATCTCTATATCAACCAGGGCAACGGCACTTTTAAAGACGAAGATACTACCTGCCTGCAGCATACCAGCCAGTATTCCATGGGCATTGATATAGCCGATGTAAACAACGACGCCTATCCTGAAATCATCAGTATGGATATGCTACCAAGTGATCCCTACATCCTAAAACGCTCTCTTGGCGAAGACGGATACGACATGTTCAACATGAAAGTTGGCTATGGCTACACCCATCAGTACACGCGCAACAATCTACAGTTAAACGACCGCAATGGCGTGTTCAGTGAGGTGGGTTTATATGCCGGCGTTGCCGCTACCGACTGGAGCTGGGCGCCGCTTTGGATGGACTTTGACAATGATGGTTTGAAAGACTTGTTTATCTCCAACGGCATTCCCAAAAGGCTTAACGATATTGACTTTTTAAACTTTGTGTCGAACGATGAGCTGCAGGAAAATATACGCACCAACAACCTGAGTAAGAAAGATCTTTCCCTCGAAGGCAGGTTTCCTGAGATCAAGATTCCCAACAAGTTTTTTAAGAACGAAGGCAACCTTCAGTTTGCCGATGTGGCAAGCGAAATTAAAGGCGATGTACCTACTTTTTCCAACGGTGCAGTTTATGCCGATTTAGATGGTGATGGCGACCTGGATGTTGTGGTCAACAACATCAACGATCCGGTATTGGTCTATGAAAACAAAAGCAACGATGCAAGGAAGAAAAAGTATATAGACTTCAGACTACAGGGCGATAAGAACAACATCAATGCGCTGGGTTCAAAGATTATTGTCTTTGCAAAAGACAGCATCCGCACGTATGAAAATTACCCGGTACGCGGCTTCCTGTCCAGTATGCAAACGCCGGTGCATGTAGGGCTGGAAAACGCACAGGTAGATAGTATAATCGTCATCTGGAACGACAATACTTACGAGCGCATCAATTGGCAAAAAGATACGCTGCGCACGGCAACGCTCACTTACACGAAAGGCTTGCCACTGTTCGATTATAATATCATTCAGCATCATTTTAAAAATCCGACTTCGCCGGTAACAGACATTACCCAACAAACCGGTTTGCTGTATAAACATAACGAAAACTCATTTGTAGAATTCGACCGTGAGCGGCTGATGCCACACATGGTGTCGCGCGAAGGTCCGGCGCTTGCGGTTGGCGACATTAATGGCGATGGAACCGATGATGTTTTCATCGGTGCTTCCAAGCGTGAAAAGCCAGCTGTCTTTATACAAAATAAAGAAGGCAGGTTTGAAAAAATACCCGAGCCCGCATTGGATAAAGACAGCATGTGGGAAGACGTGGATGCAGTGTGGGTGGATGTAAACAACGATCATTATCCCGACCTTGTTATTGCCAGCGGTGGTAATGAATATTATGGCAACGACGATCATTTGTTGCCCCGCGTTTACCTAAACGATGGCGCAGGAAACCTTACCAAGAAGCTGGATGCCTTTACCAACTTGTACATGACCGCATCCTGCGTGTTACCATACGATTTTAATGGCGATGGCAAGATGGATTTATTTATCGGCGGGCGTGTTGTGCCCACAGCCTACGGCAAAATTCCGCAATCGTATTTGCTAATGAATGACGGTACGGGAAAGTTTACCGATGTAACGGCTAACTATGCTGAAAGCCTTTCCCACATTGGGTTTGTAACCGGTGGGCTTTGGTACGATATTGATAAGGATGGCGATAATGATTTATTGCTTTCGCTGGAATGGGATGGCATCGTTGCGTTCATCAACGACAAAGGTCATTTTACCAAACAATATCTTACCGATAAAAAAGGATGGTGGAATTTTCTGCTGCCAGTGGATATTGATAACGATGGCGACATTGACCTGGTAGCGGGAAATTTAGGATTAAACAGCCGGCTAAAAGCTACCATTGACCAGCCAGTGCGCATGTACTACAACGACTTTGATAACAACGGCACCAAAGAGCAGTTGCTTACGTATTACCTGAACAACAAAGAACTGGCTTTTGCAAGTAAAGATGAGCTTCAGCGACAAATGCCCGGTTTGAAAAAACAATATCTCTACGCAGAAGATTTCGCCAAAGCATCGCTTACAGATATGTTCCCGCAAGATAAGCTGAATGCATCGCAATTGTTTACAGCCAATGATTTCTCCAATGCCATTTTAATCAACGATGGAAAGATGCATTTTTCTGTTCAGCCTATGCCCTGGCAGGCGCAGCTTTCACCGTTTAAAACGGCAACCGTTGTTGATGCGAACCACGACAGTTTGCCCGACATTCTGCTGTTTGGAAATTATGATGAGAACAACATAGAAATGGGCAGGTACGACGCCGATTACGGAACTATTTTAGTCAACAAAGGAAATGATCGGTTTACTGCGCAAAGCCTGAATGGATTACAGGTAAAAGGCGAAGTGCGCAATATGAAAAGCATCAGCATTGCCGGCAAACCCGCTTATGTATTAGCACGTAACAACGACAGCGCAATGGTAATACAATTTCAGAAGTAAGAAGGAAGAAAATCTATCGCGTTGTCGAAGCAAAAGCCAGAGACTAGATCCAATATTCAATACATCAGCTTTCAATAATTTGTTCGCTGATTTTTCCAAACCTTCTTTCGCGGTTCTGATAATTCAGCAAGGCTTCTATCAAATCTTCTTTGCGGAAATCCGGCCAATACACATCGGTAAAATACAATTCCGCGTAGGCCAGTTGGTAAAGTAAGAAGTTTGAAATCCGGTGCTCACCGCTGGTGCGTATCATCAGTTCGGGATCGGGGAAATCTTTGGTGCAGAGATAGCTCTGAAATATTGACTCTGTAAGGCTTTCAGTTTTCAATTTGCCTTCTTCCACATCTTCAGCAATATTCTTTACGGCGCGCAAAATTTCCCATCGGCTACTATAACTAAGTGCTATAATCAGGTTTAGTCCTGTATTCACCGAAGTCTCTTTTATAGCTTCATTTAATTCATGCTGTGTTTCCTTAGGCAACATGTCTGTAGCGCCAATAACATGCAGGCGAATATTGTTTTTATTAAGCGTAGCAATTTCTTTTCGCATCGTATCTACCAACAGCACCATCAGTCCGGTAACTTCCGGCTGCGGACGATCCCAGTTCTCGGTGCTGAAGGCATACAGGGTAAGATAACCAATGCCCAACTCAGCAGCTCCTTCCGTTACCTGCCGCACACTCTCTACGCCATGCGAATGACCATACAGCCGGTCTTGTCCTTTCTCTTTTGCCCAACGGCCGTTCCCATCCATAATCACTGCAACATGGCGAGGCAAACGGCTTTTGTCTAATGCGGCAATAGGAGTAGACGGCATGGTCTGAGTTTTTAAAGTGGGCAAATGTAATAAAATGAAACGGCTACTAATGCATGGGTAAATGGGAACACAGAATGAGATGCGCACAAAGTCATTAAATTCAGTATTTTTGCGACGCTCAAATATCAACTTTTTAACCGCAAACTGACAATGAAGCTATGGGAAACAAAAAGTTTTACTTGCTGAGGCTGGTGCTGTTGCTCAGCGATTTTATCAATAATAATCTTCCGTTTCTTATCATCAATCTTATTACCCCTCTTCAGCTTCACTCATCCAGTAACTTCTTTACGTTTTGCACTTTGCTTCTGTTTAATGCGCTTTGGGTTTTATTTTCTCATGTGTTCCGGCTTTATACCTATGCTACCTTATCGGTTACAGAGTTCACGCTTCGCTGCACCTGGCGTACCCTATTTGGGCACTTTCTTTCCTTTACAGTTATTTACTATTTGCTCAGTCCTTCTAACTTTAACGAACGTTTTGTGGCTGCTACCTTTGTATTCATGGCAGCGCTCTTATTGCTCAGCCGCTTCCTTCTTACCTATGTTACAGAATTTGTTTTCAAAACAGTAGTAACACAAAAAAAGATTGCGATTGTAGGTTACAACGAAGATGCTCTGCAACTGGCTGAATATTTCAACAACAATAAAACCTTTTATAATCTTACCGGTATTTTTGGAACCAGCCGCCAGCTATCGGTTGACAAAAGCGGCAATATCATCGGTAATATGAAAGATTGCGTGGATTATGCGGTTGAGAATGACGTTACGGAAATATACTCTACCATTCTGCCGACTGAAAACGAGTTGGTGCACGAACTAACAGAAGAAGCCGAAAACAAATGTGTAAGAGTTAGGTTTGTTACAACAAAAAAGTTTGACAACGCCAACTATCATCATGTAGATTTTATCAGTGAAATGCCCGTAATCAGCCTGCGTGCAGAGCCATTGCAAAAAACCAGGAATAGTTTACGCAAGCGATTCTTCGATCTTTTGGTAAGTATTGCCGCCATCCTTCTTTTCCTTTCTTGGCTTACGCCTGTTTTAGCTATTCTTATCAAGCTGTCTTCAAGAGGTCCGATATTTTTTAAACAACAACGTTCTGGAAAAGATAACAAACCGTTCTGGTGTTATAAATTCCGAAGCATGACGGTTAATGACAACAGCGACGCCAGGCAAGCTACTAAAAACGATAAGCGCATCACCTGGATTGGCGGTATTATGCGAAAAACCAGTATTGATGAACTGCCACAATTTTTCAATGTGCTTATTGGCAATATGAGTATCACCGGACCCCGCCCGCACATGCTGTTGCATACGGAAGAATACAGTGCTATTATCAATAAATACATGGTTCGCCAGCTATTGAAACCAGGTATTACAGGATGGGCGCAGGTAAATGGATACCGCGGCGAAACAGCCGATCCGTCTCTGATGGAAAAGCGTGTAGAACATGACATTTGGTATATGGAAAACTGGAGCCTGATGCTTGATATTAAGATCCTCTTTATGACTGTAATTAATATTTTTAAGGGTGAAACGAACGCATACTAAAGCAAGTCTAACAAGCGAACACAATAATAAAAAAGCATGTGATTATACTACAGGCTTTTTATTTTATTAGCAGTTCTTTAAACGAACCGGTATCACCATGAAAAACATTGAAGTCGGTGTTAGAAGAGATTCCGTTCACCGTGCCATGCTCATTAAATTGCCAGAATAGCCAGTCGCGCTTAATGCGCGGTTCTCTTCGCTGCACATAATGCGCAATCCATAAAGGATAACCATCGAAATCTTTACCCAGATATTTTTCATAGAAACTAACATAGGTATAAATGATGGGCTTTACTCCATAATGCGTTTCAATCATATTCAGCCAAAGTTTTAATTCTACTTTCATCACTTCAGGCTTAGCGCCATAGAGTTGTTCAATATCTACCAC